>NZ_QTMZ01000005.1:0-231668 GCF_003602935.1 Bacteroides sp. AM54-2NS
ACACGGAGTCTTTTTATTATTAGATAATAATCTCTGCGTCCTCTGCGTCCTCTGTGGTGAATAAAAACTAGTGGCCATTGAAGAAGATGTAAAGCCCAATCATGGTCACAATAAGTAATCCCCATAGAATAAGAACAATTCGTGCAGGTTTGTCCTCTATCTTTTCCATATTCAAGATGCCCAATTGCGGAGACTTATCCCACAGGCTGACTACTATCATGCCTATTCCGATGATAACGAATAAGTAGAAGGAAAGCAGCATAAAATGAGGCCATGCATCATATTGTTCTGCCGGAAACACCCATAAATACAAGATTCCTACTCCGATACTGAACACTGTTCCCAATGTCAGAGCCATATTAGCTGCCAGAGTAGTGGTGCGTTTCCAGAACACGCCAAAGAGAAATACAGCTGCCATTGGAGGAGCTATAAATCCCAGTACAGACTGGAAAACATTAAATAGATTCAGCCCCTTGATACTGTCGATCGCTATGGTTATTATCACAGAGATCAGTGCACCGACTACCGTAACCACTTGTCCCACTCTGATAATCTCTTTCTGCTTGGCCTGCGGTCGGATTTTCTTCACATAGATATCCATCGTGAATACCGTACTTAATGCATTCAATGCAGAGCCGACAGTACTTACCAATGCTGCTGTCAATACAGCCAATACCAAGCCGACCATTCCTGTCGGGAACAAATGAGTCACCATTGTCATATAAGCCTCATCGGGATTCTCCAATTGTGGGAATAAAGCGAGGCAGATAATGCCGGGAAGAATGTAAAGAGGTACATCTAATATTTTCAACCATCCGGTAAAGTTGGTTCCCATCTGTCCTTCTTTGAGATTCTTGGCAGCAAGAACCGGTTGCACCATCGACTGATCCGTACACCAAAACCAAACTCCCATAATAGGATAACCCAGGATAATAGGTAGCCAGGGAAAAGCCGGGTCATCATTTGGATGGAAAAGATTCCAGTAATCCGCCGGAACGGCGTCCACCAGTGCTCCTACACCGCCCACTTTATAGATTCCCATGATAGCCAGTGTGGCTGATACTACAATCAACAGTATCATTTGATATACATTCGTGTAGGCCACAGCTTTCAGTCCGCCGAGCATCGTGAAGAAAGCGGAGATGACAAGTAACAGCAATGCCGATTGCCACATAGGAATATCGAAGACCTGACGGATCAGAACTCCACCGGCAAATAAAGTCAATGCAAGCCATGAAATAAGAATGGTAATAATGGTATACCAGGCAAGGATGTTACGGGTAGATTGTCCGAAACGTTTTCCCATAAATTCGGGCAATGTCGTGATGCGACTACCCAAATATCGGGGAGCAAAGACAAAAGCAAGCAGACATATAAAGACAAATGCATACCAGGCATAATTCCCCGAAACAATACCAGTAGTAAATCCGGCACTTGCGGAAGCTATCAACATGGAAGGTCCGACATTTGTCCCCCACATGGAGAAGCCGATATGATACCATCTCAACGAATTCTCCGCAAGGAAAAGACTACTCCCCTTTTTTCGTTTTGAACTTGCCCATATACCAATAGCTATCAAAATCAGGAAGTAGGCAATCAGAATACTCCAATCTAATGTCTCTAAGAATTTCACATGCATAATTCAAGTATTAAATAAGTAACGTAAGTTAAATCTAATTTTCTTTAGGCAAGGATTACATGGATTTCACGGTTTTGATAGGCTATGTAATTAAGAGCCGTGTTGATCCGTGTAATCCGTGCCTTTTTATTCTATTTTTTATTTCCAATCAGTTCTTTGGCAACTGCTACGGCTGTATTCGCATTATCACTATATCCGTCCGCACCGATTTCGTCAGCAAACCCCTGACTGACGGGTGCTCCGCCAATCATCACTTTCACTTGATTACGAATACCGGCCTCTTCCAATGCCTGAATAACCTCTTTCATATACGTCATGGTAGTAGTCAGCAATGCGCTCATGCACAAGATGTCAGCATGGTTTTCCTTCACAGCTTCCACAAACTTGTCACAAGTCACATCAATACCAATATTAATGACTTCAAAGCCGCAACCCTCCAGCATGGAAGCCACCAGGTTTTTACCAATATCATGGAGATCTCCTTTCACTGTACCGATGACAATCTTACCGATTGTAGTGGAAGCACTTCCTGCCAATAAAGGTTTCAGTAGTTCCAAAGCCCCTTTCATGGCACGTCCTGCCATCAACAGTTGAGGAACAAAAGCTTTTCCATCCTGGAAACGTTGTCCCACTTCGCCCATTGCCTTAATCATATAATTATTGATAATCATTTGGGGTGCTATTCCTTCCGCAATGGCTTGCCGGGTGATTTCAACCGCAGGTTCCAGTTTCCCGGCAACAATGGCTTCATACAGAGGTTTCAGTTTATCCTCTTCCCGATGTTGTTCTTCCCGTATACAAATACGTTCCTGTCCGGTAGCTGCCAAGTCGGCATCCTGTTGATGTTCATTGGTATTTACAGCGGTAGAAGAACCGGTATATTCTTCAACAATCCGCATGGCCTGTTCCACTTCCTTTTCGTTATGAAAATCCATTTCCAAATGTACACCGTCCGCGCCGATATGATCCAATAGGGGTTTTAGTTCGTCTAATGTCACCCAGCAAGCCATCACGCTCTTTCCGCCTGCCAGAATCTTCTTATACAGATCGTACCATTTGGGAGATCCTCCTTGTGGTTCGCCCACTCCGGGAGTCCATTGAATCGCATTCAATTCTTCAATTTCAAGCAAGGCAGGCAGGTGATGCATGGCTCCCACTCCATCCAGATGATAAAGGGTATAATCAATCTTCTGACATTGTTCACGAATAAAAGGTTGCACAAACCGGCGATAATCATCCTGACTAATCATGGTTGAAATATCACTTTGCAGTTTACTCATCTTTCCGGGAGCCCAGGACGAGAAATAACAGAAAGCCATCTCGTCGCCTTCACGGATGATGTCGTATAGTTCATCAAATACTTTGAAGTAGATGTCGTTAATTTGCTGCATCTGTTGTTCCAGGATTTCAGGCTGCATCACTGTGTCCAATAATACCCTATCCGTTCCTTTCAATGCGGCCAGAACATCCAATCCTTCCATCAGGTCGGGCATACCGACAAAGTAGTGTCCGTTGGCTTTCGCTTTACAGGCTTTCAGGAGTTCTTTATGAAGAATCCAGTTCGGGTGTTCGGGGTTAAAGACTATTTCATCGGTGAAATCCGGGTTGGGATGAATCCAAATGGTATCTTCCCCACCTTCAAACACTCCGCCTAAAATGGCAGCTAGAGAACCGGGACCCAGTTGGGTATTCGCAACCGGAAGAATATCCGCTTTCAGGCTGCTGTGCGCTACGTACCAGTCCAGATATTCAGCTCTCCATTGAGGGTCGAACCACTTTTGCGACAAATCTTTTGCCGGTGCGGGAGGTGTTATCTCTGCATGTGGTTGTACTCCTTCCTGGAAGTGTTCCCACATATTGAGAATGATTCCTTTATGGTTCCACCAATTTATATAACGTTGTTTTGTTTCTTCTAAATTACTCTTCCATGTTTTCATACTCTGCCATTTTTTATTTATTCTACTCAAGTTTCGGAAGTAATTTATTAGGTTGAAAGCCTCTTGCTATATAGCGTAAGGTATCACTCTACGCAATATTATGTAAGCCTTTCAGGCTACTTACAAAACTTGAGTTATTTCTATTTATCTATTCCAAAATCCTTTATAATCATTATCTATGCGTAAAGCCATGCTCTTGCTTAAATCCATTTCATCCGTACAGTCCACGTCTTCCGGATAGATGGGGATCACGGCATTTGCACGCACATATACGGGCATTTCTTCCAATGGAACGTATACGTCTTTCAGCCAGCATGCTCCTTCCAGACGTTCTCCCGTAAAGAAGTTCACCCATTTTCCTTCGGGAAGATAGATATCCCGACGGTTCTCGCTGTTCATCACCGGAGCTACCAGGAAATCATTGCCGAAATAGTATTCATCATCTATATGCCAACAAAGTTTATCTTCCGGATGATGCAGAATGAGTGCCTGCAAGAGCGGATAGCCGCTTTCTATGGCTAGTTTACTTTGTTCTACGATGTATGGAATGAGCGAATAACGCAATTTCCACCACTTTTTCACCAACGGAGCTATGGCCGGATAGTGCCAGGGTTCACGCTTATTGGTTCCGTGATAACGGATATGCGATGTGAATACGCCGAATTGAGTCCAACGCATGTACACATCATCTGCTACTACCGAGTTCATAAAATTGGGCAATGTATGGAAGCCGGGAACATCATGGCTCCAAAAAGCAAATCCCGACAGGCCGAAATGTAGACCACCTTTCAGAGAACCTGCCATTCCATCCCAAGAACTGCATGAATCGCCTCCCCAATGCAAAGGATAACGCTGGCATCCCGCCCATGCGGAACGTGCCCAGACTATGCCGTCACCTGTCACTTCTTTCGTAATTTCGTAAGCGGCCTTTTGATAAAGCAGGGCATACAGGTTGTTTAACAATTCCGGCTTCATACCTTTATAGAGGGCGTCCATGTGAATGTTTTCACCGAAATCGGTTTTGATACAGGTTACTCCCATATCCAGGAGTTGTTTCAATAGTCCTTTGTACCATTCGGTTGCTTTCGGATAAGTAAAGTCGATTGTTCCGGCATAATCCAGGGCGGAGAAGTTGGAACCATCGGTCGCTTGTTGTTTGGTCAATGGGGCTATATAATCATTGGCTCTGGCTTCATCAATCTGCTCTGCATTTTCTGCAACGTATGGAAGTTGCCATAAAGAGACACGATAGCCGTTCTTTTTCAACCGCCCGATGAATCCTTTCGGATCGGGGAACCGTTCTTCATTGAATTTCCATTCGCAGAGCCAATCGGTACGGAACCAGCCCGTATCCAGATGAATTACATCACAGGGATAGTGTTCGGCACGCATGCGGTCGCATATTTCGTCTACTTCATCGGCACTGAAATAAGTCATACGGCTCATCCAAACGCCAAAACTCCAAAGAGGAGGCATAGACGGATAGCCGGTCAGGTCACGATAACCGCGAAGAATATCTTCCATCGTATCACCGCCTATTACAAATACATCCAGCAATGCCTGGTCGCTTAGAAACTGTACGGAACGGGTGGAATGTCCGGCCAGCGAGAGCTTGCTATGAGCACATGTATGGTAGAATGTTCCATACATGCGGCTGGATAGATAGAAGGGGATATTCTTATAAGTACGCCGGTTATTGACTCCTTGCCCGTCCTGGTTTTTCAGGAAGAAAGTCTGTCCGCTTAAGTCCATTTTAAAGAAACGTTCTCCGGTTCCGGCAAAACATTCATCGGGTTTACATTCAAAAGAAAGCGTTGCACGTTCTTTCCGACCGTCGCGTTTGCAAAAGGCAACAGGTAACGCATCGTAGCGGGGAGGCGAAAAATGGTCGTAGGCTGACAAGCGGATTTCACGCTTTCCGTCAGGGTATAAAGTGATGTCAAGCGTTTCTTGAGGATCGGGTAGCAATTCGCTCCATCGGTCTAATAGAGGCTCTTCCACATTGATAACGGCACGCTTCGTTCCGTCTTCCGTCGAAAGAATCCATTTTCCTTTTTGTTCTTTTATAAACAGGGGCACTTTCTGAATCCGGTCACTGAATTGTAGCATTTCCGACTCATCTGTCAGTACATAATCACCGAAGCCAAGAAACAGGCGGGTGATACCGATGTTATACTGACGGATGATTAACGTATATTCCTCCTGGGGAACATCGGTATCCGCCATCATATCGTTAGCCAGCTTTTGCTTCTGAAAGGGAACTGTTACGTAAATATCTCCTTCCTTTTCATAAACAGCCGTTGGCTTGTATGCTTTCCAAAGCGACTCATTCCTTAATAACTCGGTATCGAAATCAAGGAAATCAAATAAGTGGTAGTTCGTTGGTTTCATCTATTTTATTGATTAAATATCGTTTATTGATTACTATAATTATCATATTAGTTTGAATGATTACCATACTAGTCTAGTTCTAATGATTATTACACTAGTTTATTGATTGCTATACTAGTACATTAATGACTATGTTAATCCATTGATTTGTTTCAATCTTGCTTTATTCTTCCGGCTTTGTATTTAATACTGTCCGCCACTTGAGGGCCGTTATTCTTCCACACGTTCTTTTTCCCGGGGCGGTTCGAATCAAACGTTCAGTGGGACACCAGTTGTTTTCCATTGTATATCCGTCCGTAGCTTCATCCAGATAGATATAAAAAGCACGGTCATTCGTAGCGTAGGGGGCTTCGATTAAATGTTCGATCCGGTTATTTCGCATGACGGAACCCGGCTGGTTGGAAAGAGTATACAGACCGCCTGCATCGTATAGCCGACGGGCAAAGTGATGTACATAGTTTGCTTCTATCCGGTTGTTGTACATTCCGCTCTCCAGCGATGTCCATCCCCAGCCTACACAAATCCCTGAATAGTTCAGATGGCAGACTTCATTATGAGAAATATCCATGTTTCTGACATATCCGGCGCCGATACCTACACATCCCCAGTCTTCATTAGTCACATTACTTATGAAATTGTTTCTGATAGTTATATGGGAACATAATTCCCGTACGTCAGCAGGAATAAAAGGGATGTGCGTCTCAAATCCTCCGTCCGGAAATGCGCCAACCAGTAAAGCCGTTCCTCCAATATCCGTAAATTGACAATCTTCGACGCTCGATGCTGTGACTGCCCATTCATAATCCAGTCCGGTGGACGATAAATGACGGAAGGTGCAATGCTTGAAATCAATATGCTCGGCACCTCTTACACGTATCGCTGTTTCGGGACGGGTGATCCAAGCTTGATTTTCCAGTTCTGCTTTTTCCGGAAGCCCCGGTTCTTGTAGTTTATAGGCATCCAATAAAGGAAATCCCCCTTGCAGAGTGACGTGTCCCTGATAAGAAGGACGCATCCAGGAGGTATGCTCAAAAGTAATTCCGTTAAATTGTATATGTTTTACCGGACGGGACAATGTACCGTCTATGGTCACTAAAGTTTCCAAAGCAGGGATAATCACTTCAGCTGTTTCCATATTTTCGTCCGCCTGCGGATAATAGTAAATCGTGCCGGAAGGATATTCCTGAAACCATTCACCGGGTTGGTCCAGCAATTCCAGTGCATTGGTCAGGCAGAAGGAAGAATTTCCTTTCTCTCCTCCGATGACGGGTTGCGGCCAGGGATGCGCAAACTCCAAGTGACTTTCAGGTTCATGGAAGCGAACTACAGCTTGTCCGTCTTTCACGTCTATACTTTTCACGCGCAAAATAGCAATCGCCCAGCGTTGATGGACAATCATTTCCAGTTGACCGGCATTTTGTAGTCTTTTCGGATTTACACTTTGAGAAACGGGGATCGTTATTGTTTGTTCTTCCGGATTGAAGTCAATCATTCGTTCCAATTCTCCGTCAGGAAATTGCGCAGCTCTTTGAACTTTATGACCGTTCACCCACATCTGCCGAGTTTCTACTCTTCTATTTCCTATTAGGGGAGCCTCTGCCGACCATATCTTCTGCTTTAGCTTTTCAGGAATTGCCGGATGATTACATCCACGCTTCCACCCCGTAACAGCAACTCCACCACTAATTACAGGGTGAGCACCATCTACTGCACAAATCACCGTTGGAGAATCGGGTGTCCCACTATCTTCCGGACGAAGAAACAGAGAATTGCGCTGGGCATAAACACCCTCTTCCAAACGAATATAAATTCCTCCGGCTACTTCCGGCCGATTCAGTCTACGCCATTCACGAGCCTGCTTGATTGCCCGGTTTAATGTATAAAACGGAGCTTCCTTTGTCCCGGGATTCTTATCATTCCCCTGCAGGGATACATAAATTTCTCCCGCAAAAAGCGAGGGAAACCACCCCAAGAAAATGATAAAAGAAAGATAAATAAAAGTCTTTTTCATGGTACTACCTCAATGTGCTACTTCAATAAAGACGAACACACATCGATTTAGTACTCTATGTAAAGGCAATAGATAGGTTATTCTTACGAATGTTTTACAACATCAAATAGGTTACCGAATAAGACCTATGATAAATTGATAGCAAAAATAACCGCAGACAACGAACTTCAGTAAAGTTCCGAATATAAATCCGAGTAAAGAGCCCACACCTGATTTGAGTGCCTGCGAGAACTCTTTATTTCCTAATAGTTCACCAATCACCGCCCCTAGAAACGGACCGAGAATAATGCCCCAAGGCAAGAAAAGAAGACCGACAAAAGTTCCTATAATACACCCCCAATTCCCCCATTTACTACCGCCACTATATTTACTTCCCAGCATCGGAGTGAAATAGTCCAATACCTGCAAAACAGCTACAATCAATAACCATACGATTAATTGTGTCGTAGAATATTGTACCTTATCCGTGAAGTGCAGAATGACCAACCCCACATAAGCAATGGGAGGACCGGGAAGAAACGGCAGAATACAACCTGCTAACCCGGCTATCATACAAAGGGCACTAATTACAATCAAAATAATGTCCAACATAATCTATTTTTTTAGTTCTGCACAAAAATACAGTATCTTTCAGTAAATACAAGCTAACCTCGAGAATTATTTCCGCCCCTTCACTGCTGTTTCAGAATAGCTTTGCCAGAGCTGCAGTTCTTAGTGTGAATGAGTTTTTCCAATACTTTTTTGAGGATGCCTCGTACCCAACAAGAACTTTTACTATCTTTGTGTCGTTAACGCTATTAATAAGCAAGTTATAATATAAGAAATCAGCAGGAGGACAGGAAATGGATCCAATGGAATATATAGTACCCAACAGAAAGCGTTTGCCTTACGGTATGATGAACTTCGCAGTCATCCGCCGCGAAGACTATTATTATGTAGACAAAACCCGCTTCATTCCTATGATAGAGCAGGCAGACCGGTTCTTTTTCTTCATCCGTCCCCGCCGCTTCGGCAAAAGCCTCACGCTGAACGTACTGCAACACTACTACGATGTGCGTACCCGCGATAAGTTCAACGACTTATTCGGCGACCTCTACATCGGGAAGCATCCCACAGCAAACCGCAACAGCTATCTGGTGCTTTACCTTAACTTTTCAGGCATCACCGGCGAACTGAACGATTATCGAAAAGGATTGGATGCACATTGCAGCATTACTTTCATGAACTTCTGCAAGATATATGCCGACCTTCTGCCTCCGGAAACTCTGGAAGAACTACGCCAAGTGAATGGGGCCGTAGAGCAGTTGGACTACCTCTATCAAGCCTGCGAACGTGCCGGACAGAAAATGTATCTCTTCATCGACGAATACGACCACTTCACCAACGCCATCCTTTCCGATGCCAAAAGTTTGCACCGTTACACTGATGAAACGCATGGCGAAGGTTATCTACGTGCTTTCTTCAATAAGGTGAAGGCAGGAACTTACTCCAGCATAGAGCGTTGTTTCATCACCGGCGTAAGCCCCGTAACGATGGATGACCTGACGAGTGGCTTCAACATCGGCACGAACTACTCACTTACACCCCAATTTAACCAAATGATGGGGTTCACCGAAGAAGAAGTGCGCGAAATGCTGACTTACTATTCAACGAACAGCCCTTTCCGCCATACTGTTGACGAACTGATAGAAATAATGAAACCGTGGTACGACAATTATTGCTTCGCGCAGGATTGTTACGGTGAAACTACCATGTACAACTCCAACATGGTGCTCTACTTCGTGAAGAATTACATAGATAACGGCAAAGCACCACGAGAAATGATAGAAGATAATATACGTATCGACTATGAAAAGCTGCGTATGCTCATTCGAAAGGATAAGGAGTTTGCACACGATGCTTCCGTCATTCAGACTTTAGTGAGTCAAGGCTATATCACTGGTGAAGTGAAGAAAGGTTTCCCTGCCGTCAACATCACCAATCCGGACAATTTTATAAGCCTGCTCTACTATTTTGGAATGTTGACCATTAGCGGAATGCATGAAGGAAAAACCAAGCTGACCATTCCCAACCTAGTGGTTCAGGAGCAACTATACACTTATTTACTGAATACCTACAACGACGCAGACTTGAGTTTCAGCAGCTATGAGAAGAGCGAACTTTCAAGCCAACTGGCTTATCGGGGCAACTGGCAAGCCTATTTCGGTTACATTGCCGACTGCCTGAAACGTTATGCATCCCAACGTGACAAGCAAAAGGGCGAATTCTTCGTTCACGGCTTCACCTTGGCCATGACTGCGCAAAACCGCTTCTACCGTCCTATTTCCGAGCAAGATACACAAGCGGGTTACGTTGATATTTTCCTCTGTCCCATGTTGGACATATATTCCGACATGAAGCACAGCTACATCGTTGAGTTGAAATACGCCAAATATCGCGATTCCGAAAACCGTGTGGAAGAATTGCGTCAAGAAGCCATCGCCCAAGCCAACCGCTATGCCGACACGGACACGGTGAAGCAAGCTATTGGCTCCACGCAACTACACAAGATTGTAGTGGTATATAAAGGTATGGAAATGCGGGTATGCGAAGAGTTATAATGAACAATCTCTTCACCCTTCACTTTTCCTTGTATTATCCTATCTATTAGCAATTTATAGGTGAAGGGTGTTCCCTTCACCCATCCTTTCACGTTTTTTCTTTTTCAAACTGTACCTTTCCACAATAAAAGCACTACCTTTGTCAATCATGTATGTAATATACAATATAAAATGAACGACAATAAATTAAAAAACAAAACAGTCCCTTTCAACTACGCCCGCTGCTACAATGAGCAATGTCCGAAAGCTTGTAACTGCCTGCGTCGGGTGGCTGCACTTCTCACTACCGCTGACACGTCCTACATCAGCATCGTAAACCCAATGTGTATTCCGGCCACCGGCATTGACTGTCCCCACTTCCAAAACGCAGAAAAGATACATGTGGCATGGGGTATCAGCCACCTGCTGGACAACGTACCTTATAAGGACGGAACAAACATCAAGCAACAACTGATCGGACATTTCGGAAAAACGCTTTACTATCGCTTTTATCGCGAAGAACGCTTCCTAAGCCCCGCAGACCAAAACTATATCCGCCAGCTTTTTCGCCGGAAAGGTATCACCGAAGAACCGGTCTTTGATAGTTACACGGATGAGTATAATTGGTAAAGCTGCGTTCTAACTAGTTTCCAGCCTGCTGAAACTTTTTGTTTCAAGCGCTAGAAACTAAAAGTTTCAAATGGTGAAACGATTCGTTTCACACCGAGAAACAAACTGTTTCACTACGGGAAACCATTCGTTTCAAGGTATGAAACAAAAAATGGAACTAGTTGAAACATCTTTTGTTTTCTTCGCCCATAAAATTCTTTATCTTGCATCCATAAACATTTCCCCAGTAGGTCTGTTTCAAAAAAGACCGCGGGATGCGGAAATTAAAATTTAAATTTATGGATAAAGAAGAAAAGAATGTTGAGATGGTGCATCTGTCACCATACATGAAGTCGGTCATTGAAAGGTTGACGGCAGACAAGAAACGCCCGGCAGTACATACCTATAATGCCACGCTAAACTCTTTTACGAAGTTTTCCGGCGGACAGGGCACAGAAGAAATGCTGGTAACAGACGTTTTTACGGCAGGCAAGCTGAAAGAGTACGAAGCATGGCTGCGAAGCAGAAATGCAAGCTGGAACACGGTTTCCACCTATATGCGAGTGCTCAAAGCGGTTTACAACAGGCTCGTGGAAGCAAAGCACCTGACTTATGATGCCAGACTGTTTGATAGTGTATATACAAAGGTGGAGGCACAGTCCAAACGGTCGCTTACAGAAGAACAAATGAATACATTACTGCGCACAGATTTTGAAAAATTGCCCGAAGACGTACAAAATGTACTCGCTTATTTTCTGTTGATGTTTCTTTTCCGTGGAATGCCATTCATTGATATGGCCTACCTGCGCAAACAAGACCTAAAGGAACACTGTATCACCTACTGCCGTCACAAAACCGGAAAGAAAATGGTAGTACGCATTCCGCATGAAGCAACTGCTCTGTTTGAGAAATGCCGGAACAAGAAAACTGATTCCGGTTATCTCTTTCCTATTCTTGACGAAACAACAGAAAACGAAAAGAAACTATACGAGAATTATCGTCAGGCTTTACGCACATTCAACCGCAAGCTAGCCAAAATGGCCGCATTGCTGCTCCCCGGCACTAATATCAGTTCGTACACCGCACGACACACCTGGGCAACACTAGCCTTTTACTCAGGCATTCCCATCGGTATTATAAGCAAAGCCCTGGGACACTCGTCCATCAAGGTAACAGAAACTTATCTGAAACCTTTCGAAAATGAAAAGGTAGATGCCGCAAATGATGAACTGATAATGTTGGTTGTAAAACGTTCTAAAGAAAAGATAGTAGCGTAAACGACCAAATAACAACAGATTAGAAGAGAAACTATTACTTACCAAGTAACGGACGTTTTACGATGCAAAGTAGTGAATATTTCTTCATATATCCAAATATATATTGTAAAATCTTCTTTTATTTTCAATATTAAAGAACTATATACTGACACAAAACCTGACAAAACAACATATTATCACGACTATGCTTCTTAAGGGCATACGCCCCCAGTTCATTTCTGTACTCCAAAAATGAAACATTCTTTCATGCACTTTTCCCGCCAGAAAAGTCTTTCTATTATAAATCAAGCCTACGAAAAAACGCTTTTCACCGCTGCTTAATTATGAACAACAGCCGTTACTTGGTAAGTAACAGATAAATTAAAACGCAAAGTATGTTAACACAAGCCACACAAGCAGCAATAGCGATCCTGCATGATATTTCTACAGGTATCTACTTCCGTTCAGCCAACTTCCGGTTTACAGAGGAAGAATGGGAAAATCTGTTCCATAAATTAGAGGAAGGACATATTATACGATTGTTACCGAACTGTGAAGCAAACATAATATCATCCTACGTATTGTGCCGCTCCTTGAACGACCTTTCCTTATTAGATATACTTGAAGCATTGGGCGAACCTATTTATTGTATCCGCCCTACTCCCGAATCCCTCTATTTGCAGAATATGCAAGTCGCTCAAAAGACAGGCGTGCTCAACCAGGTTACGCGGATGCTTCTGACAGGAATCAAAATATCCGACTGGTAACCGTATAGTACACATAAAAATGACACACATCAACTTATGAAAAATAAACCTACATATTTAAAACGCCTCGCTTTTCTTTTCGGTATGCTATTATCCCTTTCTGCTGATATCTTTGCACAGAAGGGGCATACCGAAGAAATTTCTGTCAAGCCTGCCTTGCTTTATTTCCGCTTTGACAAAGCTTTGGTAGACAGTGGCTATATGGACAATGGACGCACATTACGCCGTTTAGATGAACTTTTCTCGGACAGTATTCCGACCGGACGGATAGATTCAATATACATACTGTCTTTCGCTTCGCCCGAAGGTGTTCCATCCTACAACAACCGCCTGGCAATGCGGCGTTCTTATGCGGTGAGGAATTACCTGATATGGAAATATCCCCACCTCGACAAGTGCCGTATCCTTCCGTGTCCGCAAGGTGAAAACTGGCAGGAATTACGCCGTATGATAGCAGAAGACGCGAACCTGCCCAAACAAAAAGAAGTGTTGCAAATCATTGATTGCACACCGGAAACGGAAAAGCGCAAGGCGCAGTTGAAAAAACTGGATAATGGTATTCCCTATCATTACATCCGCCAAAAGATATTACGCTATTTGCGCAATGCTTCCATCTGTACGGTCAAATTATATGCCGACACCCTGCCGGCTCTACCCGAGCCTGTCTGTGTAAAGCCGGAATACCAACGGCAAGAACCGTATGCGCATAATCTGCCGAATCCCTTGACAGAAGAAACAAGGCGAACTATGGAGCAAGTCCGACAGCAGGAACAGCTTGCAAAAAATAAACGCCCGCTATTTGCCTTGAAAACGAATCTTCTGTTCGACGTCGCCATGATGCCGAATATAGAAATAGAAGTCCCCATCGGCAAACGTTGGTCCATAAATGGTGAATATATGTTCCCGTGGTGGCTGTTCGACGGCGACAAGTACTCCATGCAAATCCTTATGGGCGGTCTGGAAGGCCGCTACTGGTTGGGAAGCCATCAGAAACGCGAGAATAGCGAAGTGCTGACCGGGCATTTCTTCGGGTTATATGCCGGAGGAGGTAAATACGACCTCAGTGGAAAGAGAACGGTTATCAAGGAGAATTCTTTATTGCTGCAGGCATCAGTTACGGCTGGGCAACACGGATTGCACGCAATCTGCACTTGGAATTCAATATAGGTATTGGTATGCTACGTACCGATTACCGGCATTACCATGCACGGGACAACTACCAGACCTTGCTCTGGCAGGAGAATGGCAAATACACCTGGTTCGGCCCTACAAAAGCCAAGCTCTCTCTCGTCTGGCTGTTGAACCGTAAAGTGAGGAAAGGAGGTATAAAATGAGTGATAAGTGGTTAATAACAAGCAGCGGACAGCTACTGTTCTTCTGTCTCTTATGTGTTTCCATCCTGCTTGTCTCCTGCGAGCGTCGTGACCTGACCTACTATGAAGTATCGGAGATTACCCTAACTGCCGACTGGAATGATTCGGGATTGGACGACAAAGAGCAAAAATACGGTGCCACAGCCGTGTTCTATCCGCGGAATGGCGGCGAACCGAAAATCTTCATGATGGGTGACCGTTCGGGCGACGCAGTACGCCTGCCGATGGGAGTGTATGACATCATTGTCTTCAACCGTTCGTTCAACGATTTCAGCAACATTGCTTTCCGTGGCAACAGTTATGAGACACTGGAAGCATACGCCCGCAAAGTGGAGACGCGTGTGGACAAAAAGACACGTGTGGAAACACGCACAATCATTTCCTCACCCGATGAATTGGCGGCAGCCACGCTGGAAGGTTTCACTGTTACGGAAGATATGCTGGGAAATTATAGCCAGACCACCTACGGGCGGACGGCTCCTTCACGCTCGTCGGAAGAGACGCCGGACGGACTTTACCACCTTCATTTCGTTCCGAAAAAGCTGACCCGCGAAGTGTCCGCCGTGCTTCATATAGAAGGACTGAACAACATACGTTCAGCCACCTGCCGCTTGGGCGGGGTGGCAGAATCTATTTTCCTTGCAACAGGAAAAACATCCGCCAACACGGTGACGCAGGAGTTCACACCGTCAAATCCGGAATTCTCGCCCGGTTCTCCTTTCAACGGTACGTTGAGTTGTGAGTTTGAAATATTCGGTCTCAACGTTATTGATAACAACAACCTGCATCTGGATGCATTACTGGTGGATGGAAAAACTGAATTTGAAGGGGATTGTACCAACGTAAAAATAACGGAAAACGACGACGGAACAGGGAGCATCACGCTTATTCTGGAAGCCAGTACCGAAAAAGTGCCGGACGTAAAACCAGAAGGAGGAGCCGGTTCCGGCTTTGATGTGGACGTAGACGGATGGGGGAACGAAATCAATACGGATATTCCCATCAATTGACTCTATAAAAATGAATGTGCAATAAATTTATTAATATATAAACAATGAAAAACTAAAGCTAAGAAACAATGAAAACGATTAACGCTATGATGTTATCGCTTGCGGCACTGACGATAGCAGGCTGCTCGCAAAATGAAGTGACAGAAATCAGTCCGGACGCTCACCCGCAGGTGGGATTCGGTGTGTACACGGGAGTACCAACCAGAGGTGTGGACATGACTACGGAAAGTATGAAGGATGATCCGACAGATGCCAATAAATATGGTGGATTCGGCATCATGGCCTACTTTACGGGACAAGATAACTTTGAAACTGTAAAGACCACGGTAACCCCCAGCTTCATGCACAACCAGATGGTAAAGTTTGACGGAACCAACAATGTCTGGACGTACTCTCCGGTGAAATACTGGCCGAACAGACAGAATGACAAAATTTCTTTCTTCGCTTATGCACCTTATGAGAGCGACTGGCAGAACGGCAGCAAATCAGGAGTAATCACCTCGGCAGCCACTGCTCCGGGTATCCCCTACATCAAGTTTAAGCTCAAAACAACGGACAAACTCGACAAGATGGTGGATCTTGTGGTTGCCGACCAGCGTGACAAAACGTATACGGCCGAAAATGGAGGCAAGATCAGCTTTACCTTCGAGCATACGCTCTCGCGTATCTCCTTCCGCGCACAGTTGGGAGCCGGTGACTTCGATGGTATGGACGGTACGAACAGTTTCGTTTATATCACCCACATGTGGATTGTAGGTACGGACCACAGTGCTGACGGCAGTAATCTTTCGCTGATAGACCCGGCATCGCCCGTTAATGCGAATTCCAAATTCTACACCAGTGCCAAATGGTCTGAACTTCACTGGAACTATGAGGCGGATGCCACTATTGCCCAGGCAGACTTCAGTCTCGACAAGATGCTGAACCTGGAAAGTCCGGGTATCGATATATCCACCCCCGCCGCAGGACATGACGCACGTACACAAGGTATCCGAATCACAAAAGCGTCACAAGGGACAGCAGAGAAGGCCGTTCCGCTTTTCAAGGATAAAGAGTACCTTTATCTGATTCCGGTAGGAGAAAAGAGCGGCACAGATCTAACCCAAAATAAGGGTTGTGCCAAAGGAGACATCAAGATAGGTTTCCATTACGATATCGTGTCCAAAGATGCGACTAATGCCGGCAAATTCATTGCCAGCCATGGGGAAGCTTTCATCGAGCTACCGGCAGGACACATGAAACGTAAGGAGTCTTATTTGTATACTCTGAAAATCAATCTGCATAAGATTGAGATTAGTGATGCTACGGTCACTCCATGGGAAGATATCAAAACGGAAGCAACAGTAGAATAATCAACCGCTGATTCCGGCAACCAAAGCCGGCACATCAGACCGGGCAGGGTTGAATGTCCCTTCCCGGTCACCAAAGAAAATGAAAAAAGAAGAAATATGAAGAATCGAACGATAAAAGCCGGACGGCTATTCATTCACAAAAACGGGATACGCGCCGGAGTCACCGTCTTTCTCCTGACGCTGCTCGCCGCATGCGGTGCGGACGACAATGCCCCGGACATGCCGTTGGGAGACCGTTCCATCGGTTTCTCCACCACGGTGGAGGATACACAGACGCGAAGCGGAGCGCTTGCCACCAATAACCTCCTGTCTATGGGCATCTTTGCCTACTACACTGGCAGCAATGACCTGACGATAAGCGAAAAGCCGAACTTCATGTACAACCAGGAAGTAAAACGAAGCAATGCCTCCTCGCCGTGGACCTACAGCCCGGTGAAGTACTGGCCCAACAATCCGGGCGATAAGCTCACTTTCTTCGCCTACGCTCCGTATGTAAAGGAAGCAACCGGCAGTAACCCATCCTTCCGTCCAGCAACGGATAAAGGTTATCCCATCCTCGATTACATCGTGTCCGCCAAGGATAACGACCAGACGGACTTACTTGTCTCTATCCCACCGTCGATGAACCTGACCTACGGAACGAACAACGGCAAAGTGAGCCTCCACATGAGTCATGCCCTGACAAGAGTGTCCGCATACGTGAAAAGCGGCGATAACGTACAAGGGAAGCAGGTGACCGTTTTCTCCATGCAGGCCACCAAGAAAGCCACACTGATATACCGTGACCCTACGCCGTCTTATAATAAGTATGCCAGCTGGAGCTATATAAACCCTATAGAGACGATTACCGTATCTCCTTCGGCCACTCTCCCCTTCACCGTACCAGCCGTAAAAGACGAGAAAAAGCTGCTTGCCGACTTCTTCCTCCTGCCCGCCGCCAGGATAAATGAAAGCGACCATAAGTTCAGTATCACCTATACTACCGCCGGAACGGCCAGCAGTGGCGATGCACCTGTGCAGACGGTGACATTGAGTAACCAGACGCTACCCTCGATGGATAAATGGGAATTCGGGGCTTACGTCAGCTATACTTTTCTAATAGAGAAACAGAAACTTACCGTCACTGCCACCTCACACCCCACATGGGGTGATGCCGGAACGGGTACCGTCACCGGCAGTGTGGTCATCACGTATGCCGAAAATGAAAGTACCCCCAACTGGAGCAACGGCGGCTCGGGCTCGGTGGACGGCAAGCCCGTGGTGACCCACAGTACCGTGCAGAACGACGTGCAATGGGAGGACGGGGGAACGGAAATCGTGGAAAAGAGTTGATTCCAAGTCGTAAATCCTACTAAAACAAGATAACAATGAGATACATCAAGCACTTATTCGTCCGTTCTTTCTACCGGTGCGCAGCCCCCGCCCGCCTTGCCTTGCTCTGCGCCGGTTTCGCAGCACTGGGCGGTTGTACCGACGAAACCGACAGTGCCGGCGGATCATCCACGGCAGACAGTCACATTCCCCTTGCCTTGGAGATAACGGCAAGCGGCTTCACCGGACAGCCGGACGCCTCGCCTGACACCCGCGCCTCGGAACAGGATAATTATGACACTTGGTTTGAGGAAACCGACGCCATCGGCCTCTTTGCCGTAAGGGGCATCGGTACGCCGGCCGCCGCCATCGTGGACGGCATCAACAATTCCAAGCTGACATACGCCCCCGCCGCCGACGCTTCGCATAAGCCAACGTGGCAACCGGCAGATGCCGCCACCACCTTATATTATTATGCGGACGTGACCTATATCGCCTACTACCCCTACAAAAACGGCATCGTGATAGACCCCACACAAAGCGCGGCCACTATCCTTGCCTCCTTTTCCGGGAAGACGGAACTGCAACCCGCTGCCGACCAGTCCACCCCCGAAGCATACGCCGCCAGCGACCTGATGACCGCCGACGGCACGGCCACCGATACCGCCGACCCCAGCCGGAAGTTGCTGTCGCTTACCTTTACCCACAGCTACTCGCTGCTAGTGTTGAAAGCTAATCTGACCAAGGCGATGTATGTAGCGCCTGCCGGAAGCGCCTTTGACTATCATCCGCAAGCAACCGCTACGAGTGCCGACCCCGGTGCCGCCGACGTAATGATACGCGACGTAAAGGCATATAAGATAGCCGACGGCGTATTCCGCGCCATCACCAAACCTGTTTCTGACGACTACATGCGTGGCAGCTACTCTACCCACGGGATGATGGTGGAGTATAATGCTTCTCTTGCCGGATTGGCATCCCTGAAGGCAAACCAACGGTTCGAATGTACAGTGAATGTTCCCTTGTCCGGAACCGCCGATGCCACAGAACGTGCGTTGCAGCCCGGAGACTACGTTTTCCAACACAACGGCAAGATAGAGATTTATCCGGGCGACGGACCCGTAGATGCGAGCGGCAAGATACCGGACTACACCAACGCCGTAGGAATAGTGACGACTTGCATCCCCGCGAGAATGACTGATGAAGGATGCAGCGGCGATGGCTGGACACACGCTTACGTGATGGGGACGGAAACCCATGGCAACAATCTTCGATGGTGCTGGCAGAATAGAATGCTGGCGGATCTTGAGGATGTCACTACCATTACTCAGGCAAAAGACTACATGAACGGCTGTAAAGATACAAAATACATTCTGTCGACAAAATATAATGATTATGAGATATTTGACGAACTGGTTACCTACCGGAATAACAACCCACTCCCTCAAGGAGTAAACCGCAGTCCGTGGTTTATCCCCAGCACAGGCCAATGGTATGACCTGATAGCCAATATAGGCGGAAAATCGCCGGATGATTTTAATAATAACACAACGGCAGGATGGAACAGCAACCAAGACGGAACAGCAATATTAGGAGAGATAAACGCCCGGTTGAACAAAATCGGCAAATCCCTTCCCGATGGCGTGCGTTTTCCATGCAGCACAGAACCCGGCTTGGGTGCATGGATGGTCAGATTCAACGGGAATACCGTTGAATTCGGCACAGTAGATAAAACCCTTAAAGAATTATCGCCATTATACTTTTTCGCTTTCTAATTATCAGCAACTATTAACTACAGTCAGACAATCATGAGATATATAAGCAAACATTCCTTCATAGCCCTCTTCCTCGGCGCCGTCCTTTCAATTTGGGGCGGCTGCACGGAGGAGGCAGACATAGATAAAAACGCCGGAAACGGCAACTCCGCCGCCGACGGCACGCCCCTCACCGTCCGCGCCACGGCAAGCGGCTTCCAAGCCCCGGCACAGCCCGGAGGCAGCCCCGCCACCCGCACCCCGGTGATGGAGGGCACGAGCACCAAGTTCCAGACGGGCGACGCCATCGGGCTCTTCTGCGTGCGCAAAAACGCATCTGGCACTGAATACATATCAACGGACATCTACAACCTCAAGATGACCTACACCGCAGCGACGGACGGAACCGGCACCTGGGAAGCTCCTACAGCGGCCTCCGCCCCACTGCTCTATACCGATGCGGTGACCTACTTTGCCTACTATCCTTATACGGACGCACTGACCGATGCCTCCGTGAACAACGAGCAGGACATCCGCAACTGGCTCAAGACCAATAAACCCTTAGCAACCCATATGCTTACGAAGGAGGTATTCACAGCCAACGACCTGATGACTGCCGCCGCCCTGCCTTCGCAAGCCGATGCCGACCGCGGAGCACTGGCGCTGAACTTCAAACACGAATACGCATTGCTGGTGGTGAAACCCATGGTTAAAGGCGTATACATGGTCCCGTCAGGAGTGACGGCATACAGCTATTATACCGAAGCACAAAGCAATGATTGGGAAATAGACAGGAATGTAATACAAGTGGGCGGAGAGGACTTCAAGATGTTGATAAACGGCGGAAAAGCCTGCGAAATGAGCGACGGAACCTACCGCATACTGACAGAAGCTACAACCGCCGATTATTCTCATATAACCGGTGAATACGTTATGGACGAAGATGGACTGAAGCCTGTTTACGCAAACGGCCCCAACATCATCGGTGGCTTCAAGTCCAATACCTGTTACACATTGGAGATACACGTTAACGCTTCAAAAGTGAAGCGTACCGTACAGCCCGGTGACTTTGTATATCAGCATAACGGCAAGATAGAAATTTATCCATGTAACGGGGCAGTGGATGTTTTTGGGAATATACCGGACTATCGGCAAGCCGTAGGGATAGTGGTGACCACTGACCCGGCAAGGTTGACAGATGCCAAGTGCAACGCAAAAGGGTGGAACCATGCGTATGTAATGGGGCTAGCGGATATTTCCGGAACATATAGATGGGCAAACAGCAATATATCTGTTACTTCACCCATTGACATGAACGATGCCGGAAATGATATGAATGGCTACGAAAAGACACAAATTATGTTAGCAAAAACGCCCCTCAGTGATTATCCCGCATTTCAAGCGATAAAAGATTACAGCAATAGTCATGCCGTACCGAACAACATAAACCGCAGCCCGTGGTTTATGCCAAGTGTTGGTCAATGGTTTGATTTAATGGCAAATCTTGGTGGAAAGTCTCCGACTACATGGGAAAATATTAGTAGTAGTTCAGGCTGGTGGAACGAAATGAATGATGCCCCCAATATGTTCGATAAGATAAATAATCAATTAGATAAAGTGAATATAGATGATAGCACCTTTTTTCCTAATCCGGACAGTCAGTCTCACTTCTATTGTAGCACTTCGGAAACTGCTCTAAATGGGGATAATGATCTGTGGGGTCTACTAATTTCGAGTGATTATTATGATAAAAAGGATATATTAACTGTACTTATTAGTACGATGGGTAAAACAGCAACCTATTCTATCCGCCCCTTCTTCGCCTTTTAACCGGAGACCAGGAACGTAGTACATCAAAATATCCTTTGCAACTTTCGTCCGCTTATGCAGACCTGTTGCTTGAAATATCGCTCTTTGACATGCTGGAAACGGAAATTATGATTATCTTTGCAAGCATAGCAAAGTAAAAATTATAGAGTTATGAAATCAACTGCTGAAATATTAGAACTTCTCCGCATATATAAAACACAGTTTGCGAGTAAATACGGTTTCAAGCGTCTCGGTGTATTCGGTTCCGTAGCGCGAGGAGAGCAAACGGAGCAAAGCGACGTTGATGTTTGTTATGAAGGCGAGCCACCATCACTTCTTACCTAGGAACATATACAGAGCGAGCTTGAAGAGCTACTGGGTTCCCCGGTAGATTTAATAAGAATACGTGAGCGAATGAACGCGCGCTTGAAACAAAGAATCTTAAAAGAAAGTATTTATGTATGATAAAGAATTGGCGCTCAACAGTTGATGATTACCCAACGGGCAGCTGTAGCTGCTACCCCGGATGATTTTTTATTATCGCCGATGGTATGTTGCGTTTGGATGCTATTTGTATAAACCTAATCGCATTGGACGAAGCTGTGAAAGGTTTGGATAAAATAACAAGAGGTGAATTGCTCCCCGGATATCCTGAGATATATTGGAGTGGAGTAATGAAAATGCGTAATAAGATAGCTCATCATTATTTTGAAATGGATGCTGAAGTTGTATTCAAGACCTTAAAAGAAGACATTCCGATGATGCCCCCATTGTGCACCGCATGATAAAAGAAGTTAGTAGCAGTTTATAAACTTTGTAGTAGAATAATTTCCGTCCCGCCCGCCTCTCCCTCGTGAGAAGCGAGCGGGACGTTCCGTTTCCAACAGGTTGAAGGTCCGTCGTACCAGATAGGTGCTATCCTCGTGTGACGGGAAAAATAAACATGATTAGGAATATGATAAAAAAGACAAGATAGTTATGACGTTTAAAAACAAACATTCCTTCATCAGTGGCTTCCTTGGCGCCGCCCTCCTCATCGCGAGCAGTTGCGCTTTGGGAGGCTGCACGGAAATAGCAGATGAGCCGCAGGGCATCGACGATGCAGGCAACGGCACGCCCCTCACCATCCGCGCCACTGCAAGCGGCTTCGTTTCCTGCGTGCAGGGAGACACCCCCGCCACACGCACACCCACTGAGAACGGCTACACCACGGAGTTCAACGACGGCGACGCCATCGGCATCTTCGCCCTTAAAGAGTATGCAACGCCCGATGTAACTCCCGTTGACGGGGTGTACAACCTCAAGCTGGTCTACACCAAAGCCGCGGACGGATCGGGAAGCTGGGCGCCCGCCTCTGGCGACACGCACGTGCTGTACAGTTACGACGACCTGGTTTACGTAGCCTACTATCCTTACCGGGAAGGAATCACTATCAAACAAGACATCGAGACGGAAATTTTCAAAGACCTGGCAGCCAACGCCAAGCTGCAACCCGCCGCCGATCAGTCCACCCCCGCCGCCTATACCGGCAGCGACCTAATGGCAGCCTTTGCCCGGCCTGCGACCGACCCTACGGATGCCAACAAGAAGGTGCTGACGCTAGCGTTCGAACATCTGCATGCGTTGCTGGTGCTGAAAACAAATAAGTTGTTCAATTGCACGCCCCCTGCCGGGGCAGGCTTTGAATATAGCGATCCAATGCTGGGGGCAGACGCTACAGCCAAAGACGCTGTCATAAATGGCATCAAAGCATTACCTATGGGTGACGGTACGTTCCGTGCCATTGTGAAAACTGCTTCGGCAGATATTGTACCTACCGGAAATTACAAGACTACAGGAGATAAAACAATTCTCTATACAGGTGCTTCACTGGCAGCAGCTACGTTCACTGCCGGTAAATACTACACCCAACAGGTGAATATGCTGGAATCTCCCGATGAAAGTGTTATTCGCCCGCTTCAAGAGGGTGACTTCTTCTGTAGCAATGGCAAGATTTCACCTTATGAGGCAAACTCTTTCAGCAGTCCCGTTATCGGAGTTGTTTTTTATGTAGGACGGCATCCGGAAGATAACGGTGTATATGTCGATAAAAATGGAAACCCGATGGAAGTACACGGATATGTGATTAATCGGTCAGAAGGGACAGACCAATGGCACAATGGCGGTGGTACTGACTTTGGCACTTATAAAAGCACCACCGACTTTAATGGTTATTTCAATACAGATAAATTACAAGCAATCTCTGCCGGTTATAATGATATGATGACTTATGTAAGAAAGCAGACCAATTCACCCCAAACTACGAGCGGATGGTTTCTGCCTTCAATAGGACAACTGATTTATATAAAGAAGAAGTATGCAGAGGTAATATCTAAAAGTTTTGATAAGTGTGGCGGCGCCATGGGACGCGGATGGCAGCACCACTACTGGAGCAGTACGGAAGCGACTGCGGCAAATTCATATAACATTAATTGGGACTCAGGAACATACAGTCAAAAAAACAAAAGCTCAGGATCTATGGTACGTACCGCCTTAGCATTTTAATCCATCTATAAAAATTATTTTATAATAAAATAAGAGAACACTATGCCGTTAAAAAACAAAACATTCTTGTCTAATATTTGTCTCTATACCTTCCTTATCCTTGGAGGTGGTTGTACGGACGAGGCAGGTATGGAGAACATCGGAAATACAGATCGCCGCATCCCTCTTACCATCAGTGCAACGGTGAGTCGTTACACCGCCATTGATAAAAAAAATACCTCCGTCACCCGCACGCCAATCGAGAACGATTATACCACAGAATTTTCCGATGGTGATGCCATCGGCATCTTCGCCCTCAGGAATTTTGAAACGCCCAATGTAGCCACTATCGATGGTGTGTACAACCTCAAACTGGTTTATACAAAAGCAGCGGACGGAACGGGCAGTTGGGCACCTGCCACCGGTGATACACACGCATTGTACAGCTACGACGATAATCTCGCCTATGTGGCATACTATCCTTATCGGGACGGTATTACAATCAAACAAGACAATAAAGCGGAAATCCTCAAAGACCTGGCAAACAACGCTAAGCTGCAACCGGCCGCTGACCAGTCCACCTCCGCCGCCTATACCGGCAGCGACCTGATGGCAGCCGTTGCCAGCCCCACGGTAGACCCGGCAAATGCGAATAAGAAGATGCTTACGCTGAAGTTTGAACATCTGCATGCGTTGTTGGTACTCAAACCGATGGGATTAGTTAATTGCGTTCCCCCGGCAGGAGCAAGCTTTGAGTATGCCGGTGGGGTACTGAGGCTGGACGTTACTGCCAAAGACGCTACTATAAACGGCATCAAAGCCCTGCGTATGGACGACGGAACGTTTCGTGCCATCGTACCTTCCCCGCAGGCGACTTTGTGCCTGCCGGGAGTTATCTAACGAAAGGTGACAAAACGATTCTATATACGGGGACCTCACTAACAGCCGGAAAGCTCGCTGCCGGGAAATACTACACTCAGCAGGTGGAAACAGCGGTCTATACCGACGGAAGCATAACCCGGGCGCTACAGGTGGGCGACTATTTTTGTAGCGATGGTAAGATTATTCCGGGCGAAACATCCATTATCAAAAGAACTTACATCGGGCTTGTCTTCAAGGTGGGGCGATTTACAGCGGATGATAGTGAATATGTCAATGGTAACGGAGAGCCGATGACTAACATTAATGGATATACAGTGGCACTGAAAGATGCAAATAATGGAGCAGCCATCAAGTGGGGGAACAAGAAGTTCGCTTTGGATTCCAATCGTAACGGAAGTAGTCCGTACGGATATTTTAATGGCTTTAAGATAACACAATTACTCAAAGCCGATGGTATAGGTAATTATCCGGCTGCTAATGCATGTATCAGCTACTCGCCTGCCGCAGATGCTAAAACCAGCGGATGGTTTTTCCCAGCCGGAGGACAGATGCTGGAGTTGAGAAATACAAGAGGAGAGTTAATCAAAAAAACTGTTTTCACTAATTATAATTCGGGCAGATATTGGCAATCCGTCCAAAATGGAAGTGGAGATTCGTGGAGTGTAGGTTTGACAAATGGTAACACTACTCAGTCCTATATATCGACGGCTTACTACGTACGTCCTATTGCTGCTTTTTAATATAGAATAAGATAACACTATGCCATTGAAAAATAAAACACTCTTATCTAATATGAATATAATGTAGAAACGGCTTATAACGTATCAATAAGGAAAACAGGCGTAACTGATTATATGGGTTCTAAACAATCTGCAGAAGGTAAGATATTTATTTCAACTACCTTACCTTCATTAGAGTTAGAACGCACCTTTATTAATTACAGTTTCTTCAGGTATAATTCCTATTTCATAAGGGAGCAGCCATTATATTATTCGCTTGTTTCTATCTTTTTGATGATTCGTGCCGGATTGCCGGCTACGATTGTCATCGCCGGAACATCTTTAGTTACCACGCTACCGGCTCCCACTATCGCTCCATAGCCAATCCTTACACCTGGAAGTATAGTCGAATTTATGCCAATCCAAACCTTATCTTCAATCACAATCGGACGTCCGTATGTGGCACTGCGGTTATCCGGATCCGATCATGATTGATAGTTATCAAGTTGACTTTCGGCCCGATAAACACATCATTACCAATCGTAATACCACCTCGTCCGAAAAACGTACAGCATTGCTGGATGAAACATCGCTTACCAATATTGACAGGTTTACCATAATCAATGTAGAGTGGCGGCAGGACGGTGGTGGTTGCATCCAGTTCTTTGTCAAGAATACGTTCCATATATTCATGCACCTCTTCAGGCGTACGATACCCCGTGTTCATCTCGGTTGCAGTCTTTATGGTAGCGAAAATATCCGCAATCAGTTCATCATAACCCGGTTCATCAGGTGAGACCATCTCACCGCTCAAGTCTTTTGCAAAAATATCGTTCATCATTTAATTGTTTTAATTGTATATAGCTATTACTACTGTTTACTCATAATTTATTATTTCAGGTTCTTTCTGAAGAAGTCCTCCAATTTGTCGAAAGGAATCGTACGGTCGTAGAGATCAGTATGGTTCGCTCCAGGGATAATCATCAGTCTTTATTATCACCTGTCAACTTTTGAAATAACGCGAATGGGCATTTTCACCATGAATAAGAAGTACGGGGCGGGAAATCTCATGAATATAAGCTAATAGCGGCATATTGATAAAAGACAGCGTCATCGTAGGACTCCATGCACCATTGGAATTGATAGAGCGAACGTGGAAACCACGGTTAGTCTTGTAATAATCGAAATAATCCTTGACGAATTGTGGCTCTTCACCGGTGATGCTGTCAGGTAACCCAGGGACACCGGAAGTGATTGTACCACTCTGCGCGTCACGGATACGGATAACATTCATCATCTCCCTTTTTTTGTTGCGGTCGTCGGCACTATCCTCTGCGTCGAAATAACCATTGGCATTCACACGGCTCATATCGTACATCGTCGAAGCCACTGTAGCCTTGATACGTGTATCCATAGCAGCAGCATTTAGTCCCATCCCACCGAAACCACAGATACCAATAATCCCGATGCGCTCTGCATCCACATCAGGCAATGCTGTGAGAAAATCGACTGCTGCGCTGAAATCTTCGGTATTGATGTCCGGTGAAGCTACATTACGAGGTTCACCGCCACTCTCACCGGTATATGAGGGGTCAAATGCAAGAGTAAGGAACCCACGTTCCGCCATTGTCTGTGCATAAAGACCGGATGCCTGTTCCTTTACAGCTCCGAAAGGACCGCTCACAGCTATGGCAGCGAGTTTGCCTTCAACATTCTTTGGTTCGTAGAGGTCGGCAGCAAGTGTGATGCCGTAACGGTTCTTAAACGTCACCTTACGGTGGTTTACCTTGTCGCTTTGCGGGAATTTCTTGTCCCATTCTTGAGTAAGATTCAATGTTTCCATATTATCACTTGTTTCTTGATTTGTTTTACTATTTGTGCAGCCTGCGCCCGCAAGCATGACGGTTCCTAACAAGGCTGCGATTGCCACGGATGTAAGATTCGTTGTTTTCATTCTGCTATTACTTAAATGGTTGTTGAATTATTCTTTCTTATTTTACAGTGCAAAGGTAAAGCAAAAGCCTCACAGCGGCATTGCTGTGAGGCTCAAATAGTATTGCTCAAAAGCTCAATATAAAACTGTCCCGATTTACACAAATAAGAATTCTATGCAAATATGGCGGTCGGTGATATACCATATTGTTTCTTGAATGCGGTTGAAAAATGGGAAGGATTCTTAAACCCTACTTCTGCGTAGACGTCCACAACCTTTTTACCGCCTTCCTTCATCTTGTTGTAAGCCACCTCAAGACGCTTGCGAATAAGCCACTTTTCAGGTGTCAGGTCACTTATCTTCTTGAAGTCCCGCTTGAACGTGGCAAGGCTGCGCCCGGTATAATGAGCCATTTCCTCCATTGTGAACTCATACATGTAGTTCTCGCTCATAAATTCCAGAATATCTATTTTCCACGGCTCGTTGAAATCGAAAAGCGTCGGGGCAAACCGTTCATCTATATCCAACAAAGCGAGCAGACCTTCCTGTATCTTCAGATTCATAAAATCATCTTTCGGTTTTACTTCAGGATTGAAATAAGGTGTCATTGAAGCGAAAAGGCTTGCGAGTTCCACCGTTTGGGGCAGTTTTATCACACCCGAATCAAGTTTTGGAGTATTGACGGGTACTCTCCGCTGTCCCAATTTGCTATACATCTCACGTAAAAAACGACGTGTAAACATCAGGAAAATACCACAATACCGCTCACCGTCGTACGTTCTCTTATACATTGTTATATGATGATCGCGGGGGATAAAGACACATTCGCCTTTTCTGACATGAATTTGTTCTTTTCCATTATCAAGAATCATCTCACCTGAATACACATAGTTGATAGCATATTCACGAGAACGGTGTATACAACCGCCAAGGTCATCGTAATAGAAGCTGTAAAATACATTATTATAATTGAATATAAGCTTCATTGGTTCTACTTGTTCCGCATCGCCCTTAGTCATAACATTGAGTGTTTTTTTAATTTCCAATCGCAAATGTAACAAAAGAATTCTGTTTCTTAACGGCTCATTATCCTTTTATTTGTGTGAGGGTATTTGAACTATCTAACCGAATTGAATCTTTTGTGGGATGTACAGGAGTTTTCGCTGAAAAATATTCCTTAAGTAACAATCAGGGAAAGCTATAAATAAAAGCATAGGATAACCAAGCATCAGTGTACATAATGTGACAAAAAACGCAAAATTCAAATGAGTTCTCTTTCCCCTGACTATATATTCATAGAATATGCAATAAACTCAAAACGTTGCAAATTTCCGTCCTCATTTGCCCTGTTTACATAAATAAAAACTATCTTTGCGTTTCAGAATCCCGAAAGACGAAAAGAAATGGAGCAAATAGACAACCTAAAAGAGCTTATCAATCAGGGGGATGTGGACACAGCGATTAAGCAATTGGACCAGCTTCTCCAGGACAGTTCTGTCGAAAAAGAGAAAGATACTCTTTACTATTTACGGGGAAATGCCTACCGAAAGAAAGGAGATTGGAAGCAGGCACTGGACAACTACCAGTATGCCATCGAGATCAATCCGGACAGTCCTGCCGTTCAGGCCAGGAAGATGGCAATAGATATCCTCAACTTCTACCACAAGGATATGTTCAATCAATAAAAGAGATGTATAATCAATAACCGTACTCAAAGATAACGTAATAAAATAAAGATTATGGCAAAAATCAAAGGAGCAATCGTAGTCGACACGGAGCGTTGCAAAGGATGCAACCTGTGTGTAGTGGCGTGTCCGCTCGATGTAATCGCCCTCAATAAAGAGGTAAACATGAAAGGCTATAACTATGCCTGGCAAGTGAAGGAAGATACCTGTAACGGATGCAGCTCGTGTGCAACGGTTTGTCCGGACGGATGTATTTCAGTGTATAAAGTAAAAGTAGAATAAAAGAAAAGAATATGGCAGAAGAAGTTGTATTAATGAAAGGAAACGAAGCCATCGCCCACGCAGCTATCCGTTGCGGTGCCGACGGATACTTCGGTTATCCTATTACTCCCCAATCGGAAGTGTTGGAAACGCTTGCCGAACTGAAACCGTGGGAAACAACCGGCATGGTAGTACTCCAGGCGGAAAGTGAAGTGGCAGCTATCAATATGGTATATGGAGGTGCAGGTAGCGGAAAGAAGGTAATGACCTCCTCTTCAAGTCCGGGTGTGAGCTTGAAACAAGAAGGAATCTCTTATTTGGCCGGTGCCGAACTTCCTTGTCTGATTGTAAATGTAATGCGTGGCGGTCCCGGACTGGGAACTATCCAACCTAGCCAGGCTGACTACTTCCAGACAGTAAAAGGTGGTGGTCATGGAGACTACAAACTGATTGCCCTCGCTCCGGCATCCGTACAAGAAATGGCGGATTTCGTAGCATTAGGATTCGAACTGGCCTTCAAATACCGTAATCCGGCTATTATCCTTGCCGACGGTGTGATCGGTCAGATGATGGAAAAGGTTGTTCTTCCTGCACAAAAGCCACGCCGCACAGAAGCAGAAGTAATTGAACAATGTCCATGGGCTGCTACCGGAAAAGCAAAAGACCGCAAACCGAATATTATCACTTCCCTTGAATTGAAACCGGAAGCAATGGAAATCAACAACCTCCGTTTCAAGCTAAATATCGTGAAATTGAAGAAAATGAAGTACGATTCGAAGAGATCAACTGCGAAGATGCAGAGTATTTGATTATCGCTTTCGGTTCAATGGCACGTATTGGCCAGAAAGCAATGGAACTAGCCCGTGAAAAAGGAATTAAAGTAGGTATCCTTCGCCCGATTACACTGTGGCCGTTCCCAACCAAAGCGATTGCTGCATACGCTGATAAAGTAAAAGGTATGCTCGTTACGGAACTAAATGCCGGACAGATGATTGAAGATGTCCGTCTCGCTGTTAACGGTAAAGTAAAGGTAGAACATTTCGGACGTCTAGGTGGCATCGTTCCCGATCCGGATGAAATTGTAACTGCCTTGAAAGAAAAAATAATCAAATAACGAAACAATGAATCCCGATAAAATAAGAAACGTACTGAACATCCTATTTATGATATTGGCTGTTGCAGCCATCATCACCTACTTTGTAGCAAAAGATGATTTCAAAATGTTTATCTACGTATGCGGCGCGGCAATCTTTGTCAAGCTGATGGAGTTTTTTATACGGTTCACCAACAGATAAGGAGATGAAGTTATGACTAAAGAAGAAATAATCAAACCCGAGAATCTGGTTTACAAAAAACCGACTCTGATGAACGATAACGCCATGCACTACTGCCCGGGTTGCAGTCACGGTGTGGTACACAAACTCATTGCCGAAGTCATTGAGGAAATGGGTATGGAAGATAAAACTGTGGGAATCTCTCCGGTGGGATGTGCAGTGTTTGCCTACAACTATCTCGATATTGACTGGCAAGAAGCAGCACACGGACGTGCTCCTGCTGTGGCGACTGCTGTGAAACGCCTGTGGCCGGACCGCCTTGTTTTCACTTATCAGGCGACGGTGACTTGGCTTGTATCGGTACAGCCGAAACAATCCACGCTTTGAACCGTGGTGAGAATATCACGATTATCTTTATCAATAATGCGATCTACGGTATGACAGGCGGCCAGATGGCACCGACTACACTGGTAGGCATGAAGAGCTCGACTTGTCCTTACGGACGTGACGTTGAACTTCACGGCTATCCATTGAAGATTACTGAAATCGCAGCCCAACTGGAAGGAACTGCTTACGTAACCCGTCAGTCCGTACAATCCGTACCGGCTATCCGTAAGGCTAAGAAGGCAATCCGCAAGGCTTTTGAGAACTCCATGAACGGTAAAGGTTCCAACCTGGTAGAAATCGTTTCCACTTGTAGTTCAGGCTGGAAGATGACTCCGGAGAAGGCGAACAAATGGATGGAAGAACACATGTTCCCATTCTATCCGCTGGGTGATTTAAAAGATAAAGAATAACGCTAAAAGTCAACAGAACAATGAAAGAAGAAATAATTATAGCAGGATTCGGTGGACAAGGCGTATTGTCTATGGGTAAGATTCTGGCATATTCCGGTTTGATGGAAGGCAAAGAAGTGACCTGGATGCCGGCATACGGTCCCGAACAACGAGGTGGAACAGCCAACGTTACAGTTATTGTAAGCGATGACAAAATATCCTCACCGATTCTTAGTAAATACGACGCTGCCATCATTCTGAATCAGCCTTCACTCGAAAAGTTTGAAAGCAAAGTGAAACCCGGTGGTATCCTGATTTATGACGGTTACGGAATTATCAACCCTCCTACCCGCAAGGATATTAAGGTATATCGTATCGACGCAATGGATGCAGCCAACGAGATGAATAATGCCAAAGCATTCAACATGATCGTACTTGGCGGATTATTGAAGCTCCGCCCCATCGTAACGTTGGAGAATGTTATCAAAGGACTTAAGAAAACCCTGCCGGAACGCCACCATCACTTGATTCCGATGAACGAGGAAGCTATCAAGAAAGGTATGGAGTTAATCCGTGAGGTTTAATTAACAGATAATGTACAATGGATAATTGATAATTATTAGCTACGTATAGTACGTATGCAACATAATTTTCAATTATCCATTATCATTAAATCAATTAAAGTAAGTATCTTTGCCTCCAATTATGAGACGAATCTTACTATTATATATAATCTTTTCCGTTATAGGTTTGACAACTGTCCATGCACAGTTCGATAATGGTCGCCAGAGAGTGGACGAAAACGGATACGACCAATACGGTAACCAGGTGGACCCTGCCATGATTCCGGACAGACTGGATAGTGCAAATGTAGAAGTACAGGGGTTACCTCCGAAATTATATATGTGGCGTATTAATAATCAGTTGGGCGACCGGACTATCATCCCGGCGGATACTGCTTATCACCACTTCCAAAACACCAATCTTACCGAGGACTTACCGGACATTATAATTATCTGGCCAATATGGGTTCTCCCCGTATGTCACGCATCTTCTTTGAACGTCGTGATCCGAAACCTACTATCTTTATGGAGCCTTTCTCCAGTTTCTTTATTCGTCCTACGGAATTCAATTTCACCAATAGTAACGTACCTTATACCAATCTGACGTATCATAAAGCCGGTAATAAAATAAACGGAGAAGAACGCTTTAAGTCTTATTTCTCTGTCAATGTAAACAAGAAGCTGGCTTTCGGTTTTAACATAGATTACCTGTACGGACGAGGATATTATAATAACCAAAATACGGCTTATTTCAATGCGGCAATTTTCGGTAGTTATATCGGCGACCGCTATCAGATGCAGGCAATATACAGCAACAATTATCTCAAAACAAATGAAAACGGAGGTATTGAGGACGACCGATACATCACTGCTCCTGAAGAGATGGCACAAGGCCAAAGGGAATATGAATCAACCAATATCCCGACTGTACTAAGCGCCACAACCAACCGTAATCATGACTTTTATATATTCCTGACCCAACGTTACAATCTGGGATTCAGCCGCGACATACCGCAGGCCGAAAATGACACTACTCCAGCCAAACAAGAGTTTGTGCCGGTCACTAGTTTTATACATACCATTCAGGTAGAGCGTGCACGTCATAGCTTCAACTCTGATGATGACATGCGTGAAAAGAACTATTATCAAAACACCTATTTGGAACCGGATAATCCGATTGCCAGAGACAGTACTACTTATATGGGTATCAAGAATACCATAGGTATTGCTCTACTCGAAGGATTCAATAAATATGCCAAAGCCGGACTCACGGCATTTGCTTCCTATAAAATCAGCAAATATACTCTTATGAATATGGAGGGGAATCCATTGCCCGACAAATACAATGAAAATGAAATATTTGTTGGAGGCGAATTATCCAAACGTGAAGGAAATGTACTTCATTACCATGCCATTGGTGAAGTGGGACTCGCCGGAAAAGCAATCGGACAATTCAATGTGAAAGGAGATATCGACCTTAACTTTCCGTTATGGAAAGACACTGTGAGCCTTATAGCCCGTGGTGAAGTCAGCAATAAGCTTGCGCCTTTCTATATGCGTCATTATCATTCCAAACATTTCATGTGGGACAATGATATGGACAAAGAATTTCGTACCCGTATTGAAGGAGAATTAAGCATTGCACGTTGGAGAACACGCTTGAAAGCAGGAGTTGAAAATATAAAGAACTACACTTATTTCAACCAACAAGCAATGCCGGAACAGAAAAGCGGAAGTATACAGGTGTTGTCAGCAAGTCTTAATCAGGACTTCAAGCTGGGAATCTTCCATTTAGACAATGAAGTAACCTGGCAAAAGTCCAGCGACCAGACCGTATTGCCTTTGCCTGATCTTTCGCTGTATCACAATTTCTATATGCAGTTCAAGCTGGCAAAGAAAGTGCTTAGTGTACAATTGGGTGCCGATGTGCGTTATTTCAGTAAATACAATGCACCCGCTTATATGCCGGCTATCCAAAACTTCTATTTGCAACCGGAAAATGACCAGGTAGAGATAGGAGGTTATCCGATCGTGAATGTATACGCAAACTTACATCTAAAGCGTACACGTTTCTATGTAATGATGTATCACGTGAATCAAGGTATGAGCAGCCCGAATTACTTCCTGGCTCCTCACTATCCTATCAACCCGCGTGTACTGAAATTCGGTCTTTCATGGAATTTCTATGATTAACAAAATCTATATGGCTTATGGTAACACGCCCCAAATTGAGACTGGCCAGATATTTAGTGCCCGTAATCATTGTATTGGCAATCATCTTTTCTATCCGCCAATGCGGTAATCAGGAAAAGCCGTCAGGACACCCACGTGATTATGCAGCCATTGCCAAAGAAGGTATATTGCGTGTAGCGACTGAATATAACTCGATCAGTTTCTACGTGGACGGCGATACCGTTTCCGGTTTCCATTACGAACTGATACAGGCTTTTGCCCATGACAAGGGATTAAAGACCGAAATAACACCCCTGATGAGTTTTGAAGAACGGCTGGAAGGATTAAGCGAGGGACGTTACGATGTAATTGCCTGCGGCATATTAGCTACCAGCGAACTGAAAGACTCTCTGCTCCTCACCTCTCCCATCACGCTCAACAAGCAAGTGCTCGTGCAACGGAAAGAAAACGGAGAAAACGACTCACTCTATATCCGTAGCCAGCTGGACTTGGCCGGGCGGACACTTCACGTAGTAAAAGGGTCTCCTTCTATTCTGCGTATTCAGAATCTAGGTAATGAAATCGGCGATACCATTTATATCAAAGAAATAGAGAAATACGGTTCCGAACAATTAATCTCAATGGTAGCTCATGGGGATATCGACTATGCCGTTTGTGACGAAAGCATCGCACGCGCGGCTGCCGATTCCATCCCACAGATAGATATAAATACAGCCATCAGCTTTACACAATTTTACTCATGGGCAGTCAGCAAACAATCACCCGCTTTACTCGATAGTTTGAATGCATGGCTGGATAAATTCCAAAAGGAGAAAGAATACCAGAAGATTTATAAAAAGTACTATGATAAAGAATAACCTTATCATAGTACAGATCAGAAGAAAACAATCAAAAACAGAATGTAAGATAGATATATTCATGTCTATTACGAGAAATAAACTCCCAAAGACTTGACTTTCGCTTTCGAATGTCGTATCTTTACAGAGTTAATGATAAAGTAGTTTCAATTAAACTACATGCAAAGGAGGGAATCGCGATTCTCTCCTTTCTTTTTATCCAGCCGGGAAAAACCTCTCCCCGCCCCGGCTTTTCCTTGCGCTTTGCCCGGTGGTTATGGTTCTTCAGCCGGAGGATCAGCAGTGTTCACCTTGCTTCTTACCGAAATGAAGTATATATCCGCCTCAAACAGACGTTCTGTTTGCCTGAAACAGAGCCTTTGTTCCGATAAAATAGAGCTTCTGTTGAAACAAAACACAATGTCTGTTTTCCAACTGTCCCCGCTAAGTTAATAATCAATAAAGTTGCTCTTGACAAAAAATAGCTTTATCTTTGGGGTTTGTTAGAACAGACACAATAGGTATATTATATTATGAGTGAAAAGATGATCAAATGGGGCTTCATTGGTTGCGGAGAAGTAACCAAGACGAAAAGCGGTCCCGCTTTCCAGAAAGTAGAACATTCGGAAGTCGTAGCCGTGATGAGTCGTGACGGCGCGAAAGCGAAAGCGTATGCCAAAGAGAGAGGAATCAAGAAATGGTATGACGATGCACAGGAGCTGATAGATGATCCGGAAGTAAACGCTGTCTATATAGCCACTCCTCCTTCTTCACACGCTACGTATGCCATTATGTCCATGAAAGCGGGTAAACCGGCCTATATTGAGAAGCCAATGGCGGTGACGTATGAAGAATGTACCCGAATCAACCGCATATCCAATGAAACGGGGGTTCCCTGTTTCGTAGCATACTACCGACGTTATCTTCCCTATTTCCAGAAAGTAAAGGAATTAGTAGAGAACGGAACGATCGGCAACGTTATCAATGTACAGATTCGTTTTGCCCAGCCGCCACGCGATCTGGATTACAATCGTGATAATCTTCCCTGGCGTGTGCAGGCTGATATTGCCGGAGGCGGCTACTTCTACGACCTTGCTCCGCATCAGATTGATTTGTTGCAGGATATGTTCGGTTGTATCCTCGAAGCAAGCGGTTACAAGAGTAATCGCGGCGGGCTTTATCCTGCAGAAGATACATTAAGCGCCTGTTTCCAATTTGACAACGGACTGGTGGGTAGTGGTTCCTGGTGCTTCGTAGCCCATGATTCTGCCCGCGAAGACCGCATAGAGATTATCGGCGACAAAGGAATGATTTGCTTCTCTGTCTTTACTTACGAACCTATCGGACTGCATACCGAGAAAGGACGGGAAGAAATCTGTATCGGCAACCCGGAACACGTGCAACAGCCTCTTATCCAAGCAGTAGTAGACCACTTATTGGGTAAGTCGGTTTGCTCTTGCGACGGCGAAAGTGCAACGTTGACTAACTGGGTAATGGACAAGATCTTAGGTAAGCTATAACCCTAAAAAAAGCAAAAAAAAGTTCCTTCTTTTTCCGGATTCTGCCGGTATTGTTAAAAAATTAATAGGGACATTCCATTGTATATTGTTAGTTTTTTCTATCTTTGTAGAAAGAAGCAAAGAAAAAATGAAACTAACAATATATTTTTTGTGCCATGACTAAAGAAGCTTTAATGAGAAAAGCGATCGAGCTTTCAAAAGAAAATGTTGAAAATGGTGGAGGTCCTTTCGGTGCTGTGATTGCCACGAAAGACGGAGAAATAGTTGCAACAGGAGTTAATCGTGTCACTGCATCTTGTGATCCTACGGCTCACGCCGAGGTAAGCGCCATACGTGCCGCAGCTGCCAAACTCGGAACATTTGATCTTAGCGGATACGAAATCTATACTTCCTGCGAACCTTGCCCCATGTGCCTGGGTGCTATTTATTGGGCACGCCTGGATAAGATGTACTATGGAAACAACAAGACCGATGCCAAAAACATCGGCTTCGACGACTCTTTTATCTATGACGAACTGCAACTGAAACCTGAAGACAGAAAGCTGCCTTCCGAAATCCTACTACATAATGAAGCCCTTACTGCCTTCAAAGCCTGGGTGGCCAAAGAAGACAGAGTAGAATATTAGAAAACCTCTCACTATTATTAACCTATTAATTACCCTCAAATGAAAAGAAAAAGCCTTTTATTTGTTATGGCATCAGTATGCCTGTTCAGTTGTCAACAGCAAGAAGAACTGCAAGACCCCAGTAATGGAGTGATCGACTTTTCTACTTCTATTGACCAAAGTATCAACAATGCTCTTACCCGTAACAGCAGTAGTCTGACACTTCCGTTAAAAAGCAATTTCGCTGCCGGGGATGTTATCTCCATGTCCGTTGCCGAGCAGGATTATCATCCGTTTGCCATAGGCATGGATAGCCAAACCTGGAACGAAGCAGGCACCGATTCGGAAACGGTTACTTTCTATGCTCATTATCCTGAATTGACCGACGAAGCTGCTACTACCAGATCATTGAGCAGCCGCTATCGTGAAATCAAGGGTGGCTTAGAATATTTGTTCGGTACAGCCCAAGCCAACAAAGGTTCTAAGAATGTTGCTCTTGCATTCAAGAGAATGACAACGCCCGTCGTTCTGCTCGACGAGAACAACCAGCCGTACGAAGGTAGAGCAATCGTTAAACTGTTCTTGAAGAACAAAGGTGTGCAAGACCTGTTCAGCGGTAAAATCGAAGCTGACCCCAATGCAAAACCGGAATACATTGATATCCGGAAAGTATCTGAGGTATCTTGACTAACTTGATTCCACAGCTCATCAAAGCCGGCGAGAAAATAGGAACGGTTATCCTGGAGGACGGTAAAGAAGAACCTATCATCGCAGAGGAGGACATTACCATAGAAGCCGGAACTCCTGTTGCGGTAAAAATGTACGCAAGACGCGGAATCATTGACGAACGAACTCCACTATTCAGATAAGACTAAAGAATAAAAAGTGATACTAATAAAAATCCCCGGAACCGCTGTAGACACTCAGCATTCCAGGGATTTTTTACACACAAAAGTTATTATTGAAATTGAAAACTGTCTTTTTTAGGTTAGAAACGCATACCTACGGTAAATAACACTTGACTGCGTGTATTCGTAACTTTCGTTGCTTCCGGTGAACCAATGACTGTATTACCATCTTCATCTGTAAATCCATTCACAAACGGATAGAAATTTTCTTTATATGTAGAGTATTTATAAGCCAAATCAGCATAAAACATTGATCCGCGATAACCAATACCCAATGTATAATTACTCATTGATTTAGAATTGGCAAAGTCTGTATCTGTCTGAATAGAGTTAATAGCCAAATCTTTGAAAGCATCTTGATGGAAAGCCGCAGTACTATAATTATATCCTGCCCTAAAAGCAAACTGTGGAATCACCTTATACTCTAGACCAAGACGGACTGTACTAACCCCTTTCAACATAGACGTCGTACTATTCTCAAATTCATAAGCAGAAGAATTACCTTCAGTATCTTTAAACTTCATGGAAGAATAATCTTGATACTCATACTCTGCTCCTAAAGCCAAGCTCTTGCCTACCGTATATCCCAAACTTACATTATAAGTCCAAGGAGTCTGAAAATCGAAAGGAAGGATCATATCCCCTTTTCCCGGAAGATTATCCCATGATTTCACGTCATATCCCTTTATTTCTCCAGTTACAACATCCATCACATCCGATATAACTTGTGCACTCGTTTTATAATCCAAACTATAGAATATTGGCGTATGTATAGCTAATCCAACCCGAAAAGGCGAATATTCAAAAGGACGAATAATAGCTCCAAACTTCACATCAAAGCCAGACCCCTTTATTCTATTCCAACTCTGCAAATTGTATTTTTCATCGTTTCCATAATCCTCACCATAAAAAGTATATTTATTATAATCCACGGAGTAGGCACCTAGCGTCAATCCCAAATATACCCGATCATTGAAATTAAATGATACATTAAAATCATATTGATCAATTCCTCCGCGTTCTTCTGAATGAAAATTTGCATATCCATTATCCAACATTCCTTCAAAATGTCCAGGAGAGATATAAAGAGGATTACCATTTATATCCTTATACTGTACCTCCTTCCCTTGTTCATCCTTATAGGTATAAGGAATATTGTTTACCCCTCCTGTTTTGTCATGTATTGTAATATCTCTAATCAGCCCAGCATCAGCTCCAAGAATAGAAAGCCACCCAATACCATTATCCGTATAAGGCGAATCTCCCCATTTTTCAATGCCAGCTGCTTGAGATGCCATTAGATAGGTTTGGGAGTAAAGCCCCAAATTACCTTCCATGCGCATGTTGTTATTAAATGATTTCGCTTTATGATAGTTAAAACCGAAATTCACAAAACGCAGCGGAGTTTCATTACCAATCTTCGAAGAAAATACAAACCCGATGTTATTAAAATCTCCTTTAGTTAAATCGGAATTAAACTTTTTCCCCAAATACTGGCTTTCATTCCCATAAAGAGAAAGCCCAAATGAAGTCATTACATCATTACTGCGATAAAGGCCAATACCTGCCGGATTAGTCCCCATCGTAGATATGTCTCCTCCAAGAGCTCCCATAGCTCCACCCATACCCACAAATCGAGCTGTGCCATTCAAATCTTTTCCTGTTAGTTTGGCACCGTCATATATCGTTTGTGCCATTCCCCAAGGCGCTATCATTAGCATCCCCAGAGCAGTTAAAACACTTATCTTTTTCATTCCTGTCAAAACCATTTAATTAATACTTATCTTCTGGCACTGCTACTACGAGAGGAACCTCCACCTGATGATGATCTAGAAGAAGAACCACCGCTCGAATAACTACCCCGAGAGCTACTGCCACCTGACGAAGCTGGAGAATAACTGCGTGAAGAAGAACGAGAAGTGCCATAGGAAGAAGAACGGGTATTACTATTACTTGCTGGAGAATAACTACGCGGTGCTTCTGAACTTCCACGACTATAAGTTGATCTTGCACTACTGCTTCTAGTAGTGGTTCCAGACGAACGCGAATAACCAGAAGAACCAGTCGAACGGGAAGATGAAGAACTTCCGCTACTTCTAGTACTACTTGGACGAGAATAAGTAGCACTGCTACGACTACTTGAGCCACTGCGTTCACCTGAAGTCCGTGTACCCACTACACGTCTGGAAGTAGTTCCCCTACTATAAGTAGAACCAGAAGAACGAACAGAGCTACCTTCTGAACGAACTGCAGAGCCTCCCCGAACAGAAGAACCACTGGAACGAACGGCACTCGAACCATAACGACGAATAGTAGAAGGATTCCTGTAACTGCTTTGTCCGGAAGAACGACGGTTTGTATAGGTAGGACCTGTCCAACGACCGCTTCCACCTCCGCCCCAGCCCCAGCTAGGACCACCATGCCAGTGGTGATGATGTCCCCAATATCCGCCGCCATACCAGCCACCCCAGTAGCCTCCGCCCCAATAACCGGGGTAATATCCCCAAGAGTAATAAGGACGATTCCATCCCCAGCCATAGTTCCATCCCCAGCCGTAAGAGCCATAACGCCAATCCCACCAAAGCGGGTTACTGAACGTCGGGAATGCATAAGCATACATACCATCGGTATATACGTTCCAATCCCATGAATTCGGACCGTAAACTACATCCCAATACAACGGACTGCTGATACTGATAGCGAAACGCGGATTGCGGAAACGGATGATACGTTCAGCGTATTCATAGTCGTCTTCCGTACCATTGAATTCGCCCGTCACCCATTCTCCGTCCAAATCCGGATTAGATTTTTCTTTTATATATAAGGTATCATTATCCATTACGAATTCATTTTCACGTGCATCGTAACGGCGGTTATATTCATCCACATCCCGTGTTCTTCCCTTACGGTCCTGAACAACCACTGTAGTACCCGGTGAAGTATAGATGTTAGTCGTCACCTGTTTCTTCGGTTCCTTCTTAACCGGAGTTTCTTTCTTCTCCTGTTTGTCTTTGGAAGGTACGAAGTAAAGGTCGTCATCAACGCTTTGTGCAAAGATACCTATCGGAAGGCACAAGGCAAATAGCAAGAAATAAACAATCTTTTTCATATCATCTCGGTTTATGTAATTACTTAAACTTATTCACGTTACAAAGATAAGGAAGAGATTTTTCGTCCGGGGGAGATTTTCCCCAAAGGATAATAGGGAAATCCCTATTTCTAACTATCTTTGTAGAAGATACAACGCTCACCGGCATAAAGTTCAGGCAAACTTGACTTTCTATACCCGGATTGCTGTATCTTTGCACATTATTCACCAGCATTAAAAACAACTATGAAGTATTTTGAATTCACATTCCGCACCCAGCCTTGTACCGAAACCGTCAATGACGTACTGGCTGCCATATTGGGTGAAGTCGGATTTGAAAGTTTTGTTGAGTGTGAAGGCGGACTGACCGCATATATCCAACAGACATTGTGTGATGAAAACGCCATCAAGATTGCCATCAACGAGTTCCCCCTACCCGATACGGATATTACTTATACATACACCGAAGCGGAAGACAAGGACTGGAACGAGGAATGGGAAAAGAATTTCTTCCAACCCATCATTATCGGAAACCGATGTGTGATCCACAGCACTTTCCACCAAGATGTCCCCAAAGCGGAATATGACATCGTCATCAATCCTCAAATGGCCTTCGGAACAGGACACCACGAGACTACCAGCCTCATCATTGAAGAATTATTGGACAGCGAACTGAAAGATAAATCCCTGCTCGATATGGGCTGCGGAACTTCGATTCTCGCCATCCTCGCACGTATGCGGGGCGCACGTCCCTGTACGGCCATCGACATTGATGAATGGTGCGTACGAAACTCCATCGAAAACATCGAATTGAATCACGTAGACGATATTGCCGTATCAGAAGGAGATGCCTCGTCGCTTGTAGGAAAAGGACCTTTCGACGTTATCATCGCCAACATCAACCGGAATATATTACTAAATGATATGAAGCAATATGTTGCCTGTATGCATACGAATTCCGAACTCTACATGAGTGGATTTTATATAGACGACATTGCCGCCATCCGCGAAGAAGCGGAGAAGAACGGACTGACTTTCGTTCATTATAAAGAGAAGAATCGTTGGGCAGAAGTGAAATTTATTTATAAAGGATAAGAGCCAACAAATATCTTTAAAAAAGAAAGCTCCCTTATCATTAAAAGATATAAGAAAGCAAGCAAAAATCGCAGTCGATATACGCTATAAACAAGCGTAAGACTCCAGATTAATGCAGAAAAAAAAATAGTGACGGTATACGCGTGGGATAGTGACGCTATCCATAGCATATACCGTCACTATTTGCATTGGATAGCGTCACTATCTTATAAAGAGAAACAAAGTCGTTACGCGAACTCTTTTTTGACCTGTTGGCACCATGCTTTGATTTTCTTTTCCGCCTGTTCGGACTGATTATCCAAATCGACAACCAACCCGCACCACTGCTCGCCACGTAAAGCCTTAGAACGTTCGAAAGTGTAACCTTCGGAAGAAGTAAAACCGACCAAGGTAGCCTCATCGCCTTCAAAGACTTCTGCCAGCAGACCAATTCCATCTGCAAAATTTTCCGGATAACGTATCTGATCTCCCAAACCGAAGATAGCAACCTTCTTACCTTTCAATTTCATTGTCCGGAGTTCCGGCAACAGTTCGTCCCAATAAGTAGGAAGTTCCCCGTCAAACCAGGTGGAAGCACCCACAATGAAGCAGTCATAAGCAGCAAAATCATTCTGCCAGGCCTGCTCGATAGGCACTACTTCTATCTTGTCTTCACCAAACTCTTTCTGTATTTTCTCTGCCACCCAACTCGTTCTTTCGGCTTTGGTAGCATAAAACAAACCTATCTTTTTCATCATTCTTATCTTTTAATATTCCAATAATTTCCGTGCAGCTTCGTATATCTTAGCTTCGTCCGGCAAAATTTCTTTTTCCAGTATCGGATTGAAACCGACGGGAGTAAACGTAGAACCGACACGCTGCACCGGTCCGTCGAGATAACGGAACATTTCCTCACCAATCATTGCTGCAAGCTCCGCACCGAAACCGGAGAATACTTTATCTTCATGTACAACCAATGCTTTGCTGGTCTTCTTGACCGATTCAAATATTGCCTCTTTATCCAGCGGAATCAGAGAACGAATATCGATCACTTCTACTTTCCAACCACCCTCTTTCTCCAATCGTTCGGCGGCATGCAGACAGAAATGGGTCGTATTTCCGTATGTGATAATACTCAAGTCCGTACCCTCACGGCGGATACGTGCTTTTCCGAAAGGTACTTCAAAGTCTTCCGGCACCACAGTAGCAGCTTCTACCGAATTATACAATGCTTTCGGTTCGAGAAACAAAGTAAATCCCTTAGAGCGCATACTAGTACGTAACAATCCGGCTGCATCATCTGCAAAAGAAGGGCAGACAATTCGTGCTCCCGGCAATGTAGTCAAAGCTCCTTCTATATTTTGAGAGTGATACAGCCCTCCACCGATATAACCTCCGGAAGCCAACCGCAGCGTATATTCGGGGCAAACTTACCATTGCTGCGCCAATACTCATGCGTACATTCTACATATTGTTCTACGGCAGGCCAGAAGTAATCGGCAAACTCCGCTCCCTCTATCACGACATGGATTTTAGGATCAAAGCGGCTCATTCCGTTGGCGGTGCCTACAATATAATCTTCGGCAATCGGCGCACTGAACACACGGGCTTCGCCGAATTCCTGCTGCATACCTTTGGTGACATTAAACACACCGCCTTTCTCTCTGTTTGCTACGTCCTGTCCCCAGATAAACGTATCGGGATTGTAGCGGAATTCGGCTTTCAATGTCTCGTTAATGGCATTTACCAGGAAGGTCTTTTCGCCCTCTGCTTCATGAGTACCTTCTTTGTACTTCTGGGGTTGATAAGGATCGGGCATCACAAAATCGTAGATACTCTTAGGATCAGGATCGGGAGCAGCCAACGCTTTTCGGTTGGCAGCCGACAGTTCTTTCTTTGCGTCAGCTTCGATCTGTTGCAACTCTTCTTCTGTCAGGCGTTTGTAACGCAACAACATCCGGCGGAATTTCATTAACGGATCGGCATCTTTTACGTATTCCAGTTCGTTCTCATCCCGGTACAGGGTATGTTTATCCGAGTTGGAATGGGAACCGATACGAACACAGTTGGCCTGCACAATCACCGGATTACGGGTTTCCCTTGCATATTCGTGAGCTTCGGCCATGGCATTCATCGAGTCGAACACATCTTTTCCATTGCAATAGATGATTTTCAGGTTCTTGAAACCGGAGAAGTTCTCGGCTACTTTGCGGTTGGCTGTCTGTTCCGATTTAGGGACAGAGATACCATATCCGTTGTCCTGTATCACAAAAATCACAGGAAGACGTTCAAGCTGGCGCCATTGATAGCCTCATATACAAATCCTTCGGAAGTGGCAGATTCTCCGTGAGAAGTGATGGCGACTCCTTTATGTCCATAATATACCATTGCCCGTGCCACACCTGCCGCATGAAGGTCATGCGTTCCCGTTGCAGAAGAAATGTTTTCGATGTGCCATTCCGGTTTGGCGAAATGGTTCGACATGTGACGTCCGCCGCTGCCTGGGTCTGTCGCTTTCGAGATACCATTCAGGATGATTTCTTCCGGAGTCATTCCGGCAGAAAGTACAGTCAGCATATCGCGGTAGTAAGGAAACAGGAAGTCTTCACCCAAAGTGAATACCTGACCGATGGCAAGCTGAATACCATCATGCCCCGCGTAAGGAGCATGATAAGACCAACCCAAAGATTGTAGCAGGTATGACGGTGCTTTTTCATCCAAAGCCCGCCCCAATGTCATCAGATGATACCACTTTTTCAGGGTTTCTACATCTGTCGTTTTTATATCATATTTCTTTTTCATAGTGAATGAAGTTCTTAATGAGTGAAACAATCAGTTATCAGCCTTGCCAGTTTTCGAGGTAGTCGGCTATAAAGTGGAGGAAGTTACCTCCCAACATTCCGTCTACTACCCGATGGTCATAAGACAAAGACAGATACATTTTATGGCGGATGGCAATCGTATCGCCTTCCGGTGTTTCTATCACAGCAGGTTTCTTCTCGATATACCCTACTCCCAAAATAGCAACCTGCGGCTGATTAATAATCGGTGTACCGAACAGGCTCTTGAACGTTCCGAAATTGGTAATGGTAAATGTACCGCCATCAATATCTTCCGGCATTAATTTATTATCCCTTGCTTTCAGGGCTAAAGAGTCAATGGCAACTGCCAGACCATTCAGATTCAAACGATCGGCGTCATGCACCACAGGCACAATCAGATTTCCATCATTCAGAGAGACAGCAATACCTACATTGATATGTTTCTTAAAGAGGATATTATATCCGTCTACTGACACATTCACTTGAGGATAGGCTGCCAATGCTTTCGCTACGGCCTCGGTTATCACAGGCATATAAGTCAACTTCACTCCTTCGCGACGGAAGAAAGCATCTTTGTTCTTTTCACGCCAACGCACCAGCTTAGTGACGTCCACTTCTACCACATTGGTTACATGAGGAGATACTTTCTTAGACATAACCATGTGATCGGCAATAATCCGGCGGACACGATCCATCTCTTTCACTTCAACTCCAGGCATGGCAACAGGAGCAGACGATTTGGATGAAGTAGCAGCCGACTGTGCAGCAGGGGCAGATGCAACCGGAGACGTTTTCGGAGTTATCGGTTCGGGAGCAACAGCCACCGATGGTTTGCTTGCAGCCGGAGCAACAACAGCAGAGGCTGGCTTCTGTTCAGCCATATCTCCTCTTTTCTTCTTTTCAATATAGTCTTTTATATCTTTCTTACTCAATCGCCCTTCATAACCCGTACCTTGTATAGCATCCAACTCTTCTTTCGGAATCTTAGCCTCCCGCGCCAACTGAATCACAACAGGAGAATACCAACGTTCTTCCTCAACAGCAACGGGTTTGGATGTATCAACGGGGGGTGATGCAGTATTCACTGATTGACTCTTAGCAATGTCTGCTGCTGATTGTGATGTTCCGGAAACATCAGCGGCAACCTGACTGGCATCAGCTCCTTCGTTTGTGGCACCTTCGCTTGCCGGCTCCGTACCGGATGATTCTTCGCCATCCAAATCAATAATGGCGACAACTGTTCCTACAGCTACCGTGTCACCTTCCTTATATAAAATCTCCACCACTTTTCCCGCTACGGGAGAAGGGATTTCTGCACTTACTTTAGCAGTATTCACTTCAAAAAGCACATCGTCTTCCTGAATCATGTCACCCACCTTTACAGACCAAGAGACAATGGTCCCTTCGGTTATACTCTCGCCTAACTTAGGCATTTTTATTTCGAATTTTGACATAGACAGTAAATTTATTATTCAACCTTAGATATATTACAACAATGGGCTGAAATAGAAAGTTTTAAGTTAAGTAAATTTTAACCGGATGCCAATCGGCACAACCAAGCATCAACGGCTATATATCCACTCTTTCTGAATATATTTCTCTTCCCGGAGCTGATTGACAGCTTCTATCTCCTCCTTAGTGAAAGCACTGACAGATTGCGACTTACTGAAATACTGAAAAGCCTTTTCTTTGAAATCAGTGACAGTCCCCACCGACAAATGCCAGCGAATATTGGTTACCTCACTCCGAACGGAAGGAACAGCGTATACAGACGATAACGTTTCATCATCGGCCATCGGTTCCGGATTCAATGCTTGATGCAACGCTGTGAGGTCCGTATCATACAATAACGTGCAATGATACAATACCCGATCTTTGTACAGGCATTGCGCACTTCCTGATATTTTCAATCCATTCAGATAAATCCCCAATCGTTCGCCTCCTGTTGCCATCAGTCCCATAGAGTTCAGGAAATCCAACGTCCGCTGCAAATACGTGACAAACTCCGGCAAGCGGGGAGTCGTTTCTATAAAAGTCAGATTGACATTACCCAAATCATGGTACACTGCTCCCCCACCGGAAAAACGACGGGCAATATGTACCTGCTCCCGTTCCGCCCATTCCTGATCGACTTCCGACCGTAACCGCTGATGCTTCCCTATTACCACAGAAGGAGTGTCCTGCCAAAGCATGAAAATGTCTTCATTTCCCTGCTTCAACAGATATTCTTCTGCAGCCAAGTGAAAGTAAATATCAGTAAACGGACTATAGATACATCGAATCATAGGTCAGACAGAATAAGAGTTAAAACATAATCTCGTGATAAATCTCTCCGACCGTAGGATGCGGGAATACAGTCTTCTGAAATTCTTCCACCGTATAGCCTCTCTGAATAGCAATACCTGCGATCACTATGAGTTCCGACGCCGGATTTCCCAATATGTGGCAACCGATGATCTTCCCTTCTTCATCCTGAATCAACTTACAAAGGCCGTTTCCCTGTTCATTCTCGGCTACGAACCGACCGGAATAAGCCATCGGTAATTTGGACACACGGTAAGAAAGTCCTGATTTTATCAATTCTTCTTCTGTCTTTCCCACTCCTGCCACTTCGGGATTGGTATAAACAACTCCCGGAACACAATCGTAATTCATCCGTCTTCCACTCCCAAGATATGATTGATAGCGACTTCCGCTTCACGAATAGCGGTATGTGCCAATAAAGAATAACCTGTAATATCACCGCAAGCATATACGCGGGGATGCGAAGTCAACAGATGTTCATCTACTTTGACCCCGTTCCGATGCAATTCTATATTCAGCTTGTCCAGCCCCACTCTGGATAAATTTGCCTTACGGCCTACACTAAGCAAGATTTTCTCCGCTTCAATAGCGGAAACTTTGCCTTCTTTTTCTATCACGACTCCATGAGCGTTCACTTCCACTACTTTCGTATTCAAATAGAAAGTGACTCCCCGTTTGGCATATTCGGCGCGAAGCATACCGCTCGTTTCCTTATCCATCGCTCCCAAAATCTCCGGCATCATTTCTACCACATGCACCTTTACTCCCATGCTGTTAAAGAAAGAAGCAAATTCCATCCCGATCACTCCACCGCCAATAATAACCAGCGTCTTGGGAAGTTCTTTTATCTCCAACGCCTCCTTGGAAGTCCAATAACTGACTCCCGACAATCCCGGTATGGGAGGAATCACTGTATCGGAGCCGGTACATACCAGCAAGTATTTCACGGAATAGGTTTCTCCATCACAGGTGATGCGGATCATCCCCTCTTTCTCTCCTTCTATAAAAGCTTCTTTCTCCACGATCGTCACTCCGTAAGAATTCACAGTCATCTTCACGCCACCCGTCAACATTTTCACTGTTTTGTCTTTGCGGCTCATAATCTTGGATAAATCGAACGAAGGAGATTCGGCAGAAACGCCATATTTGGAAGCACTTTTGATGCTATCCAGTATTTTAGCAGAATATAACAAAGTTTTAGTAGGAATACACCCCTCATTGAGACACACTCCACCCATTGCCTTTTTCTCAAAAAGAACGGCTTTTAATCCGTTGGCCCCTGCCCGTTCGGCAGCTGTGTACCCGGCAGGACCACCACCAATAATAGCTATATCAAAATTCATAATCGTATCTTTTTTAGTAATAATACGATTATAACAAATGAGAGAAGAGATAAGTTGTTAGGAAAAGAAATACCTGTTACTTAATTGTCAGCTTTTTAAGTTCCTCTAACGAGCCATTGAACACGTTCAGGTCTACGTCTTCTTTGATGCCGGGAACACTTCCCACATCAGTATGTTGCCAAAAGTCCCATTTCCCCTGATATTTTACAGAGTCAACATAATAATGGCAATCCAGTAAGGGTATGTATTGAAGATGGAATCGTCCAGATAACGGGTTTTAAATTTATAAGAAGTATAAAGAATAGGTTTCACTCCATAATGAGATTCCACCCGGTCCAGCCAGCGTTTAATGCCTTGCTGCAATTCCTTTTTTTCCTTCCGCCCGGTCACTTCCACATCAAGTACGGGAGGTAAATCACCCGTGTCCAGTTTCACCGTACGAATAAAGAAGTCCGCCTGTTTCAAAGCATCCGTACCAGGAATATAAAAATGATAAGCACCACGGATAAATCCATGGTTACGGGCATTGGCGAAGTTCGCCTCAAAGGTAGTATCGTTATGGTCTCCTCCTTCTGTAGCTTTCATAAAAACGAAATGCAAAGGAGTAGCCGTCTCTTTATTCTGCAACAGTCTTTTCCAATCAATCTTTCCCTGATAATGAGAAATGTCAATACCATGAATATCATATCCGTCAGGGATACAAACTCCGTATTCCTTTAAACCATGACAAGGTTTCCATCGATAAGCATAAGGACGGATAAAAAAATAGTAGAATACAACGGAAAAACAACCGACAATCACCACTGCCAAAATGTTACGAATCCAGACAGGCATCACAGTTCGATGCTTCATCTGTTCCTTTTTTGAGGTACGGGAAGTTTTGGAAGAAGAGGTCGTTCCCTTTTTCTTGGTAATGGAAACAGTTCTTTTCTTCTGTACGGCAGACATCGGGTTGTTGCGTTGCGGCATTTACTTTAAACGATCAATGTTTTTAGAGATAGGCACGGATTACGCGAATTAACACGGTTTTTTAGTTATTTCTTATAAACCGTGTAGTCCGTGTAATCCGTGCCTGAAAGAATCTTTCATTGCAGCTGTTATTGCAACTGTTACATCAACAACTGCTCTGAAGTGTATTTATTTAGCTTGTTCCAGCTGCAAAGTCTTAGTTGCCTGGTCGCAAACTTCTGTAGGACCGAAGTACTGGATCGGACCCGGATATACATAATCCGTTTCGATAGCCCAACGATCACGTTGCGCAGCAAATGCCTTGAAAGGAGCACCATCCAGTTTCACCAATGCTTTCTGAATAACCGGTTTCATTTCACCGTGGCGACGTTCCATGTTCATCATCATAGTGATAGGCACACCACCAGCAATCCATTCAGCAGCAGGAGCTGTTGTGTTACGTACAGAAGACATATAACCAGTCTTACCGTTAGCAATCAACATAGAGGCTGTGTAACCCAGAGAGTAGCAATAGTCAGCGTCAAAGTTTGACGGAGCAGCACAACGTCCTTCATAACCGAAGAAGTGGTGTTGAGCAGCAAATTTACCAACATACTTGCCTGCTTCTTTCCATGAAGCCAATTTGGTAGCCACCATTTCAGACAACAGTTTTTCTGTTTCGATCAGTGATACCTGAACGTTTCCGTGCGGGTCACGATCCAAAGTCAACTGGCGGGCAACACCTTCCGGCAGACTTGCGTAGATAGCAGAATTTTCCGGAGAAAGTTTGCGGATGATATAATCACGTTGGTGAGATTTCTTAATCTGACCGAATTCTTCAGCATTAGCAGCCAGGAAGTCGTTCAATTCAGCAATCAGGCGTTTCATGGCAGGAATGAATTCTACCAATCCTTCCGGAATCAATACAGTACCAAAGTTGTTTCCCTGTGCAGCACGGTCAGCTACCACTTTAGCGATGTAAGTCACTACATCGTCCAAAGACATATCTTTAGCTTCTACTTCTTCAGAAACGATACACACGTTAGGCTGTACCTGCAAAGCACATTCCAGTGCGATGTGAGAAGCCGAACGACCCATCAACTTGATGAAGTGCCAGTATTTACGTGCAGAGTTACAGTCACGTTGGATGTTACCGATTACTTCTGCATAAGTCTTACATGCTGTATCGAAACCGAAAGAAGTTTCAATCATATCGTTCTTCAAGTCACCGTCGATTGTTTTCGGGCAACCGATTACCTGTACACCGTAGTTCTTAGCTGCATAGTATTCAGCCAATACACAAGCATTTGTGTTAGAGTCGTCACCACCGATGATAACCAATGCTTTGATGCCAAGTTCTTTGATGATTTCATATCCCTTTTCGAACTGGCTTTCTGCTTCCAGCTTCGTACGTCCGGAACCGATGATATCGAAACCACCTGTGTTACGGTATTCGTCGATAATATCAGCAGTCAGTTCCATATAGTTATGATCTACCAGACCACCAGGACCTAGGATAAAACCATATAATTTGTTTTCCGGGTTCAATTTCTTGATACCGTCGAACAAACCGGAGATTACATTGTGTCCGCCCGGAGCCTGACCACCGGAAAGAATTACACCTACGTTCATAGCGGGAAGAGCAACAGCTTCACCAGCTTCGAATGTAATCAACGGCATTCCATACGTGTTCGGAAATAATGCTTTGATAGCTTCCTGATCGGCTACAGATTGAGTAGCAGCACCTGCTACGGCCTTAACAGCTCCTGATGCCAATGCTTTCGGAAGTTTGGGCTGATAAGCAGCCCTTGCGATTTGCAATGCACTTTTTGTCATTTTCTTTAATTTTTTATTTAAAGGTGTTAGTAAGTTTCTTGTCAAACTTGAAAAGCGTTGCAAATTTCGCACTTTTTTCCGAATTATGAAAATTCTTCTGTTGTTGTTTTTAAGACAAAAAGAAGAAGAAAGAAAAATTAAGGCTACCTCCCGGCGTGGGAGATAGCCTTTACGTTTTCTTCAATGAGTGAATCGATATGATAATTCTAGGGATTTTGTTCCCAGCCTCCACCAAGAGCCTTATAGAGTTGAACTACCGCAATCAACTCGTCACGGATAGCATTACTCAACCCAATCTGTGCATCAAAATATCCACGTTGGGCATCCAATACGTCCAGATAATTAATAACCCCATTGATGTATTGCAGTTGTGCCAGGTCCATGTAGCTCTTGGCCGAACGTTCCAAATTGGCACGAAGTTCATACACTTCTTTGATCTTGTTGAAATTGACAATTGCATTACGTGTTTCCTTGAAAGCTTCCAGTACGGCTTTTTCATAACTATGTACTTCAGCCTCATAAGCTGCCTTTTTTGCTTTCAATGCCGCACGGTTCTTTCCCCAGCCAAAAATCGGAGTCAGCAAAGCTCCTTCCATCACTGCATAGGGAGATTTCAGAAGTTCCGACAAAGAAGTACTTTCACTACCGAAACCACCTGTCAGGGCAAGACGCGGAAACATATTTGTATAAGCCACTCCCACTTTCGCATTGGCAGCAATCAATTTCTGCTCTGCCTGACGGATGTCGGGACGGCGTTCCAATAATGTAGACGGCAACCCAACAGGAAGTGTTTCCGGAGAGTTGAATTCCTGAAGCAAACGAGAACGGGCTATCTTATTAGGATATTCACCGGCAAGATAGGCAATATCGTTTTCTTTCAGGGAGATTTTACGTTCGAGGTCAGGAACCAAAGTTGCCGTACGCGCCAATTCCACCTGTGCCTGTCGATAGGAAGTCTCGGAAGTCAACCCGCCGGCAAACCGGATACGTGCCAGACGTACTCCTTCTTCACGGGCTTTTAATGTTTGCTTTACGATGTCCAGTTCTGTATCTAAAGCAACCAATTCATAGTAAGCCTGTGCCACTTCAGCAACAATCGTCATCCGCAATGCGCGTTGCGCCTCGATAGATTGCAGATATTCGGCAATACTGGCCGAACGTGCCCAGCGCAGATTTCCCCAAAGATCGAGTTCCCATGAAACGAGAAATTGTGCTTCAAAGGTATCTGATCTCTTGAAAGCGTCTCCTCCATGATTTTCAAGTTCACGTTCTGCCGTTACTTTTCCTTTGATATCCGGAAGTAACGCAGCGGTGGAAATACGTTTCTGTGCTGCCATTTCTTTCACACGGGCAGCGGCAATCAGCATATCCTTGTTGTGATCCAGTGCACGTTCTATCAGACTTCTCAAGGTAGCATCCGTATAAATATCCCTCCAGTCCTGATCGCCGAAGCTGATCGAGTCTTGCGCTCTTTCCAAGCTGTCGGGCAAATGAAGATCAGGGCGGACATAGCTTTTCCCTACCTTGCAGGAAGTCAAGACTCCGGCAAGTAACAGGATAGCAATATATAGTTTCTTTCGTTTCATTATTTCTTATGTTTTAAAATTTTCGACTTTGTTTTATACACCATCACAAAGAAGAACGGCACAAGAATGATACCGAATACAATGGCAAATATCATTCCGAAAAATACACCTGTACCGATTGCCTGCCGGCTTGCCGACCCCGGACCGCTTGCCAATACCATCGGAAGCATACCGAGTACGAATGCGAGAGAAGTCATCAGAATCGGACGGAAACGCAATTTGGCTGCGTAGATAGCCGACTGCACCAGGTCTTCACCTTTATCTACCTGTACTTTTGCAAACTCTACAATCAAAATCGCATTCTTGGCAGCAAGTCCCACCAGCATTACCAGACCAATCTGGAAATAGACATCGTTCTCCAATCCGCAAACCCAGACTCCTAAATAGGCTCCCAAAGCGGCAACAGGTAAAGAGAGCAACACGGCAATAGGCACCGTCCAACTTTCGTATTGTGCAGCAAGGAAGAGGAATACGAACAGGAATACCAATGCCATCACCATACCTGTCTGACCTCCCGCCTGCTTCTCCTGATAAGAAAGGCCACTCCATTCAAGACCGATATTATCGGGAAGATGGTCACGGGCAATCTGCTCCATGATTTCCATCGCCTGTCCGGAACTATATCCCTGTGCAGCTGCTCCACGGATAACGGCCGTAGTAAACATATTGAAACGTTTAATACTTCCCGGTCCTGTGGTATAGGAGGCATTTCCTAAAGAAGTCAATGGTACCATCGCTCCATTGGAGGCTTTCACGAAGAACAGATTGATATTGTCTTTGTGTTCCCGGTAAGGAGCTTCCGCCTGAATGTAAACCTTATATATACGGTTGAACATATTAAAGTCGTTCACATACACCGAACCGGTATAAGCCTTCATGGTAGAGAACACATCAGCCAGTGGCACACCCAGCATCTTTACTTTGTCACGGTCTACATCGAAATAGAGTTGTGGTATTTCCGACTGCAAAGAAGATGACAGACCAGCCAGTTCTTTGCGCTTGGATGCGTAGTACATTAATGTATCTGCCGCGTCTACCAAATTATCGAAAGTGGCTTCTCCACGGGCTTCCAATTGCATTTCAAAACCTCCCGAGCTACCCAGTCCCGGAATAACCGGAGGAGTGGACAGATAGACTTTACATTCAGGATATTCCCTCAAATGTTTTTCCACCGTATCCATAATCTTCTCAATAGTGGTGTTCTTCCGCTCTTCCCAAGGTTTCAGGATCACCGTCAGTTCAGCACGTCCCTGGTTACTTCCAACACGCGGACTACTTCCCGTTACGTTCTGTATATATTCAATATATGGATTCTTTTCCAAATAAGCAATGGCACGTTCTGTTACGATACGGGTACGTTCCAAAGTAGCTCCTTCCGGCAGTTCCAATTCAATCTTGAAATATCCCTGATCTTCCACAGGCAAGAAACTGGTCGGAATAATGCGGTGAATCAGCATAATAGCGATCAATACCATACCAAAAGCACTCAAAACCCGGCGAGGATGCTTGATGGTGCGAGTTACAGCAGCCACATATTTATTGCTACCGATGCCCAGCCATTCATTAATCTTCCGGAAAACAATATTCTTTTTCTTTCCATTATCCGGCTTCAGAATCAATGAACACATCACCGGGCTCAATGTCAGAGCCACTACCGTAGAAATAAGTACGGACACCACAATCGTCACCGTAAACTGGCGATACAATTGCCCTGTAATCCCACTTAAAAAACTAACCGGAACGAACACTGCCGCCAATACCAGTGATGTAGCAATCAAAGCACTGGCAAGTCCGTTCATCGCTTTCTTCGTTGCTTCGTATGGACTTAGATGTTCCGTTTCCATGATATGTTCTACGCCTTCCACTACCACAATCGCATCATCCACAACAATACCGATGGCAAGAATCAATCCGAGTAATGTCAGTATATTCAGCGAGAAACCGAAAATCAACATGAATCCGAAAGTACCGATCAATGAAATAGGCACCGCTACTACCGGAATCAACGTTGCACGCCAGCTCTGCAAGGATAGATAAACCACCAATACAACTAATACCAACGCTTCAAACAACGTCTTATATACTTCATGAATAGATTCGGAAATATAAGTCGTCATATCGAACGGAATCTCATAGCTCAATCCTTCCGGAAAATTCTTGCTAATTTCATCCATAGCCTCTTTTACCCTCTCGGCTACTTCCATCGCATTTGCTCCCGGCAACATATAAATGCCAAGCACAGCGGCATTCTCGCCGTTGATACCACTTTCCGTGTTATAGGAAGAAGCCTCCAACGATACACGCGCCACGTCTTTCAACCTGATAATAGATCCGTTGGCATTGGCACGCACTACAATATCTTCAAACTGCCCTACGGTAGACAAACGTCCTTGAGTCGTAATAGGAATGGTAATATCCAGTCCCTGTACCGGTTGTTGCCCCAATACGCCGGCTGCCGATTCACGGTTCTGATCCTTCAATGCATTCTGTAAATCCTGTACGGTCAGCCCAAAGTTTGCCAACTTATCGGGTTGCGCCCATATCTGCATCGCATAATAGCGGCTACCGATATTAGATACACGTCCAACCCCAGGAATACGGCGAATTACATCGAGCACGTTGATAGTAGCAAAGTTACTCAAATAAATTTCGTCGAACTTCGGATCAGTAGAAGTCAAACAAAGCGTCATCAACTGACTGGGAGCCTGTTTTTCTACCGAAATACCATTCTGAATGACTTCCGCCGGCAGACGGGATTCCGCCAGTTTTACACGGTTCTGAATCTCAACGGCTGCCAAATCCGGATCGGCAGATACATCAAAAGTGACCGTTGCCGAAAAACCTCCGGAGTTAGAACTGTTTGATTCCATATAAAGCATACCCGGCGTACCATTTATTTCCTGCTCAATCGGAGTGGCTACTGCCTGCGACACAGTAAGTGCGCTGGCACCCGGATAGGATGCGCTGATCTTCACCACCGGAGGGGTAATCTGCGGATATTGATCCACCGGAAGCATCGTCAGGCCAATAATGCCGACAATCACAATCACGATGGAGATTACGGCCGAGAAGACCGGCCTATCTATAAAAAAAGTAACTTTCATCGTTTATTCTCCTTTCGCGTTATCCTTCGTTCCGGTAGTGTTTTCTTTTACTCCGGTCACTTCATTTTTTGTCGTAGTTATACTGTCCCCAGCTTCGGCTTCCGGATCACTGACCCGTACTTTCATGCCCGGAGCCAACTTATGGAACCCTTCTACAACCACCATTTCTCCTTCTGCCAGTCCTCTTTCTACCACCACATTATTCCCGACTTCCGGTCCTAATTCGATAAAACGTTTCTCTACCGCATTATCTTTGCGCATGGTATAAATATATGCTCCACCCTTTTCGATGGTAACGGCTTTCATCGGAACAACAAGCGCACCTTCACGAACATCCAGCAACAACTTTACCTTTGTAAATTGTCCCGGCAACAATACTTGTTTCGGATTCGGCATTTCTGCACGTACAGAGAAAGTTCCGGTTTGAGGATCGACTTGCGGTTCGGCAAAATCCACATATCCTTTAAATGGATAGACGGTATTATCCGCCAATGTAATGGTAATATTCGGCTGCCAGGAACGGGTGGAATCCTGCTGTCCCAAATTAATGTTTCTTTCTTTACTCTTCAAATAATCGAGTGCTGTCATACTGAAATCCACCAACACTGTATCACTCTTCACAATGGTAGCAAGCAATGATTTTCCTCCGGGGCCGACTAACGTACCCAAGTCCACATTTCTTTCACTAATGTGTCCCGATAAGGGCGAACGAACAATGGTATAACCCAATTCCAGTTCAGCCTGTGCCAAATCCGCCTCGCTCATGGCTACCGTTGCCTCGGCACTTTCATAAGCGGCTTCCGCATTATCCAAGTCCAACTGGCTCGCAGCGTTCTGTTCAAACAACGGACGGATACGTTTTAAATCACGTTCCGCTTTCAAAGCCTGCGCTTCGTCTTTTTTCAATTGCGCTCTGGCTTTATCTGCTTTGGCACGATACTGGTCCTGGTTGATTACAAACAAAACCTGATTCTTATTGACATATGTCCCTTCGGCAAAAAGCATATTTTCCAGATAACCTTCCACACGGGCACGTACTTCGACGAACTGTTGGGCACGAATACGCCCCACATATTCCCCGTATATCTCTACGTCGTCTTTCACTACCGGTTCAACAATGACTGTCGGCATTTCCGGCGCAGCCTTCTGAGGTCGGGTCAGTATCCAGTACACACCCAACACAACTACCATACATATAATAGCAGCAATGGTTCTCTTTCTCCTCAGTTTCAACTCATGTTTCGAAAAGAATAATCTCATATCGAATCTTATTATTTAATTTAACTTATGTTTGTTCTATATCCTTATTTACAACTCATATACCAAAAATGCGTTACCTGCATTATTTGCTTAAAATCAAAGCATTAGATATTTCTTCGTTTTGCAGAAAGTGTGGAAATTCACTGTATGGTGTAGAAAAAATCCACATTTCCGACTTTTGGAACATTTTTTTTAGTTCCCATTTCAACAACTAAACAAATTATGCTCTACATTTGTATTATATTAAACATCAACACTAGACCACATCCTAATGAAAAAACAAATCTTTTCAACATTAGTTTTATCAATTGGCATCTTATTGCCTTTTTCTTTGCATTCTCAAGAGCAAAGGAAAAAGGTAGGTGTCGTTCTAAGCGGCGGCGGTGCCAAAGGAATGGCACACATCAAAGCACTGAAAGTAATTGAGGAAGCCGGAATCCCTATCGACTACATAGCCGGTACCAGTATGGGAGCTATCGTAGGTGGCCTTTATGCCATCGGTTATACTACGGAACAATTGGACAGCATGGTACGGAAACAAGATTGGACATTCCTGTTGAGCGACCGTATCAAACGAAGTGCCATGTCATTGACTGATCGTGAACGGTCTGAAAAATATACAGTCTCTATCCCTTTCACCAAAACTCCCAAGGATGCTGCTGCCGGAGGACTCATGAAAGGGCAAAATCTGGCTAACCTATTTTCAGATCTCACTGTGGGGTATCATGACTCCATCAACTTTAATAAACTTCCCATTCCTTTTGCTTGTGTGGCAGCCAATGTTGTCAATGGAGAGCAAATTGTATTCCATGACGGAATACTCTCAACCGCTATGCGTGCCAGTATGGCTATTCCGGGTGTATTTACTCCGGTACGGCAAGACAGCATGGTATTAGTGGACGGCGGCATTGTAAACAACTATCCGGCAGATGTTGTGAAAGCCATGGGAGCCGATATTATTATCGGAGTAGACGTGCAGAATGCTTTGAAGAAGGCTGACAAGCTCAACAGCGTCCCCGATATTCTGGGACAGATTGTAGACATCACCTGCCAGTCTAACCACGAAAAGAATGTAGACCTCACAGACACTTATATCCGTGTCAATGTGGAGGGATATTCATCTGCCAGTTTTACCCCGGCAGCCATCGACACTCTGATGCGAAGAGGCGAAGAAGCGGCTAAAGAACAATGGAATTCGTTGCTTGCCTTGAAAAAGAAGATAGGAATAACCGAAGATTATACTCCGAAGCAACATGGCCCTTATTCTTCTCTTTCCAATGCACGCACAGTTTATGTGACGGACATCTCATTTTCCGGTGTAGAGGTGGATGATAAAAAATGGCTGATGAAGAAATGTAATCTGAAAGAAAACAGTGACATTACCACTCAACAAATAGAACAGGCCTTGTATCAATTACGTGGCAGCCAATCCTATTCCAGTGCCAGCTATACATTGAAAGAGACTCCTGAAGGTTATCACCTCAACTTCCTGTTGCAGGAAAAATACGAAAGAAGAATCAATCTGGGCATCCGTTTCGATTCGGAAGAAATCGCGTCTTTGTTGGTGAATGCAACGGCAGACCTCAAAACTCATATTCCTTCCCGCCTGGCTCTTACCGGTCGATTGGGTAAACGATATGCTGCCCGCATAGACTATACGCTGGAACCCATGCAGCAACGTAATTTCAACTTCTCGTATATGTTCCAATACAACGATATCAACATTTACGAGGAAGGTGACCGTGCCTATAATACAACGTATAAATATCATCTGGCAGAATTCGGTTTCTCCGATGTATGGTACAAGAATTTCCGCTTCGGACTCGGTCTGCGTTTTGAATATTACAAGTACAAAGATTTCCTGTTCAAGAAACCTGAAATCTCCGATCTGAAAGTGGAATCGGAACATTTTCTAAGTTATTTTGCCCAAGTGCAATATAATACTTATGATAAAGGACGCTTCCCTTCTAAAGGAAGTGACTTCAGAGCTGCCTATTCGCTTTATACGGATAACATGGCACAATACAACGACCACGCTCCATTTTCAGCATTGAATGCTTCGTGGGCAAGTGTCATCCCTGTGACCCGCCGTTTCTCCGTCATTCCTTCCATTTATGGACGTATCCTGATCGGAAGAGATTTTCCTTATCCGCTGCAAAATGCCATTGGCGGTGACGTACCCGGTTTCTATATTCCACAGCAATTACCGTTTGCCGGGGTCACCAATCTGGAATTGATGGATAACACCATCATGATTGCGTCTATTAAATTCAGACAACGTATGGGAGCCATTCATTATCTCACGCTGACGGGTAATTACGGGCTAACGGATAGCAATTTCTTCGATATATTGAAAGGCAAGCAATTATTCGGTGTTAGTGCAGGTTATGGAATGGACAGCATCTTCGGACCATTGGAAATATCGTTGGGATATTCCAATCAGACGGACAAAGGAAGTTGTTTTGTGAATTTAGGGTATTACTTCTAGTCAAATCTAGTCAAAAAGAATATAATAACACTCCAAGGAAGACAGATTTTAGCAATACTACTTCGCGTAATACAATATTTTCAAAAAGCAAAAGAGGAGACCGCTTCACAGTGATCTCCTCCCTCTATACTCTATATGAACATGCTCCAAAGGGTTTATTAAAAAAGGAACATATTCAAAAGGGTTTTATTAAAAATATTACATATCGATTCAATGAATCGTTTCAAATCATATCAACGATCTTCACAGACAGTTGATATTCAGGGAAATGTGCATCAAAATAAAATCTGATGCGTGGCCCCGATTAGGTAAAGATGTACCTCTGTACTCTTTCCTAATCGGCTAAGGCAGGGATTCAATGCTACAAACGAATCCCCCCCTTACTATAAAACATCTTAAATACTACCACCCTTACCGCCGCTATGTGTCGGATTATAAGTAACCGTCTTATATTGATGATCCGTTCCGGTATAACGAGTTGCTGTAATCGAAACCGTCTTGTTTTGACCATTAAACTTTACATTAGCCGTCAACGTGGTAGTACGAGCTTTTGCATAGCAAGTATAACTCATAGTGGTGTATCCGTTTACATTTACAGTGTTATAAACACGTTCAGTTTCCGTAATGCCAGATACCGATCCCATTAATGAGAACATACGAGTTTCATGAAAGCAACCATTGCATTCACCGTTTTTGTATCGCTCTCACTAGTAGTAGCTCCTAATTGCGATTTAACTTCAGCAACAAGACCAGCATCATTCTTATCATAGTCCCAACCAGACTTTTCCTTATATTTCAGTTCAATACCAGTCACTGCTTTAGCATTCTCGCTATTATCACGACTAGCTTGTCCTAGAATATTAGTTGTCACAGTTTCATTACTAATCTTGCTGTATACTTTATTTTCTATAGCATAAGCAGAGAAGTGATCGACTTGGGCTGTATATGCAGTGACAGCTCCATTTTCTGTAGTAGAAGATATATTTTTAATTACATTTCCATCATTATCTTTTGCATCTCCCCATTCTCCTGTATCTGGATTCTGATAAGTAAGTATCATATCAGCATCAGCAAATGTTATTCCAGGGATAGGATTAGGAATAGAAATCGTAACATCATTTTTAAATTTCAAACCAGACGGTTCAAATTTAGCAGCAGCTAAAGGTATGCTTTTTTCTACATTTTGATTCACTTCTTCAGCCTTCACTTCAGTAGTCACTTCTGCAGGAGCAGGAACAAAGGTTGTTACACTAATGCCAACATTCCCATCACTAATAAGGCTTGCACTAGCTTCTGTATCAATTGCACCTGCCGGTATTGCCAATTCGACTTTCACGAGTGGTTTATCCTCTACCACTGCTTCCGGAGCAACTTCTCCCGGATCTTCAATGGTAGTATTAGATTCACTATTATCCTCTACTTTAATTTCTTCTTCTGCAGTTACTGACACCGTTTCTTTCCGACTCTCCTTTGTCAGAGCCAGAGCTACCGTTACCACACTACGATTCTCTGCATTCTCTGCAATGACAACTGACGTTTTCTGTGAAAGATATCCATTAGAAGACGCTTCAATACTATAAGTACCTGTAGCACTTTCTGTAACAGAGAACTTACCATTCGAGTCGGTTGTGTAATTTTTACTACCCACTTTTACCTTTACCCCATTCATTGCTTCTCCCCCAGAAGTCACCGTACCCATAATGTAATACTCCACTACCGGTTTTGGAGTTTCAATTACTTCCCCTTCTGCCGGTTTCGGATCGTCATCATCATCGTGACAGGCTACTGTCGCAAAAGTTAACATACCCAAGGCTATCGCCATGGCACCCACATAAAACCATTTTACACTTTTCATAATGTTTCAATTTTGTTAAAAATACTAGTTAAAATATCAATCATGTTTCACTTCTCACTCGTTTTAATCAAATAATATCGAATATAATCCGGCTGCCAGAAATGTGAATTCTCTGCCGACTTAGGTTCAACACTATAACTTTCGCCCAACGAACGATGGGCATATTCATTCCCGCTACGCATATCATACTGAAAAGCAAAATATTCGGGAAGCATTACCCGTAGCAGATGTCGCCTGCGTTTCTTTCCCGGTAATGGAATAGAAAAGTTGAATCCTGCATTCGTTGCTCCATTTGTATACATACCATATATACCTACAATATATTCGCCGAAGTAGCGTGAAAGAGTTCCGCGTACTCCATAATCACCATAAATAAAGCGATCTCCTTCTACTTTCACCAAGGTATTCACTTCCGGAATATAATATCCTACACTAATTTGTCCATTGACTCTTTTCCATTGACTCATTTTCCATTCGCTACCATAGAAATGAGCAGAGCCGGTTATTCCTCCTCCACCTTCTACCGTCCACCGACCATTTGCTGAAAAATAGCCGATGTCTGCTGCAAGTCCTTGACGGTCATTCGAGAAACTACCGCCTGTGAGGTATCCTTTCCAATGATTAGCCAAGCGAAAATCCTGACGAAAAGTCATGTATCCCAAGCGAACGCAGTTCCACTTGCCATCTTCATTACTTACAATAGGCAAAGAAACCTGCATCCGTAGCGAGGCGCCTTTCCATAATTGCATTTCCACGGCAGGTTGCAACTCGAGAGCCGCTTTATACAACTTATAAGTTACATTATTGACTAACATCACGTTGGGATATACTACCAAATCGACCTTACCGAAAGAACTTTCTTTTCGTTTTACGCCTTTCAGCTGCCGTACAGCAGTTTCGGTAGAAGTAGTCATCCCCATCTTGCGATACACTTCATCCAACGCACATTCACCAGCTTGATATTTTTGAATCAATTCTGCAGGGATGGTTATGCATAATTGTGGTAAGGCATTATCTAATATAAGTAGCTGCAAAGTCGGTATTTCCGGTATAGCGACCAAATGACGTATGGCAATACCGATTCCATTATAAATACCCCTATAAGCAGAGGTCTCAAAAGCCGCAGTTATCGTGTCCCTTTTCTCCACAACTGAAATATTCTCCATATCCAACTCTTTCAGTGTCTCACTCACACGAACTGGCTGTGCCTGTAACAAAGAAATACCACAGAGAAAAACAGCGGTCGCACTAACAATCCTTTTCATCTTCTTTTAATGCATTAATGTACATTCATACCGCAGACCGGCGGAAACACATGTAAATTCACGAGTAAACACATTGACGGACAAATGCTTCCAAAAGCGCATGGCAGCACCCATATTCCATCCACGCGTATCATATTCCACCATCAACTTCAATTCTTTGCAAAAAGAAGGCGTATAGCGGACACCTCCGAAAGGTCCTTTATTAAATACACGACAATCACCTTGATGAATATACCATCCGGCCGTTACAGCCAATTGGTCTCCCGAACGAAATCCGATAGTCTTTGTCAACACACCATAATAAGCTCCCCAATATGGAGTCTTCTTCTCTGTCAAAAGATCATCTCCACCAATCACAACAGCTGGGAAATAGCGACTTTCTTTTAGCGGACGAATACGAATCGTATTAGAACGGTCCTGATTATGATAACCCGTCCTGCCTGTACCGGTTGTCATTTTGAGTAATGTCATCCGGTAAGTGAATTCGATAAAAGAGAAAAGAGTCATATCTACAAAATAGTTCATGGTAGGAAAACTGAAAACCGATGGAGTAACTTGCTCGGGTAAGAAATTGACTCCTCCCATAAAGGTACCGGTCTCCTGCATTTCAGCGGTAGGAATCATCAACTGTCCCGTTGTTCCCATGGAATATTGCGCGTGAACCAGACCGCTCATCGGAATGAGTATCAGAAATAGAATACTACCTTTTAACGAAATAAATGGCTTATTCCTAAAAGCCGCTTTAGTTTGTTTCATCTTTATTTGTATGTTATACTTTTAAATAGAGATATTCTCAAAACTTTTTTGATTAATCCACTATTTTTACCTTATATAATTCCGTTACTTCTTAGGTAACGGAAAACACACAATCAAGACCAATCGGAATGAGAACAGAGAAAAACATCGACAATTACAGTGGTAGAAGAGTTTTTGCCTTTAGCGAAGGGGGAAATTCTTTTTAAGACAGGACATATAAATCAGAGGGCATGAAGATATGATTATTTCATGTTCAGATTTTTTTTTTGCCGTATGCATCAGATAAAACGAAAAAAAATGGGAGAATATTTGTTTGCTATTTATATTTTTGTCTATCTTTGCGTCACATTTGATTCCGTTACCTAAGAAGTAACGGATACATTTAAATACTGATTATTAAAGTTTTGCCTATCTATCACCTACTTACATTGTAATTTTTAACGTAAGATAAATTCTTTCTATTCACTTCTGTGCGTTCTCTTAATCCAAAGCCTTTCAGATATATTTGTGTGGTTTTAATAGATTTGTGTCCCAGCGATTCACTAATCATTTCAATCGGAACTCCGCGATACTTGGCAGTAGTGGCCCAAGAATGTCGGAAGGTATATGAAGTAACGGGTGAGTTCAGGCGCAACACTCTCGCCAAATCCTTCAAAGAATTATTAAAACGACGAAGAGCAGACTGATATTCTTTATATGCTTTTTCATCTTTCCGCTTCTTATCACCATGCAGAATATCGAATAAATAGTCGGGACAATCAGGAAGAGCGGGTTTATTGCTTCGAAGCTGATTCACCATCTCTTTTGCACTTTCCAGAATTTCCAGGCTTATAGGTGTTTTAGTCTTGATACGGTTATATTGAAGCACATTCCGGTCTAAAGCCGATTTCTCCAAATGCGCCAAATCCGCGAATGACATTCCACAGAACTGAAACATCAGAGCTGCAATCGTCTGCGTACGACGCAAACGTTCGGATTTCGGGTCCTCATACAGTAGTTTGTGCAATTCGGTCACAGGCAATGCTTTCTTTTGCCGGATATCCACGCCTGTATAGACATCATGAAACAACCGGGGAACATAAGGGGCACTTCCCGCTTCTACTCCCCGATTATAGATACTACGCAACATACGCATATAAGTAGAAACCGTATTGAGCTTTAATCCGGACCCGTAAAGATGCTGTCCATAGCATCGTAAACACTCCCGGGTGACTTGCCTGAACGATATGTTACCTGTTCCACAAAACTTACTAAAAGAAAAAAGAGCATTCTTATAAACATGAGCGGTAGAATATCGCCCTTCTTTTCGCAAACGCTCAATGTACGCTCTGGCACATTGGCTAAATCCATTTTTATTCATTTTTTGCATCACTAGTTATTTTAGATTATATAATATAAGAGAAAGAACAAAAGTAAGCTACTTTATGATTTCAACTATTATAAAAAAAGAAAAGTAAAAGAAAACCTTCACTCACGTGGAAGTTATTCTTTTACTTTCCTATAACTTAATGAACAAACTTAATAATTAACCTTTGACTTAAATATCTCAAGTACGTATCACAAACATATAATTACCCTTTCTTAAAGTTTAAAAGGCGTCATCTTCAAATATACCCGATAATCCTTTATCATTCCCGTCTTGTCGGCTTCCGCTCTTGGCAAATAAGAAAATCCCGTGACTATCTTATCCTCACCAAGATTAATCACAATCTGATGTGGAAATTTATGTTTAGCAGCTGAAGAGTAGCTAGTATGCCAGAAAGTAGATTCCTGTAAGTCAAACACGTTCGTTGCAATGTTATTTGCCTCTTCAGTTTCCTCACTATCTGCATAAATAACCTTCCAATGCTGACGTGACAAAGGTTTACCATCGGCTCCTAACAATTCTAATTCTGCAATAGCTGCAAAGTCTTTTCCATCATAAGCATTCAATGCTTCAAGGCAAAAGAAACGAGTTTCCACTTCCTTTCCAAATTTCACATGCTGCCAACCATTACCGGATTTAAAAGTCCCTTCATAAACAGGTTTTTCTCCTGTCAAATCCAAATTCTCACCAACCTTACGATGCGCATAAGCAGCACCATGTACACGCAGGTTGTCAAGAACAGGTTGTTGTAATCCTTCTGTCTGTGGCTGTACAGAACCAGCCATATCCAATATAATCACTTCATTCTCTCCTTTCTTCAACCAACATCCCGGCACATATAAGGTTTGTTGTGGCCCAATTTCCCAGTAACGTCCAATAGCATAACCGTTCACCCAAACCATACCTTTACTCCAGTTAGTCATATTCAAGAATGTATCACCAGTTTTGTCCAACGTAAAGGTTCCCCGATAGTAGGCAGGATATTTCTGGGGATTATCCTGTTTTACAAATTTCTTATTTTGCGCAAAAGCATAATCAACCGGAATATTATAAACTTTCCAGTTCTTCAATGAAGTAATAACACCATTATTCGACTGGACTTCCACTTTTTCAGTGATACCCTTCCAATCATAAATGCCTTTACCAAAATTCATACGCCCCATTGCTTCTACCAAAATATCCAGCTGGGCCCCTTCTTTCATTGGAGGAAGAATAACCGTACCTTCACCTTTTAAACGACTCAACGTAGCTAACTTCTTGCCATCCAGAAAAACTTGCGCCCAGTCATGAGCCTCTGTGATTGTCAACGTCTGTTCTTCTTTAGAGGCCGGCAGTGTAGTCCGGTACAAAATACTTCCCCATCCCTGATCGAACGCCTCCATTGACTGAATGTTTTCACTAATCTTTGGCTCCGGCAAATTATCAAACAGTATTGCCACTTCATCCAACTTGAATGACGGAATGGCAATAGTCGGAACAGAATCCGGAATTTCCGGCAATGACTCGCCTTCGGATAAATAATTGCTTAACAAATTGCGTACCTCAAAATATTTGGGAGTGACTTTTCCTGATTCATTGATGGGAGCATCATAATCATAAGACGTACACGTCGGAGAGAAATTAGGGAAATTTGCTCCTCCCCAATGTCCGAAACTAGTACCTCCATGAGTCATATACAAACTAAATGAAATATTCCGGTCAAGCATTTCTTTCATTCCTTTTACCAAATCCTCCGCACTACGTGTCTCATGCTTCGCTCCCCAATGATCGAACCATCCGGACCAAAACTCACTACACATCAACGGAACATCAGGACGAAGTTCTTGTAAACGCTTAAACTGATCGTCAATATTGGCTCCTGTACCAAAGTTGATTGTCCAAAGCAAATCATCCAATGCATTATTCTCAAAATTCGAATTCCAGTCACATTGGAATAAAGGAACTCCTGTGAAACCTGCTTGCTTTACAATATCACGTATTTCGGCAATGTATGGTTTGTCTATTCCGAATGATCCATATTCATTCTCAACCTGTACCATAATGATATTGCCACCTTTACTAATCTGAAGATCGGTAAGCTGTTTACCCACTTCATTCATAAACAATTTCACCCGCTCCATATAATACGGATCCTGTTCACGAAGTTTGATGTCTTTCTTCTTCAACAACCACCAAGGTAATCCACCCATCTCCCACTCTGCACAAACATACGGCCCGGGACGAACGATCACATACATTCCGTTTTCCTGCGCCAGCCGGCAGAAAGCCGCAATATCTTTTTGACCGGTAAAGTCATATTTTCCTTCTTCCGGCTCATGGAAATTCCAAAAGACATAAAGACAAATGGTATTCATACCTAATGCCTTACACATTTTGATACGATGCTCCCAATACTCTTTTGGTATACGGGGATAATGAATTTCGGCTGCTTTTACCACAAACGGTTTTCCGTTAAGTAAAAATGTCTTGTCCCCTATTTCAAATCTCTCCTTTGAAGATTGGGAACAGGAAGTGCTGAAAATAGTCACTAATAAAATAAGCAAATACAATAAAGGTTTCTTCATTTTCTAATCTATTGTTTTCATGATACATTAATCTCTTTTATAAATTCACCATCGGCTAATGTTCCCATTAAGACCGACAGCGAATTTGAAAACCAATCTCATTCAATTACCCTAAAAACTAAAACTATTACCTATTGAAAACTAAATCTGATGCAAAGATGAGATATTCTTCTCACACAAAAGTCTTCAAATCAGTCAAAACAGGACAATATTCATTCAACACAGCCTAAATATTGCTTTTTTGCAGTGTTTTTTATTCATTATAAAAAATCCCGCCAATACATTTTACAATATCGACGGGACCAACATATATAATAAAGGTTAGTTAGTGTAATTTTTTAAATCTGTCATCATAATACAATAGCCATTCATTCCCTCAATGAACCGTACGCCACATTATCCTCCTTTACGTTCTTAACGTTATGGACTTTTTTTACAAAATCTTTTACCTTATCCACATGTACGTCTTTTATAACTACATTCCTTATAGGTAATTTAGCGTCCCCCTTTAACTCATATATTGCATCAGCAGAATCACAAATCACATTTCTCAAATAAATACCATTAATACGAGTAATACGTTCTTCATAAGTAGGAACAAGCTCTCTCCACTGATAGAGCACATCTGTATCTATTTCTAGTACACGTTGCACATGCCCGGTTCTTATATTTTCCATGTGAATATTCTCAATAAACGCTCCTCGCCTATGATTTGTCTTCACAAAGAAAAGTCGTCGTACAGATTGTGGAACCTTACAATCATGCATATACACATTGCGAATACCACCTGAAATCTCACTGCCAATCCCTAATAAAGTATGTCCTTCCAAAATATTACAATTACGAATTACAATATTTTCAGTCGGAGTGTTCAGTCTCCAGGCATCACGATTACGACCGGCCTTAATTACCACTGCATCATCACCTTGGTCAAAGGTACAATCCTCTACTAAAAAATTACGAGTCATCTCCAAATCAATACCGTCGTTATTGTGCCCATGCGCTTTAACATCCAAATTACGTACGATTCCACCATTGCACATATACATATGAATCGTCCAGAATGGGCTTTCACGAATCTTAAAGCTATCAAGCAGCACATTCTCACAACGATTAAAATGTATCAGATGCGGACGAAGATGGTTCTCGCCTACAGCCATCTGCCGTTTTTCAACAGGCACATCTTTGGACGCCATCGTATACAACTTTCTAAGTGCATCCATGTGAGCCTTAGGACGGGCAAACCACTTTCTCCAACAATCCATCTTCGGCCTTAACATACCTGTCCCTGTAATAGCCACATTCTTGCACTCAAAAGCATAAATCAAAGGTGAATAGTTATAACATTCCATCCCCTCCCAAGACGTCATTACGGCTGGCAAATAATGAGAAGGACTATCCGTAAAACGCAGTACTGCCCCTTCAGCCAAATACAAGTTTACATTACTCTTGAAATGGATTGGTCCGGTCAACCATTCTCCTTCAGGTATAACTACTCTCCCGCCTCCTGCCTGATTACAAGCAGCTATAGCACCCGCAATTGCATCAGAAACATCCGCCTCTCCTCCTTTTACAGCACCATAATTTACAATGGAGAAATCTTGATCAGGATATATAAACTCTTTTATTGGCTTCATTGAAAATGGCGCATCCACTTTCACATATTTGAATTGTCCCCACAGAGTTGCAAAAGAGACAGCCAACAGTCCTATAGTAAATAAAAATTTCTTCATTTAATAATGTATTGCATGATCCTTGGGAAATTCATGCCCACTCCATGCCTTTTGGGAAGTCCAATCTTGAGGAGCTGAAGTCCAAAAGGAATGATTAATAGGAAGTCCTAATGGAAGGAATACCTCTGACGTAATATACATACTTCCATTATTACTATACCAATCCGCTAGCCCGGTCTGATGCCCGGCAAAGCCTAATTGCAAAAATCCTTTCTCATTGAAATTACCATCAACAGCAAACAAACGTTTCATGACGCAAGTTAAAGCATTACGTACCTGGCCTTCCGGAAGTTCTTCGGGCAGCATTTCTTTCCAGCAAAGCATTGACAATGGCTGAAAAACTCCCAAACGATAAGTCATCGAACGACCGAATACCGGAAAAGATGCTTCAGGAGATATAAAACGTTCCAAAATCATTCCGAAACGCTGCATGCGTTTCTTAGCCAAATCTTCTGTTTTCTTTTGCATCTCCAAACTACGGTCATGCAATATTACTTTATGATCGTTCACAGTCTGCATTACTTGTACAAACATAGGTTGAATCACATAACTATTATAATAATCGAATGCAAAAGTTTCTCCATCCGAATACCAGCCATCACCTACATACCACTCTTCTGCTTTTCTAACAGCTGTATGAATACGGAACAAATCGTATTGTTCTCCGGCTTCCATCAGAAAAGATTCAATCATAGCTGAAAACAATAGCCAGTTTGTGTATGGAGGATCAATCCGACGCAACAACTGAAATTCTTTAATATATCGTTGTTTTGTCACGTCATCCAATGGTTCCCAAAGCTGCTTTTTAGCACGAAGAAAACTACTGGCAATATAAGCCGCATCCACCAAAGGCTGCCCTTCATTTCTCCATAAAAGATAATCAGGGCTATCCGGGTCAACAGCATGTGCATAACTCTTCAAAGCCCATTCACGCAATTGCTTGCGCATTTTACCTTCTTCCGTATCATCATCCGGCAAAGAAAGCCAGGGAGCAATACCAGACATCAGACGCCCGAAACACTCCATGTAGGTCACATCCTTACTGCGTCCATCCCATGTTGGACTGATCTCTACCTGCATATTTTTCTTCAACTCCCCTTTGCTCATATTACTCAATACAGGAGCAGCAATCTTATATGCCATCTGTGCCCAATATTCACGGTCACTGATTTCCTTTTCTACCTTCCCCTTTTTAGCATAAGTTACTGTGCTGAACACACACAATAAAATAAAGACCAGGATATTTTTATTTTTCATCATTACATTCAAATATAAAAAACAATTTTAATTATTCAGATATTTCACCATTTCAGAACCCGCCAACAGGAAAGCTCCTACCCCAAAGTCCGCAGTCGTTTCCGGTCCGACATTCTTATGTTGATCTGCCCTTTCACCAATTGGTTGTACATAGCCTATCTTTCCATTGGGTTGCAAGGCTATTTCAGTCAAGTATTTCCAACCTTGTTTTATAACAGGTTCATAAGTTGATTTATCCAAAAATCCATTATTCACCCCCCAAAGATACCCATAGGTAAAGAAAGCTGTCCCACTTGTTTCACGTCCCGGAGCCTGCACCGGATCCAACAAACTACGGGTCCAGTATCCTTCTTCCTGTTGTGCAGCAGCCAATGATTTAGCCATAGCTTGGTATATGGTAATATATTCAGTACGATGTACATCATTTTCGGGTAAGTCTTGCAAAACCTTCGCCAAACCAGCAAACACCCAACCGTTACCCCTAGACCAAAAGTCTTTCAATCCTTGATTTGTCTTATGTTTCGGGTAGATATATTTTCCATCGCGATAAAACAGGGCACTTTCCTCATCATACATGAGGTTTTTAGCATAAGTAAAGTACTCATAGAGTTTATCCAAATATTGCTGATTATCTGTAACCTTATAAAGTTTGGTCATCACCGGCATTACCATATACAATCCGTCTGCCCACCACCAATAGTCATTATTGGGAGTTGACATTTCATATTCCATCACTTCCTTGGCACGGGCTATTTTATACTCTGCCGGCTCACGGTCCATGTTATACAAGTCAATATAAGTCTGGAAGCAAATTTGCCAATCTCCAAAGAGAACATGTTCCATCGTTTCACCATAATTATATTTCCACTTGGATTTATCATCAGAAGTAGCCCCCTTCCATTGGTTCTTTTCAGCCCATGCTTCCGAATACTTCTTGTAAGTCTCATTACCGGTTACTTCATAAGCTGCAATATTTCCGGTATGATAAGCAGCCGGATGCCAAAAGGCAAATGCCGGTTCTGGATTCTCCGCCTGCCAATAGTCATTTACCTTCTTAATAGTCTCAATAACCTTTGACTTTGTCCATACACTATCGGTAATTGCTTCCTTCTGATTGTTACTTTTACCTGATTTACATCCTGCCATGCTAATACTGAACACACAGCTTAATACCCAAAAAGAAAATCTTCTAAAGTTCATTAATTATACAGTTTTTCGTGGTTATTATTCAGGAAACAAAGATGCATCCTTTTTAAGACAGAAAGGTTCTAAAATGCGTCAAAACCGTACAAAAATCATTCAATATATAAAAAATTGTCTTTTTGGAGAAAGAACTATCAGATATCTTTGTTATAAAGCATACAAATTAATAACTTTCAAACTTTTATTTAATCCAATATTTAACAAGCAAAGAAATTACAATGAAACAATAGCTCAAAACATTTCCACTAAGTATCGCCCACATCAATGCCCGGCTCTTATCTTTAAAGATCCATCTCACTGTCAAGTATTCAAGCCCGAAACTTCCGGCAAACATCAGAATCCAAGTAATGAACATAGTCGGAAAGAAATCCGAGCCAAACAGAAAATCAATTAATATACTGGCACATCCTATAACAATAGTCCCAATAATTCCAGAAACCAAGTTTCCAACTGTAGAGATAAGTAATGATTTTCCCCACAGATGAGAAGTCATCAACTTAATTATTACCATTTCAATAATAATGGTAGCCGGTATTATATACCAAAAACGAATAAAGCTTTCTCCTATAATAACACCGCTCCAAACAAAATTCAATAATACTATATTCATATTCTATTATTTTTATAATACTTCGTCCAATACTCTGCGACTCTTATGCAACACTACTTTTATATCTTTAACCTTTCTCTTCCTTACTCTCACACTCTTCGTTTTCATACCGGGGTAATTAACCTTCAAAACTGCTCTCTTTCCGGATATTTGAAGGATGAACCGCCCATTGAGGTCAGAGAGCGTCCTATGAGCTGTTCCTTTTTCAACAATTTCTGCTCCTATTATCGGATGACCGCATTTATCCATTACTACTCCTTCTACAGAAACAGAATGTTTATCTTGTGAAACAAGGACAATTCCTCCTGCAACCGAAACTTTTCTAACAGCCTTCCATCCTACGACCTCTACTTGTGGAAGCATAGTACAATCGTTCTTCAAACTATCTTCTCCCACCTTTTGTCCATATAAAGAAGTAGTCCCCATAGTAGACATTCCCAACGAAACACCTACTATCTTGACAGCCAGTCCTATTCTTTGACGAAAAAGGAGTTGCTCTTCTAAATAGCGGACTTCAGCTTCACATTTAGGACATGTACCTAGACAATCCCCCCGATATCTACATTTAGATGTTACAAGCTTTATGTCATTCGCTTCTGCTATCTGCTTCCGGATTGTCTTCAATATCCGGCACTTTTGCTTACCTTCTTTCATCTTACCAAAAACACATTACTTCTTATAATTTGTCGAGACTACCAACCTTATATACTGGGGCGGTAAAGCAATAGACTCCGAATTATACCGGAAATATGCCCCGCCACCGGCTCTTCTGAAATCAATTGTTTCGGCGTGATACCCCTCGGGTAATTTCAGTATCAGAATTAAAGAGCGGATAGCATGACGTTTTAACAATGACTTTCTTTGTTCGTAAGAATCACATTTGATATTCTTTATAACCGTCATTATCAAATCCAACGAGCGTAAAGGGCATCCTTCAATGTTTAATGAATGCAACTTCCTGTTTGAGCTGAAATCTAACTGCGCAATCTGATTCCCACTGCAATTCAAAATTTCCAACTCCTTGTTAGCACTCAAATCAATCTTCTCCAATTCATTATCTTCACAATTCAGTTCCTTCAAATAAGGAAATTCACTAAATACAGGAATAGCTTCCTTTCCTACTTCCGCTATCGAAAGCTTACGGAGATAAATGCCCGCTTCATTTTCTTTTTGACGTGGAAGTGACAATTTTCTCAACAGACGGTAATCTTCATTACGGTTGCGTATCCATGTATATCCTTGCTGCCCACATACAAGCGACTCCAATTGGAAGTTTTGATTCAAGTTCAATTCGCCTATATAATTTCCAGCACAATCCAACTCCCGCAATTCCGTATTACACGACACATCCAATGTTTTTAATTTATTCCAACTACAATTCAATTGTTTTAAATAAGGTAGGCGGCCTATATCCAGATTCTCCAATCTATTTCTTGAACAATCCAGCTTCAGAACCCCCTCTTTAGCATGTCTGTTATCCGGGAGCAACAATTTGACCAAAACGCCGGGTCTTTCATCTCCATCAAGTACTCCCCAAGCAGTCTGTCGTTTAAGAATCACAGATTGAAGTCGGCGATTGCGACTCAAGTCTACTGTGGATAAGTTATTAAAAGAGCAATCCAGCTTCTGCAGATAAATATTTTTCCGTAAATCCAATGTTTCCAAACCACAACCAGTACAAGTGAAAGAAACCAGGTCCCGACAACCGCCCACATCTACAGCAGGTAGATAAAAGTCTTTGATTTTCAGTTCACGCAACTCTTTAAATACGGAAAATGAAGGAATATGCAAAATGGTATCACGCCGTCTCCCTTCTATCTCAAGGTATCGCAAAGAAGTAAAGTATTCAAGCCCTTCCAACGAACTAATCTTAAAGCTACAAGATTTTCTGGATTGTCTATCCCAAACACGAAAGTCTGTTTGCAATTCCAGTTTTTCGATCGCTTTTATTTCCAAAAGTGAGATATAAGAAGTATCGGAAATCATCTCCTCCTTTAACAACGCCATCTTCAAAGATGGATGAATCTTGTCTGCTAGATTGCCTTTAAGACCGGGTAACGTAGCCGAATAGACATGTAAACTTGTGAATAACATCATTCCCCATATTAATATTCTCATTATAGTACTAATTTAGAAGGTCAAACAATCAATTTAATATATTCTTTTGATGAATGGGCACAAGATAAAGAGAATAAATGGAATCAAAGAGGAAATTATGTACCCAAAAAGTTTACATTTTTTCAATAACCTCTAAAGACTCCGAATAATACCGAAAAAAGTTACAATGAAGAATCACTGATATTTTGAAAAGTAACATAGTATTGATATCGGAATGAGAGAAAATCTTATAAATATTACTTCGAGAACAACATAGCTGCTCCGCAAACCAAGTAATAGACCGATTTTGACGGTATAATTCTTTTTGTATCAACTGACCTATATGTACCATGTTCTATCAAATTCATAAAAAGAAAGTTATGGAAGGCACATAAAGCCTTCACATAACTTCTACCAATAATTAATCCTTAAACAATCTTTCTATTTAAACACACATCTATCTATTTATTTTGGGGAATAATCAAAAAACTAAACCCACACGGCCCGCCACCTCCATTCTCCAGCCGGACCAAAACTTTATTCCACCCCTGTCGAAACTGAAAAGGAGCGATATGTTCATCAATATTATACCAACTGGTTCCATAGTCACGCCATACATCCTTGCCGTTAATCCATACACGCCCGCTGTCATCCGTACCGATAGCTACCAGCATCGTCGTAGCTTCATCAAAATAAAGCTCGGTATAAGCATAGTAAGTTGAATGTCCGGTAGTCACAGGTGGGACATTGTGCATCGATTCACTCTGCATAAACTTCCAACGTAGCGTCCCGTCAAGCTGAACCTCGTCTCCGATAACTTTTAGCGGATCGGAATCCGTTTCCGCAATTCCTGTTCCTATCTGCCCATCAGTATATACAGCATCAAAGTCAATAGAAACTTCAGGTGGATGAACGATGGAAAAATCCTCTCGACCGAAGCTCTCCCACGGTCCAATCATATACCATGTATTGATATAGAGCCATCCCTTACGTTCTGCATCTTTAGAGAAACGCCGTCCGGGCAACGCTTGTGCTTTCACCATTTCCTTGCTCAACTTCGATCCTGAATAAGCACTGAATGTTCCCTTTCCGCCTCCGGAAGCAGAAACTTCTCCACTTCCTCCCATACCAGTTCCATTTCCATTACCGCTACCATTACCTCCAGAGCCTCCATTCCCCGGGCTGCCATTACCTTGTCTCATTCCGCTCCCAGGATTACCAGCCTGACGAACTGCCCCAAACAACCCTTCCAAACGAGATTGTGCCAACCCTGCCTGACGAGTAGCTTGTCCGAGCAACCCACGATAATTATTCAAATCAGCAGTGCTCTTTATTTCCAATCCTCCACTAGCATTACTGCCTGCCGAAGTTGCCCACTCACTATCCCTTGACTGCATTCTTATCAATTCATCAAAACTCGGCATACGTGAATTACCCGCTTTCAAAGAACTATACACTTCAGGAAACGACTGTCCCTTGGATAAAGACTGTTTAGCAGCACTCACGGCCAAATGACTTTGTTGAATTTCAGCCTCATAGTCACGTAATACAGCATAAAGTTCTTCTACAGAAGCATTGGCTGACGGATTTCCTGCTTGAGGAATAGCCCGCGCTTTCGATGTATCATTCGCATCAGCAGGTGCTCCCCATGGCAATTTTCTTTTTTCCACTTTCGCCAACATATCGTCTTTACGCCGTCTCATTGTTTCAGCCATCGTTTGAAACTTCTTCACCTGCTCTTCCAGATTCTTCTTTACCAAAACTTCCGACTGTTCTACCAACTGTCTGGCATAATTAGCAGGTAGTGCCCGTTGTGCCTGTTCCTGTTTTACCTTTTCCGTCAAACTCTTCCTGGACTTTTGATTTTTCTGCTGTTTCATTTGCAAATCCATCGCCTCCTGATCCGGAGACGGCATCTTCCAAATATAGAGTGCTCCACCCACAAAACAAATCAATGCTATCATCCATGATAGTATAACCGTCAGACGGCTACTCCCTGTTGTAGTTTTCGTCATACGTCCTGATTCCTATATTAGTTAAGTTATAAAACTGGCAAGCATCCATCACTTCTACAAAACGTCCGAACGGAGTATGCCTGTCCATATCAATGCGAATACGCTTTCCCGGGTCAATGATACATGTCTGTCGTAACTGTTCCATCATAAAATTGGTAGAACAAGGTTGCCCGTCCCAATAAAAATTACCATCGGCATCCAATCCTACAATAGCCTGCTTATCATCCGGCTTCAATTTAACGGCCGATTGTGAAGTTGGCAGATCAACGGGAATATCCCTATTTTTCACTTTCGTCATGGTAGATACCAGAAAGAAAATAAGCAGAAGAAACACACAGTCGATTAAAGGAGACATAGAAACTTCCGGTTCGTCCTCGTTATTAAATAATGATAGTCTCATAGGCTTAATAGGGTTTGCTTCCAAGGCGTACACGTGTATGTGTAAACCCCTGTATTTGACATTGGTCGAATATCTCTATTACTGTGCTTACCGGTACAGTGCGATAGGCCGTCACATCGATATTTGTTTCCACTCCCCGACTATTGCGTAATTCAGAAAGAAAAGCGCTTAAATCTTTTACAGGCAAGTAAGTACTTTCCCCCGAATAGGCATCATGTCCTACTACCTGATACACATTCTTCTTTTCGTCTACTGCGATAATCACCGCTTCCTCGCCTGCCCGTGTAGTGGAAAGGCTTGAAGTCATTGTAGGAAGCGTTAACGGAATCTGCATTTCCCATTTTTTCATCATCGTAGTTACTAAAAAGAAAATGAGCAGCAAGAACACACAGTCTATCAAAGGAGACATTTGTACTTCTACCTTATCATCGTCATCATAATTCAGTCTCATTCTTTTCCTCCTTGTTGTCCAGATACAATTTGGTAATCACTTCTTCCACTTTTACCTCTACCAGTGAAGCCATACGCATGATACGATTCTTGATAATAAAGTATAAAGCAATGGCAGGAGCAGCTATAATCAAACCGGCAGCAGTTGTTATCAATGCTTTGGAGATAGAATCAGACAAAATAGAAGCACCACCTTCATCCCCATATAAAGCAACCAGGCCGAATGCTTCTATCATACCTACAACAGTACCTAACAGACCAATCAACGGAGCCAATGAAGCAATAACAGAAAGAGGATATATACGTGCCAAATGTGTACGAATATCACGTGCAGCCATATCACCTGCCGTCTGGCTTACAGCCTCACGCCCGGCTTTCACATGCTCAAAAATAAAACGTAGTGAGTTGGCTAGTGTAGAAGGATATTTGTCACAAGCAGCCAATGCTCCTTTCAAATCTCCATTTGCCAAACATTCGTTGACACTTTTGCACAAAGGTTTCGGAGCCAGACGACCTTGACGCGAAGTTATCAGTCTCTGAATTGCAATTACAAGAGCAATCAATCCCAACAAATATAATGGATACATCATTGTACCACCTGCCTTAATCTGTGCTCCCCAGTCGATTTGTACCCCCTGATCAGCAGCAATACTATCTGATGCAGCCTCATCATACATCAACTCATCATCTTCCTCCACTGCCGGAACAACAGTAGCAACCTCACTCGGAAGTACTTTCGGAGCATTTTTTATATCATCCTGCGTTTTTGCTAAAAAGATTTCATCAAAACCCGCATCCCGTTTTTCAGGGCAGATAAATGATATACCGGTTAAAGTAATATTACCGAAATCCTTCCAAAGGTCGCGTGTCATCACCATCCAGTGTCCAGGCTTATCACCAAGATCCAGACCTTTCAACTGGTTTATCAAATCTTTTGGTTCTCCGGCGATATAAGTAAAATCATATTTCTTTCCTTTTTGACTGGCTGACTTTTCGGAAACATGAAATTTCATTCCAATCTGTTCTCCCCCCCATTTCACCCAGGCAAAAGTAATATAACGATATTCACCCGGTCCCGGGTTTTCTCGGATAGGGATGGATAAACCTGTCATTTCTGCGGGACTTTTAGCAGCTCCTACATATATATAGTTTTCTGTCTTCTTTGAGTACCCTCCTTTCCGAACATACTTATTATCTTTTACCCATTGTGCCCCATCCGGCAGTTTAGTACTAAACAGTTCGTATAATCCTTTACCGGATTTACCATTCGTTTGTGCCGAAAGCGGGGTAGTAAACAATAGTATTGCTCCCAAGATGCATACACCCACTATCCCTTTCTTTAAACCAAATTTCATTTTTGTGTAATTCATGTCTATTCTTTTTTATTATTAATTTTAAATTTATAGCCAACGTAAGTCATCGAGCTAATTCACAGTGGCAAAGTTCTTAAAAATAATAGAGAAACGGGTATTCTAATCATTCAAAAAGTTCCAAATCTTTGGTATACGACTTTATATGGAGTCTAATAATCATTCAAAGAAGTTCAAAAATACATCATTCCTAAATCATCCCCTATAAATTATTGCTTATATATCATTCATCCAACACATCAGTAGAAAACTAGATATTCGTAGAGGAGAAGGAAAACTATCATTAACGTTATAAGCATACCTCATATCCTCACACCTCAATTCACTTTTTAGAAACACTTAATAAAAGTAGCAATGGAAATGAGAAACGTCACTTCCATTGCTAGTTCGCACCCTACTACCTTAAAAGACTAGGGCTATTGTCTTATATTACGGAACGATCGGTTCATTATCAACTTTATATATTCCTCCACACTTACGTTGGTCGTCCCAGACTGATAATGGACTATCATTTTCAGTTTTTCCCTTTCCACTTTTCGTTAGTGTCTCTCTGGCCGTTTACGTTCTACATAAGGAACAATCTCTATATTTTTATCCTTTGAGTTAGCTTCATGCACGCTAATCCTACGACCAAAGCCATGGCCACCCATAACTCCTTTTAATGTCCCATCATCCCCCCAAATATCAACCATTGCAGAAAAACCATAACCAAAATAATCCTTACTTTCATCATAAGAGAATGTCACACGAAGAACAGATCGTCCTAGTCGTTCTCCAAATTCCAAATCCTCTTCCCCATCCCAAATATATCTTTCTATCTCTGGTGTTCCATATTCACGAAAATAACCCGGAGCATATTTCTTCACAGCACTTTTTGCTATATTTATTAACATTGAATCACGTTTTGAAACAGACATGCTATCCAAATTCTGTGAATAAAGTGACAGAGAAAACAAACTTATTAAAAACAAAACTATCAAACTTTTCATACTCTCAAAACATTATTATCCAATCAGTAATCTGCCATCCATCACAATATTAGAATGGCAGATTACTTTATTTATTCATCCTTACTTCTTTTTTAAAGGAAGAGGATCATAACTGTTTTTAAAATCTTGATTTTTATCTGCGGGAATATCAAAACTCAGACCTATGCCATTACCAAAAGTAACATCACGAGGTTTACCTGTAATTCCCCAAAAAGTCACACTTGCTGCAAATTTCATTTCAAAACGTTCTTTACGGCTGTCATATAGAAAAATGACCTGATAAACAGGTTCACCTATATGCTGCTTGTCTATTTTGTGCATATTAGGGTGATCAAGCATAACAATACGTTTAATTTTTATCTCATCCCGATAATATTCCGGACCATGTTTCATAACAATGGCTGTTGCCATTGATTTCAACAGAGAATTACGTTTGGATTTCGGAATAGAATCCAAATTCTGACTATAAGAGGTCAGGACAAAACTTACTAAAAAACTGAATAACAATACAAACTTTCTCATATGCTTTCCTTATTTTAAATTAATAGTTAATATTCATAGGCATTACGCGGAGTCCGGCATCTATCTATACCCACATAAACAACCTCGGCAGGATCATTCAACTCATGACCACCCAAAAGTAAACAAGTTTCCGTATATAAGTCATATTTCCCCTTGTAATCATACACGAATAAAGGAGCATTCTTGCTATCGCTGCCCCACTCACGGTCTTTATCAGAAGGACCTACCGGACGCCTCGAGTTTTCAGGACAATTTTTCCAAGGAGTGTGAGTATGAAAGTAAGCGACTCGATAGTACCCATGTTCCAAAGGAGATTCCGACTGCTTTACTTTCTTAGGAACAGAAGGAGAAATATGACCACCATCCTTTCCGTTATTTTCGACCAAGGTAAGCGACTCGATAGTACCCATGTTCCAAAGGAGATTCCGACTGCTTTACTTTCTTAGGAACAGAAGGAGAAATATGACCACCATCCTTTCCGTTATTTTCGACCAAGGGACCATTATCAATATCTCCAAACTCATATTGACCAGTCAATGTATTCAAATAAATCCAACAACCTTTTTCCTGTCTATGTGTCGTAGTCATAGCATTCTTGGTAGCCTGCCAGACCTCTTCCATTTTAGCCTTCACAACCGGAGAATTGGCGATATCCTTGTCTGCATGAGGGTATCGAACCTCAATGTCTTTTAAATCCGTTGTAATAACGGTATTATCTGAAAGTGTAACAACAGCAAAGACCTTAAAACAACCGGGACGTATGGCAGAAACATCACATTTCAAAGAATTACCTTCTTGCAACAGCCAACCTTGATCAGTATCCACCATATCTTCCCATTTTATCCAATATTCTATCTTGGTTGTCTGCAATCTATCAAGAAGCCCCACTTTCAATCCATACGGTTGCAACATCGTTATCTTAGAACTATTAACGGAAAATTTCACTTTACTCTTTAGCGCCTCGTCCATATCTGGATTTTCTTCGCACATACACACCGGACAATCCGAACCGCTACGCGTACTTGCTTTATATCCTCCGCAGACCTTACACTTCTCACCCGTACACTCACGTTCCGAACAGAACCAAGGACCGGGGCAAGTGATACTACCACAACGTTCACAAGCGTCATTGAAACAAATACAAGGGAACTTGCCACAGACATCACAATAAAAAACCTCACAACCATTAGGACAACTCCGATAACGACCCGTATCATATACGACACCACAAATCTCACAATAAACTAGGTCGCCTTCAGGAGGAGTTATCTCAACTTCGCAACCATTAGGCAACTGCCAAGGGTGATATCATAGGCTGATTACAGAAAGGACAATAAATGGGACCACCTGTTTCACCGCCACCAGAACTACCACCACCGGAATCACCGCCGGAATCACCACCACCGGAATCACCGCCGGAATCACCACCAGAATTACCACCACCAGAACCGCCACCACAATAAGGGCACTCGGAATTTTTATCAACATTATATAATCTCCAACAATTCTGACAATACTTGTAATTACCACTTTGAATGCCACCGCCACCACCGGATTCATCATAAGAATAACGAACAACAGAAGGAGTGAGCATTAAATGATACGAACGTGAAGAAGGTTCAGACGAACGGGTAGCTGCCCTGGGAGAACCAATATAAATCAGATGAGACTTCCCACCATGAATATGAAAACCTTTCAGGAAACTACCGCTCACACTGGAGAAAATCAGGAAACCGTTAAAATCGGCATTACCCACATATTGGAAATCCTCCTCTTTGGGTTTGGTACGACCGCGGGTCTCCAACACGGTGGTAGCCACATGGTAATGAATATCTTCCGTTACATTGTCCAACGTCAGTATCAGAAAACTACGTGCCGGATAGGACTTATTACGACGACCGGAACCAATGATAGAAGAACGGAAAACACCGTCACCTTTCAAAGGTACCTCCACATAAGTCTTTTTATAAGATTCCCAAACACGGGCCTTATCCCAATTAGGAGAAATGTCATAGGAACTCCAGGGAGAAGAATTGACACGGCTACGGGCAGATGAACCTAAGCTGACCTGACGCAAAGCAGGAGAAGTAGATTCAAAATATTCACGCATAGCGGCAAGCTACCCGCAGGAGTATCCATGCCGGGCTGAACGCAATCTAAAGGATCGTCCAGACAACTGCTCCAAAAGGTAGACAGAAGCAAGGAGATAAAAAACAATCGAAACAAATTCTTGTGTTTCATAAGCATAAAAGTTAAATTAATACTTGAGTTAGATATAATTAATTTCCGGAAATTCATTTTATTTCACTCTGTCGCTTTTCCCGACAAACGTCTGATTGCAGGAAAGTCCTTGCTTCTGCACGTGCCGCCAAATAAATAGAACCTACTTTCGGGACTTTCAGAGATAAAATTTCTTTTGCCTTATCACAGGCTTTCTCAAAATGCCTGGCATCACGATAAAGGGTAAACAGTAAATATTTGGGCAATACTTTAGAAGGGACCATCCAATAGGCAGACCTTAAAGCTGTTTCCGATTTTTCATACTCTCCCATTCGCATATAGCATGTTCCGATGTCGCATTTGAGCATCGAGGTCATAAATGGGAAACTGACATCCGTTGCCAAGCGGACAAACTCTCCATATTCTTTATGTTCCAACAACAACTGCAAATAACGGGACATATATTCTTTATTATAGAGCAAAATAATTTGCGGTTTATTTCGCTCTAATTGAATGAAAGCTGTCTCATACAGATTCTTAGTCCTAATGCTCAACATAAATAACGGACATAAGCAAAGAAGAAAAAGCAATGCAAACACTTTCTTTTTTACCGAAAAGCCAACCAATCGGTCACAGGGAATAGTTCCTAAAAATAATGGAAAGAAAGCCTTTAAAGGAAAAATGTCTCCCGGATAAGAGAAACAGGAAAAGACGCAAAGTGAAAGCAATAAACCACGTATTCCAAATGTCCCTTTTTTCCCGAAGAACGTTATGCCGACAGGAAACAGTATGAGCAATCCACCTATCACCCCCTGTTCACATAATACGGTCAGTAGTTCATTGAAAGCCTGCGTATTATTATCAGAAAGAGAAGCATATACGGAATCCGGATGACGTTCAAAATACCTGGCCTGATATTCCATGTATTCCTTAGCGAAACTTCCTGTTCCATGTCCGCACAAAGGAGCCTCGGCAAGCATTTCAACACCCACTGTCCATATTAACAAACGGACATCGGCAGATTTTTTCTTATATTGATAGAGTGCAGCTACTATAATTATGCACAAAATAATCAATGCGGTACAAAGTACATTTTTACTTGTCCTGTTTTTAATATCGAACAACCGGACTTTATACAATAAATAAAGACCGGGAACTAGGGCAGCCAGCCATCCGGCTCTGGAATCCGAACAAACCAGCATCACTCCGACAAGCAAAGACAATATAATACCGATTATTCTCCACGCAAGACCTTTCTTCTGCATCAACAAATAAATAGCAGACACTAAAGAAACAGCCAAATATCCACCCAAAGGGCCGGGATTGCCAAAGCATCCTGTCAACACAAAGTTTTCACCTGAACTTTTTAAAGCTCCCCCATATTGCAAGAAACCAACAAGGCTTTGCAGCCCTCCGGACAAAGCAACAGCAAACGGTAGCATGAACAATAGACCTGAACAGCCCGCCATCATTCTTGAGAGCAAATAGATCATTCCCAATGCCATCCACTCATAATAAACCAATACGTCTACCTGCCCGTCACTGATGATTGCGACATGAAGCCATTCGTAAATGAAAAGCAGTAACACAGCCATATCCATCCATGTCAAAGTGACACGCTGCCCGGTATAGCAGACAACGGACACAAACACACACATTGAAAGATAAATGACGGAAAACGTCAACACCTGATACCCGGCAAACATACCGAACATAAAAGGTAACATAATGATATAAATAGCTAAAAGTAATACGAGCATTTTCTCTACCGGCTTCCTAATCGCATCCATTTTGTTTGTATTTAATTAATGATGACTATTAAAACTGCACCTTCTTCTTTTCTTTCTCCAGCTTCCGTATTTCTTCCAGCTTTCGTATCAGTACCGGTTTATTATTTTCCAAATCATAACGCTTAAATACATGTTCTCGCGACTTTTCTAACTCTACCAATACATTGGCAATCTTTAGGTTCAATTTATAATCCAACAACTCTTTCGATATTATTCCGGCATCTCTCCCCTGAAGCAGGCCATTTTTTTCAAGTGTTTCCAGGTCTTTTTCCACACTCTGCCGCATTTCATTTCCGTATTTTTCTTTCAATACCACATTTATTTGCACAGGTGTGAGCACTTCTTTCACCAGAGAATATTCCAAACCTCTTTGGAGATATTTTTCTTTCTGTCTCTTCTTTTCTTCTTTCAACTGCTCCAGCCGTTCGGGAATACCGAACAACGAGTCCACTTGAGCGGTTGTCAATGCTATCAGCTCTTTACTATAAAGAACATCCCGAATCAATGACCAGGAAGGAAGTTTCTTATAAGTTTCCCATTGTTTCAGACTTTCGGGCTTTTTAAACAGATCTGTTGCCATCGCTTCTTTATAAAGGGAGGCAGTTCCCGCATTTTTCCAATATTCAGAATAGGAAAAACGTTCACTTTCAAAGCGCAACAGAGAAGCACATATAGATACACTGTCCTCCCGCACGTTAATCCAATGTTCCTTCTTCATTCCGTTATACCATTCTGCTACCGTCTTATGTATTTTATCTTCATACTTTGTACGGTAGAAAAGACGTAATCTCTCCTGCCCCATAATACTATCCGCCCAACGGAATTCCATTTCCCGTTGCCGGAAACCTTTTTGCCCGATCCTTCTTTCTATCCGGTCACTACACAGTAACAAACCACGAACTTCCGATGGTTTCAGATTGATCTTATCCTTGCAGTATACAATCTCACGAAGTCGAGAAGAACGGTTTGACCGGATTATAATCTTGTAATCATTGAATTCCAAGTCGGAAATAATTCCTCGCAATTCGTCTACAGGCGTCTGATAAAATTCAGTAAGAGATGCATGAAAGCCGTTGTCATGCAATATATTTGCAGCCAGACTATCTTGCCGGATAAAGTACAGACCTAGATTCTGCAAACTTTGTTTCGAAAGTCGGATTATATTATCTATCGTCTGCATACGGTAGATAATATGTGGAGGAAATTCGTTTATGTCGCAATTACTTACCTGACCCAATACAGGCGTTAAATACATCAAAAACAGGCATGCAATGCCTAAAGACAACTGTATTCTTCTCATATCAGATTTATTCTTTATATTTACCACCAATGTCTTGCTCCGCTCTCATCGATGATGAACGGACGTTCTTTTCCGGCTGTATATTCCGGAATCAATATCAATAAAGCATTAGACGGTACATCTTTAAATACCATTCTCGTCGACTCCTTAGAAGGAATCTGTATTCCTGCAGATTCCCAGTCTGTATCCCAATAAAATAATTCATACCGCTTGCCCGGACGAAACTTCAGATAGTTATCCTGCTGATTGATTTCGATACTCCTTGTATGTTGCAAATCCGGTTTCAGGCATACCGCTCCTTCCTTTTTATTAATCACTGGAAAGCCTGCCGGAATCATCCATCCATTCCGGTAATATGCCGGTAAGAAAACCGCACCTACAGGCATGTCAGCAAACGTCACCGAATCGCCATTTGTCTTTCCCCACCATGCAGGTTTCCAATCGCCGTAGTTGAATACATAAGCATAAGTTATCCTTTCTTTTTTTCCTGCAAACAAAGAAACTGTAAGATCGCAGGTTTCCCACCATTCGGAAGTTACATCTACGTAGTTGCACATCTGTAAATAACCGGGTGGAATATTTTCTACATCTTCCTGCATGGCTACTGTTTCAGGACGTTTTGAATATGTGACACGAAAGACTTTGGCCGGTTCACGATTCAATCCACGATTTACAACTGTATTATTTGTCACATCCAATCGCAACGGGTCCATCTTTTCAGTAAAAACATTGTTCACAAAATGAGAACCCATAGAAGTAGCCCAATAGGTAATAATATTGTAGGAAGCCGGAATTCCTTGAGAACGAGACTAAAAACCTGTAAGGCTGCAATATCTTCGCAAGCTCCCTTTTTACGAAATAAGAGCTGTTGTGCGCCCAAGCGGGAAAGAGGTTCATTTCGAGTCTCTTTTCCCCAGGTAGAAGTAAACCATATATTAAAATCAAGTCCGGCATAAACAAGAACTTTCTCAAGACTGTTTTCCCACAAACTTTCAGTCATCCATCGATACTTTTTCTGATAAGTCTGCCGCCACTCCTGCACAGGTTCCACCGTTATCCGGTAAGGAAGGATATATTCACAAAAATCATCGAATGGAATATCCCGAAATTTAGAAGTACGCCATGACTCGAAAGCGCAATGGATATTATCTATCAGAAATTGTCCGGTTATTGACTCCACATCATAGATAACCGTGTCACGAAATTCCAACCCGCCACGCTCTTTGCGGATAGAATCAATCGCATCTACAGCCAAAGCAAAGTTGGGATAATCAAACTCGCTGAACTCTACTTTATTTCCTTCCCTGTCTTGCCAAACATAGGTCTCCGAATAATGAATATCCATATTTCTTATTAGAAAATAAGCAGCTTGCAACATTTGTTCGTCTCCTTTCTCCATAAAATAAGCAAGGGCTTTTTCCAATTCTGGTCGGTTACTTCCCGCCTTATTTAATACAGCTTCAACATCATCAGGAAAGCGTTTATCAGTTGTAGCAGTAGTCCAACCAATCAAACCACATGCTACGACAAGAAATAAAATAGAAACAAATAGACTTTCCAACTTATTTTTCACATTTGCATCAAACATTTTGTACCCTATATTATATAATCATATTTTATCAGTACAAAGTTGAGGATTTATTCACAAATAAAAGTACTCATATCATTCAAATTGGTCTATTTACAGACCAACACTATATTTCGTTACATTGAGAAAGAATGAATTAATATAATGTCCGATATGAAGTCCGATAATCATTCAAAGGAGTTCAAAAATAAATCATATCTGAATCTTTCTTCACAAACAATTGCCCATATACTATTAATCTGTTATTTTTGTATCAACAATATCCCCTCCTAGGAATGTTAGTAATATGCATTTCCACGTTATTCTTATACGATAATCACTCTACAAAAATATATTTGTAATTAAAAAAAGATCAATATGAATAGAATATATCTGTTATTATTTGTTTGCCTGTTTCTTAGCGCCTGCCAGGCGACAGTACAGGAGAAAGAGCGTAGAACCGAGTTTAATGACGGCTGGAGATTCCATTTGGGAGAAATGCCCGATGTCTCATCGCCCCAACTGGACGACGCAGCATGGAAAACCCTGAACCTTCCCCACGACTGGTCGATCGGAGGAGATTTCAGCGAAAAGAACCCTTCAGGATTTAGCGGAGGAGCATTGCCCGGCGGCACAGGATGGTACCGCAAAACCTTCACCATAGGTAAGAAACTGGCGGGCAAGAAGATATGCATCGATTTCGACGGTGTATATATGCACTCTGAAGTATATATCAACGGTCAATTGGTGGGCAAACGTCCATACGGATATATTTCGTTCCGTTACGACCTCACGCCCTACATCAAATTCGACGAGCCCAATGTAATTGCCGTAAAAGCGGACAACAGCAGGCAACCCAACTCACGCTGGTATTCGGGAAGCGGAATTTATCGTAACGTGTGGCTCACCGTACTAAATCCGGTACACGTCGACCTGTGGGGAACGTATGTAACAACGCCTAAAGTAACAGCCACACAGGCCGACATTGTCATAAACACAACCGTTAAAAACGAAAATACCGTTCCCTGTGATGTAGAAATCAGTACCACTCTGTTGGATGCGCAAAACAAATCCATACGTAAAACGGTAGAAACACTACGTGTATCTTCGGAATACACTGGTATCTGTCGGCAAACCATTGCCCTGGACAACCCGCGGCTATGGTCGCCCGAAACGCCCTATCTGTATCAGGTAAAAACAGAATTAAGAGTGGACGGCAAACTTACCGATACCTATTACACAACCACCGGTGTACGCACATTTACCTTCGATGCAGAGAAGGGTTTCTCGCTCAATGGCAAATCCATGAAAATAAAGGGCGTGTGCCTGCATCACGATCTGGGATGTCTGGGTGCTGCCGTTAATTACCGCGCGCTGGAGCGTCAACTGGAAATCCTCAAAGAGATGGGATGCAACGGTATCCGCACGGCGCACAATCCGCCAACACCCGAACTGTTGGAGCTGTGCGACCGCATGGGCTTTATCGTACAGGATGAAGTGTTTGATATGTGGCGCAAAACCAAATCGGAATATGATTACAGCAATGATTTCCTGGAATGGTACGAACGTGACCTGACCGATTTTATACTTCGCGACCGTAACCATCCCTCCATATTTACATGGAGCATCGGCAACGAGATATGGGAACAATGGTCGGATAGTTTTGGCGACACGCTAAGCGTAGAATATGCCAACCAATTATTTAAGTTGAGACTTACTCCCGAAGAGGTGAAAGAGCAGAGCGACAAGCACCCCTATACCTTATTAACTACACGTTTGACGGAGATCGTGCGAAAATTGGACCTAACACGTCCCATCTCTACTGCAAACAACGAAACCGAACCGCGCAACCTGTTAATCCAATCGCCGGCACCGGATCTGATCGGTTTTAACTACAACAACCACAACTGGGAGAAATTCAACGAAAAATATCCCGGACGAAAGCTGTTGATTACCGAATCCACTTCCGGACTGATGACACGCGGATATTACGAAATGCCATCGGATTCCATTTTCATCCGCCCTCATGCCGAAAAGGCTAAATTCGACCGTCCGCTAAAAGAATGTTCCTCCTACGACAATTGCCATGTGCCCTGGGGCAGTACCCACGAAAAAAGCTGGGATATGGTGAAAACAATGGACCACATCCCCGGATACTACGTCTGGACCGGTTTTGATTATATCGGAGAACCCACACCCTACGAATATCCCGCCCGTAGTTCCTACTTCGGCATCATCGACCTGGCGGGATTTCCCAAAGATGTATACTACATGTACCAATCGGAGTGGACAAATAAAAAGGTTCTCCATTTGTTCCCACACTGGAACTGGGAGAAGGGACAAGAGATCGATATATGGGTTTACTACAACAACGCCGATGAAGTGGAACTGCTGGTTAACGGCAAATCGCAAGGCGTAAAAAGGAAAGGAGAGAATGAGTATCATCTCTCTTGGCGCGTGAAGTATGAACCGGGAACCGTAAAAGCAATTTCCCGCAAAAACGGTCAGATGGTACTCGAACAAGAAATCCGTACTGCCGGAGAACCCACGCAAATCCGCCTGACAGCCGACCGCCGCACGATAAAAGCCGACGGAAAAGATTTGAGTTTCGTCACAGTAGAAATACTGGATAAAGACGGAACACTCTGCCCGAATGCAGATAATCTTGTGCGCTTTGAAGTCAACGGAAATATCTCTATCGCAGGCGTAGACAACGGTTCCCCTTACTCAATGGAACGTTTCAAAGACAATAAACGGAAAGCATTTTATGGTAAATGCCTTGTCGTATTGCAAAACGACGGAACCAAAGGGAAGTCCACGTTAAAAGCTATTTCAGAAGGATTGGAAGCTGCCGAAATCACTCTTTCCGGAAAATAACACAAACAGATTCAGAAACAATCAAATTCTCCTTCCCCTTCACAACCCGCTACCACAAGGCGATAGCGGGTGAAGGGGCATCCTTCACCCGACCATTCACCCGAACGCCTACTATTAGTGCCCATAATTTTCCATCTGCTTGGTAGCCAGATCTGCAAATATATAATTACCCACAAATCGGTACCACCCGATACACATTTCCAAACTTAGTATGTTTACGTTCTATCCCCACCGCTACCAATATTTGCGCCAAACTTGCCGGATTTGCACCACGCATAGCTGCAGGATTCCTCTTTTTTAAACATTGAAATATATCAGCTGCAGAAAGAAGATCACACTCCTCTCCTCTTTCTGCCGATCGATAACAAGCACGCAGTACATCTTCCACTGGTCCTTGACGGTAAAACGCCATATTGTTCCTTTGCAATTCCTGTTCTTCTTCTTTCGTAAACCAATAACGCTGACCTGACAAGATTGCCACTTTCAATTGTGAATAAAGTTGTTCATATTCAATCGCTTCACAATCAATAGGGCGCTCTACTTCCACGCAAATAAATCTGCGGCTACCAGTCGGGTCAGTAAGCAAATCTTTCCTGTTAGACGTACCAATAAAAGAAGCAATACGAGGTAAGGAGCGGTAGTTTTTCTGATATGCTTTGCATAGGCTCAATGAAGCCATTTGCATCAGATTCTTCAACAAAGGCATTTTTGCAGGAGAAAACTTGTCAAATTCATCCAAATTGAGAAGTCCCATCTCCGCCAGTCTACGCTCCACATTCCCCTGACTTGTTAAATCTACCTTATCCATATAATAACGGCGAAGTACAGGAGGGAGTAAAGACTTACAAAAGGTAGATTTAAAATATCCCTGTTCTGTACTGATAAGCAAGGGAGCTACACTGTTCGCATGATCTCCCATTACCCCCATCCATTGTGCCGTCATCCCCAACATCCAAATACGGAATCCTTTTTCCCACAACGGGTTTTCGGAACCCGTCGTGCCAATGCAGACACACGGTCTATCCCATCCCACTTCGGCAATTCATCCAAATACAGCCTGAAGGATGATATTCTGCTATACGAGTGGAATAAATACACCGCGACAAATCACGATCCCAACATGCAATACCAGCCTCATGCGTTTCTAGGCAAATCGTATTCAACACACGTTGATTGACAGGCTGAAATTCCCCGTTCATCCGTTCCAATAAACGAAATTCAGTTTCTTCCGTCAGAACATTATAACGAAAATCATAATGAGATTTCAAGAAAAGGTCTACACTTTCAGTCAACTGTTTCGTTTTAGAAAGCGAATCCCTCTCTTTTATCTCCTTTCTCTCTTTAGGCTCTTCATAACAACTAACCGAAGGCTTTGATGCGTATTCCAGTAATCCTTCACACTCTCCGCTTTATAAAAGCGGTTTACAAACTTCTGCCATAATGAAAGCAGCACACTTTTCTTGTCCATAAAATTTCGTTTTTAGTATTTAATGGATGCGAATATAATATCCGGAATATGGGATTTACAACTTTTTAACTCCTTCTATTTTATAAATACTTGCGTTTTACCTTATTGTTTCTTGTTTATCTCCTAATTAAACCTTATCTTTGATGCGGACATTTATAGTTTATCACAATAATGATAATATCTTATCACAGTAATGACATGTATATATCACATTAATGATAAGTACTTATCACAGCAATGATAAATAATAAATATCAAGAAGAAAATTAAGAAACATCAGGAAGATAATCTACAAACATCTAAAGATAAAAGAAAGACTATGGCAGTACAATTTGAACTATATAAGACTCCGATGCCGAAGGAGAAGAAAAACAAGGTAAGATATCATGCGCGTCCGATTAGTTATGAAACAGTAAATACGAAAAAACTGGTTTACCGGATTCACGATCGCTGTTCATTAAGCCCGTCTGATGTGACAGCAACTTTGGAAGAACTGAAATACGAAGTGGCACAGTGCCTTAAAGAAGGGAAAAAGGTGCATATCGACGGATTGGGATATCTACAAGTAACTCTTTCCTGCGAAGAAGAAATACGGGATCCTAAAGATAAGCGAGTGCATAAAGTTAAACTGAAAGCAATCAAATTCAAAGCAGACAAAGAACTGAAAGCCGAACTTTCCGATATGGAATTCCACCGTTCGAAATACAGGCCACATTCTGCCGGGCTTTCTGAAGTGGAGATAGATATGGAATTGACAAAGTATTTTGCAGAAAACCAACTTATCACCCGAAAAGACTTCCAGTACCTCTGCGGAATGACACAAATTACTGCATACCGCCATATTAAAAGACTAATCGCAGAAAAGAAGTTGCAAAACAAAGGGACTACCCACCAACCCATTTATACACCCGTTCCGGGCAATTACAGGGTTTCGGTGGCTGTGAAATACAAAGAATAAGAATATAAAGGGCAACAATGGTGGTTGGAGAGAGGTATGAAAGTAGAAGATTTTCTAAGTATCAATCCTGTTAAGTTGTTTGGATGAAAGAGTGGATGAACCTCTCCCTCTTCACCCTCTTTTCCCTTTCCAATAAGTTTCAGCGAAAATGTGAAGAATAAATCTACAATATAAAATGTGATGATTCTTTAATAATCAGTGGTAAATAGTCTACCTTTGTTCAACCAAATTCTATTAAACATGCAAAATAAGACAAAAATATTTTTGATTTTAACACTGATATTTATCTTTGTCTTTATCTCTTGTAAAAATAAAGACAGTGTAGACATAGCGTTAGATTATGCAAGCACCAATCGCACTGAAGTTAATAAAAGTATTATCACATTATGAAGGAGACAGTCTGAAATATAAGGCTACGCATTTTTTAATTGACAACATGATTCATCACTATTCTTTCACCAGCGAACGTTTACGGAAATATTATAAAATCATAACCAGACATCTCTATGAGCTTTTCTACTTTGCCCAAAATGATCCTTGTTTTTTAGGACAGAAAGTAGCAGCAGGAGATGTCTTAACCTATGATTCAATCCCCTCCAAAGTGCTTTACTTACTGAAGGACTTAACCAAGAAGGAAGAACAGATATTCACCTATGAAGGAGGGAAACAAATATGGTGGTAGTTATATTAATTGCATTATGTATTCTCCTTTTGATCTAAGTATTTCAAAGGAAAATCAAAGTCTAAGAGCAGTGATGAGAATAAGATACAACAGATAGAAAAGCAAACAGAACTATACTTGAAAAAACAGCGCTTCAGAAAATGCCAATTTTGAAGAAGCGTTTCAAATGGCGGGAAATTGAAATTGGAGCAAACCGGAAAATTGGATAAATAAGACACAAACCAATTTCGCTGAAAAATTACGTAGTAACTATTCTTCTTTAACAGAAGATGATTTTCATATCATCTTTCTATTACGTACAGAGAAAAATCATGCTGAAATTGCAGAATTTCTAAATATTAAAATGTCTTCATTTCGAGTAAGACGCGGTCGCTTAAAAAAGAAGATGAATATAGAGGGCACTGTCCATCATTTTGTGTAAATAGAAAACTTCCGGATAAAAAGCGATATTTTTCGTCATGAGGTTACTACAATTATGGAATATCCTCCCATATTGTCGCTTTCTTATAATACTCCAAGACCTTAGATATTAAATCGATAGAATCACGTTGGAGATCTTTTTCTGATTCGGATAATGTGTCCAGTTGTTTATACAAATCAGAGATACAATCATTCTTTATTTTTAGAACAGCCCTTCTTATTGTTTCAGATTTATTTCCCTTCATCGCTTTTTCCTTCTCCAATTGCAATTTAGCTATTTGAAGAGCCTGTTCTGTTCATTCAGAGTTAATATACGATCAACATCTAAACGCGCTATGTAGTCTAAAGCACAGCGACATCGTCCATCAAAAATCTGAAAAGTTTTAAGCCATGCATGTACCATTGATTTTAACTCAGCCTTTTTCAAGCTATCTGTTGTTTCTCTATAGATATTCCTTAGTTGATGCCACTCCATCTTCGCCGACAAACGATCGTCTGCAGCTTCCTTATATAAATGCTCTCCACTGCTCCAAATCGTCATTTGACACTTGGGTAGTTTTTCTCCCCAGAGACAAACGATTGGTACTATATTGACTCTGCATTACCTTCAATTTTCTATCCCACTTTTCAACTTTCACTTTCTGTTCCTTCAAAGAAGGTTGAGCATTTATTGCTATACAGCCGAATATACAAGCAAGCATCCATACAATAACAGTCTTTCTATAAAAGTAGATCATAACTTTCAACTATTCTGAAACATTTAATTATGCCAACTTTGGCTTATATCATACAAGAGCCGAATATGTCTCAAACTTTCAACACATACTCAGCTCTTTTTTATATTCTTTACTTAATGAAGTATGGACAGCTTATTTGTCATAATCACGCCATTCCAAATCTTTCGTATAATCTCCTAAGAACATACCACGCCATACCACTTTTTTACTCTCTGCTTCATACGAGCTAGCCACACCATCCAATTTAGAGGTCTTAAATTTCTGATCACGTGTCGTTTCAGTTGGGAAAGGAACTCCCATCCATTCCAGAACGGCAGGCACTGGTAATACACTTTCCATCATTCTTCCATCGGCCAACATCGTCTGATATAGCGTATTAGGCATAGTCATATACCGCAATATATCACCTTCCTCTTTTTTAATATTGGTATAATAACTCCTACCATCGGCACCTATTATTTTCTTCCGCAAACGAATACCCTCCGTCGGTATATCCCTATACTCATATTCTACCACTTCTTTGCCATCAGCACCTATTGTACGGCTTTTTACAAATCGTTTCTTCACTGTCTTTATCTGATTGACAACAATCGAATCATCTTGTATATATTGTCCATTATCGCCCTTATAAAACTGCCAATAACCAATAAGATGTTTATAATTAGGATCTGAAGCCGGCAACTTCAGTTTATTACTGTAACTCACAACCTCCTCCGGTGCAAACTCTTTATTCCAAATACGAATTTCTAGAATGTAACGGCATGAATTTCTCATTCCTCCATTAATTTCCAAATTGAAATTATCTATAAAAGACCTACTTTCCTTATCAACCTCCTTTTCTATAACAGTAGCAGATGCCGTTTTTTTTATCCCATCATAATAATTATATAAAGCCAGTTTTCCTCTTCGCTTAGAATATACCTTGTATATGGAGGAGTTATATTCCCCCATTGATCACCACCCACATAATTACCATCCTTGTCATATTCATTACCAGTCTCTTCTTTCGTCTCGATATATGCTTCTGAATTATAAAGTTTCATGGTAGAAGTCAACGTGTGAACCATAGGATTCAGAAAATTAGCAGCACCGTTTTGTGACATAGTCCCATCACTTTGTCCAAAAAAGGAAGCAGCTCCAGAAGTATAAGTATGATCTAATTTTACATACCAATTGCCTTTACTAAGAATATTTATCCCATCCTGATTCCAAGGAACATAGCTATGACTATTAGAAGGTCTTGCCGCCATTATGAATTCAACAGTCATTCCACCATCTAATGAATCGGGCGAATAAATCTGGCGCATAGTCGCAATATCTTTCAAGTCTGGAGTACGAGTTATGGAATCAATAACTGTCCCATAAAATGACCGATCAAAACACAATACATCTTCTACTACTCCCGGATTCATCTCTTTCGGCTGTGTAAAGTGATCATAATAAAAAATACCAAACATACTTCGTTCTTCCAAAGACATCCCTCCATAAGTACCATTAGCTGTTCCGCCATGATTAGAAGTAACAACTACTAACCAATCTTCGTAATAATAATTCGGACGCGCCCTAACAGCGTCCAGCAACTGACCTATATAATCATCCATCTTCGACATAGCTTCCACATAAGCGGTATTTCCTGTATTCCATCCTCCTCCACTCACTGCAGCATCTAAAACACTTCGAAAAGAAAGATAAATTACCCGGTTATTTTCTTCATCTATATTTTGCAAAGCTTTATTCAATGTTTCCTCATCCGAAGTAGATGTGAATGTTACGCTTGCTTCATCCAATAATTTATCATTCAGTGTTTTCCATGGTGTAATAGCTAATGTTTTCATTGATTTGTTATAATCAGTAATATACTGAAAAAAGCCAGGATAAGCTTTCAATGACTCGTCAAAATCCGGATCAAACACTTGTTCCGACTGATAAGTATTATCCGACATCCCATGTCTTAAAGGTATATTGCCAGTCAGCATCGAAGCGGATGCAATTGCATTTTCCGCTGTAGATACATAGTTCTCTCCTTCCACATGCTCCGCTTCCATCCCATTCCAAGAATAACGACTGTGAGGAAGCATTCCCTTTATAGTTCCATTCTCGGGAAAAGCATTTTTTGCCAAATCCCCTCCTCCAGCACCATCGAGATTAATCCAAAGCACATACTTTTCAATAGAGGCACGGCTTGCCGTTTTGCCTTCCTCTTCCACTTCCATAGGCGTATCATATTTGGTACATGCAGTCAGTACACTTCCCAATACCATTACTACCAAGAAGCCATATTTCCATATCTGTTGTGTTTTCATTTTTATCAATCCTCCTTAAAATAAAACGTTCCAAACTCTGCAATCTTCTGTATACGGTTCAGGTATTTGTTAGCAAATTCCGGACGGTTAGGTTTCTCTTCAATCGGAAAATTTGCGGGACGATCTTTTGCCACGTGACTATCTGTATCCATAATAAGACGGATTCCTGTCACTCCGCTCTGTCTTGCAAATTCTACATAGAATGTATTGCGCCGATCCGGCCAAAACTGCTGCCCATTTACTTTCCCTCCTTTCGGATCATCTTTTGAATCATACACACGTCTCCACTGAATATCTTTAATATTGGTATACAACGTATCTATATCATCATAACTCAACAGGTCATTCGTTACCTCCACCATAATATGTTGAGGATGGAAATCATATTTCTGATAATCTTTCACATCACCATTATAAATAGATGCTTCGGAATCATAATCACCAAACGCCACATAAACTCCATCTATATCTATTCCCGCATTTCCTGGCTGAACCACTAGAGAATAAGGGTAATCAGGGGTCTTGGCTTCATAATACAATTTGTCTACTTTAAAAGCATATTTCTGCTCTCCGTCAAACCACTTTACATCAGTATAAGGATCGTGATAAGAGGACCAAAGTGTAGCAGGATCATTATCAAAAAGATTATAGGGTGAACAATACGCCTCATTGTATTTATCAGGATTATCTTCTAAATTAGTCAAATGCTTGTTACCAGAGAAATTATAACTGTAATTTTTTGCCTTCAAGTTATCTCCTTCACCCGAATAAGCAACTACAGCCCAGTCAGAACGTAAATGCAGGTATGGATATTTCCCTGATAATGTTTGAAATGCCTTTCCATCAAATACTGCAGTTTCATTTTTCTTTAATGGATTATAATCCATATACGTTTTTCCACATGCTTATACTTGGCAGCTTCTACACGCTGTGCATCTCCTACCATAATTCCCCAACGATCAAATAATTGAGAAAAGTCGCGTTCAAAATAAGTAGTTAAACAAGTCAACATAGCATCCTGAATATTCAATCTTCGAGAGGTTGGAAACAGTTCACTCTGTTTTTTAAGAAAGCGATTGAGATAACCGAAGTATTTCCAACCATCTTTATCTGTATCAACTTGCTTATAACTCAATATAGCAGAGAAAAAAGAGAATACAGCAGGCCAAGTCTGTGCACTTCCATAATCTGATTTCACAGACTCTCCCACATTTTTATTAAATATTTTACAACTGTCCGCATTTGCAAAAGCCGCTAAATTTGTAAAGGCTGATGACATTAACTGATAAGAAGTACTAGCCATAACATTGGTTCCTTGTTTCCTTCCTGAAAACAGTTTAGAAGTATTTGTCTCTCCCCACCAATTATTCTTATATAGAAAATAATAGTTAGGCATCAGTAGATACATATCTTTAAAACTTACCAAAGTACTTACAGGGAAAGAAGTTGGGGTATACATATCTGTCTGTATCCATCCCATAATATGACAAATATTCATTGCATTTTGCTTAATCTGTTCGGGATCAGTAATAGCATCAATTACTTCTTCAGAAGACAACAGTTCAACATTGGTCGTACTGTAATATGAGAAACGTTCAGTCAGTAAGTGCGCATCCAGCACTTCTCTAAATGGAAATCCTAATACAGGAAAGTCCGGATAGTTTTCCATATCTTCTCCATCAAGCCCGTAAAATTCGTTATAACAAAGCATCCAGTCATTCCACATGCGAAGAGCCTCTTCCATTTGAGTAACAAATGCTTTGCCTTTTTGCACTTTTTGCTTCATATATTTTACAGGGACTGAAAAAGCCATCTGCTCTCCCCGCAATTCTATCCATGGTACTGTTGTCTCATTTATTTTCTGTATCCACTCGTCCGCATCAGTTTCCCCCTGTATATAGTCAGGAGCTGCATACGCTCCTTTTACTTTCACAGCAATCGTTGGGGCATCAGGATTATTAGCTCCGGTACGCTTGATCCAAATATATCCACCATAAGGATTACGAATCTCATTTGTTCCCTGGAACAATGGCATAGCTGATGTTATTTTTGCGTCACGTTCTAAATACGCAGTTCCTACCAAAGAAGAAAGGTCACGTGTATGAACACCAATCTGCACAATCAATCCTTTCACATCATCATCCAATGTCAATGTTATTTTTTCACCCGCTCCCGCATATAACCCAGTACTATAAATAGCGGGAGCACTGCTTTCAAGTTCACTTTATCTGAAGCTATCGAATTACGGGACAAATCTATTTTTACAATAGCCTCTTCAAGCCGTCTTTCCTTCAGCGTATCAACTAGCCCGGGAAAAGCACGCGCACGATCATAATGACTAACATCAATGCCTCCTCCTTCGTAATAATCGCCTCCAGTCTCAGACACATAATCATCTGTATTGGAGATAATTCCCTCAAAGTCTTTATCTTCGCACGCTATCGCTCCCCACACAAGTCCTATGGTCAGAAGCACATAAACTATCTTATCTTTCATTTTCTGTAAAATTTAAGCATTAATTGTTTTCGTCTGAAAGTTGGGTATAAGTTAACTTCCAAGCTTTTCCTTCCATATTCCAATCCCATCGCACAGTCTTTCCGAGCCAAGACAATACTTGACGCGAAACGTCTACTGTATTAAATGTTTTACTATAGTATGTTATGTCTGATTCGGGAATAGGATGCATACCTGAAGATATTTCACTACCCGATGTCCAAGCATTAGCTACACCACGATCTATGATAAAATCATCAGAATCGTCGTTTTCTTTATTATCTTTAGCGTAATTCTTCATAATTGGTTCCAACTGATCTTCTTCCAAATCACAAGGCCAATACCCCACCAGATTATTCCAAAGTGGATATGCATCCGCTAATTTATGTAGCTGATTCTTTCCGGCATATAATTCCACCTCCTCTGCAGACAAAGCTTTATCATAAATCTGGAGATTTGACAGATACATATAATTTTTTGCTTGCTGTCCTTTAGTATTCCTTTGGGTGTTTTGAGAATCCCTGTTTTCAGTACCTCCGATGCGTAACGGTGCTTGTTTGGATGTTGCCAAACTAGGAGTTGCAGCATACCATTTCACCATGTTAGCATTTGTCTGGCTGCTAGAGTTATTAAGTTTTCCATCCAAATATATACTCAACAATGTATTCACCTTCTTTTTAGGATCAGGCTCCAATGTCAATGTAACGACGTGCCATTCTCTCCAATCAAGCTCAAGAACATCTTCATTCTGAGTCTGAAAAATTGCTCTTTTATCCCCGAATCCAAAACAAATACGTCTATTACTTTTATCCTGATTAAAATGAAAAAACCATCCATTAGCTTCCTTATTATCTTCATTCATATCAGTACTCTTAGACAAAATAATATATTTCTGGGACCCTAAAGTACTTGCTCTCAAAAAAAATTGAATCGTAATAGGAGATATTTCTTTCGTCGTTGGATCAAAGACGAATTCTCCCATCTCCAAATTCCCTAATCGAGCTGATTCTGCATACGTTGCAGGATTCGGATATCGGTTATCGTATGAATAAACAGGAGTATAAAAAGTATAAGCAAGTGCAGAATTACCCGGAGTAACTTGTACGGTGGATTCCAAATCAGGATTATACATCAACGTAAACGTATTTCTTGTTCTATCTTCGTAATGGGTAGCAGGAGATTCTATAGATGAATAACTCCCCCCATAATTAGAGGTAACTATAATCAGCCATCTTTCCCGAATATAGCCGGGACGCTCTTTCAATGCATTCCAAAATTCCCCAATATAACTATCCAACTTTCCAATAGCATTTGATACATCTTCTGTCGGATCTCCATTATCTTTATAAAAAGTTCCGTCAGCCGCATCAACTACCCCTTTGAATTGTGCAACAACCAAATCGGAGGTTTGTGGTAATTGTAGTTCTTCCAAAACATGTTCTCTTACAGCCTCATCTCCTCCTACCAATGCAGGAGCATTCATATCATCTGAACTAAAAGATGCGTGAAACTGATTGCTTGCTGCATACATACTGACAGAAGCACCAGCATCCACCAGTCTTGACAAAAAATTATCCACTGTTCCGGCTTGCTCCAATTGTGTCTCTGTCTTTATACCATGTGCAGTGCTACCTGTCATCAAATTAGCCCATCCACGTGCTCCTGTCATTTGTTCATCATTAAGCAATTTATTGGTTCCATCTGCCAATCCATAATCAGTATACATCGCGTGAGCAATCATCGTTTTCAGATTTGGAGTCTTATCCGCATTTCTGGCTGACTGTACCGAACGCCCGGCAGCACCATCCATCACTACGAGTAATACGTGTCCCGAATCATAATTGGAGCCTGATGCCGGATAATTATAGCGCAACGAATCTTCCATTGTACCGTCACAACTTACGGTAGACAGTAACAACATTCCCGCGATACTCCTACATACCACTTTTTTTATCGTTTTGTAGTTCATTGTTTTCATATTATTCCTCTTCATTTTAAGGTTACTCATTCATACCTCTATTTACTACATTCTTCACATCCACTTTCAACATCACAATATTATTCATCCGTTTACCATCAAAAGAAGTGAAGTCACCAGTCAACAATAATCCGTTAGCGTAATCTGACGTTAAGGAATATTGCACATCGTACAGCTCTCCATAGAATCTGCCGGGTACATTAAATTCCTGATGGCATTACCTTTCATATCTAAAATCAAGAATCCCTGACGAGTAATTCCTGCATATTTATTAAATGTTCCGGAAATAACAAGATGTGGTTTATGTATGTCTGAATAAGGTGTCAAATCAACTATTTTCGCAAAATTAGGTCTTCCGCCTTCCATTGCTTTTAGTTCGAATTCCATATCAAAAGTACCATCAACATTCAATACCGCTAATCCTGGAACTGATTTTCCATTAAAAGTAGTAAAAGCACCCACAATCACAATACGCTCTTGTGCAATTCCTTCTCCATCAACATAAGAGGTATAAGTTATTTTATTTATCTCTCCGTCAGCACCTGCACCTACATTCGCACTGAAAGTATCATCCATTATTCCATCCTTATCCAACTTTACAATATTATTAATAGCTTTACCATCAAATGCCGTCAAATCACCGACAATAATGATCGACTCATCATTTGTCATACATGCATCTTTTATTTCTCCATCGGCTCCCGGCAATGCTTCTTCTTCTGGATTAACGCTACTCCGACGATATTCCAAATCCAAAGTACCATATTCATCCATCCTCATCACGGATTTAATTTTTGTATATATCTCGGCCGGAATAATAGCCTTACCGTTCGCGCTACAGGTCGTATTTTCATAGTCCGTGTATACATGCCACCTAGAATTAGTAACAGCTATTATTTTTCCATCTGTTGTACTGAAAGCACGTATAATTCCATTTAACATGTCTGTACCTCCATTAAAAACCGGAATATTGATCTCTTTCATATTACCATCAGGATCTGGAAATTTTCTCTTCTCCGTCAGAACTGTCATATCGCTATTTACTAAAAGCACATTTCTAAAATTAAATCCATCCAACGTCACAGAGGACCATCTTTCATAATCATTAAACCAACCATATAACAATGCTTTTGGTGATTCTTTATCTGCTTTCCAAGAATCCATACCACTCAACTTAGCAGCATAAGAAGAAGTCGTATTTCCATCATTAACATATATACGCCTATATATTCCATATTTAAGCGCAAACTTATTAGCTGTACCAAAATTCACTAATCCTTTTTCATTATTGACCATCAAAAGTCCAGCATACCAGCTATTTTTACTTTGCTCAAAATCACCACACAGATAAAATTCTGTAGTTTGTTGTGTATTACCAGACCAAGGTACACAAGCAAAAATAGAGCCGTAACTAGGACCAGTCTTATAGTACTCAAATCCCTGATCAATAGATACGCTACCTGATACATTAAAATAAGGTCCGTAAAAGATCTGATTCTCCAATACTAAATAAGTGGTTCCCGAGCTTACATTTTCCGGTATAATGATAGTTAATGTAGAATCAGTAGCAGCCGCAATCTCACATTGTTCATCAGATATATAAAATTCAAAATCGAATTTATTTTCATCCTTATTAGAATATTTAGCCAATCCTGCAGTTCTGAAAGTCACCTTCGTACCAGGTCCGGCAGTCTCCGGTTCAGGAGTTTCCGACAACAGTTTCACAGTCAACGGTTCACGCCCGCCCGAATATGGATTTTCCTTGATAGAATCTTCTTCATCAGCATTGCACCCGGCTACAGCCAATGACAAAGCAATCATACACAACATCTCTATCGATTTATGCAACCATCCTCTGTAATTATCACAATATCTTTTATTCATCATTCTTTTCTTTTAATAAGTGTTCTTCGTCGTCTTCTTTTCCAACAATCATCCGGTTCTTGTCCGGATAATCAATCCCCGCTTCAAGCGCCTTCATATATAAAGTCGAACTACTAAATCCAAGATAATGATCAAGCCTGATGACGTGTACGATACCATTATGAGGTTCTATGTTACAAGATGATACATAAGCATATAGCGGATATCCAAAATCTTGATAGGCATACATAATCTGTCTATAACCTGCATATTTAATTCCATTTGCATCCCCATAACAGACTCCCATAGTCATCTTGTAACTTTTATCATAAGTAAGGTTGGTCTGTCCCGGATACGTACTTACTGCTGTAGTATCTATCTGTGCAATATCGTTCAACCGGTATTTACCCTCCATTACATACATACCGATAAGGTCCTCCCAAACTTCGGACTTTACTTGTGACAGGTCTGTGATCTGATCTTTCCCTTCATAATTGTACAAATAATAGTTTAGACGGTCTACACTTTTATTAATAGAAAAATCTGTAGGAGCAAAAAAAGTAACTTCTTCATTACGCAAGATATCGTTCCATTTCGTTAGTTTAATAACTTTCACCAAATCCTCAAATAAATCGGGACGAGACTCCAAATATTGCATCACATTCCCATCAAAATAAGGGTTACTAATTCCTCCATCTACCAGATAATCATCGTTATTACAACTACTCATCAAAAGAGTAGACAGTAATATACATATTCCATAAACTGCTTTCCTTATATTATTCATGACTTTCACATTATATTTATTCATTTATCATAGTCATTATTCCCAATAAATATTCTTTGACATATATGGATTATTATCCAATGCACCTTTATAGATGGGCCATGTCCATGAACCTTGTTTTAGATTTGCCATCGTTTCGCGATGACCACTATCATCAGAAAATACAGCAAAAGAAGCATCCGTTATTTTCATCGTCCGCACTAAATCGTAATAATACTGTCCCTCTCCCATCAGTTCGCGTACACGTTCCCAATAAATAGAGGCGTCCAAGTCATCTTCCATCGTAAAGTCAGGAGCTCCTGCCCGCTGTCTAATTCGATTAACTTCCTGTAGTGCTTTTTCCCTTTCTCCTAAATTGTTGAGTGCCTCAGCATAAAGTAAAATCACATCAGCAAGACGAAAAACAATATAATTACCAGCATTGGGGATAGTAGTGGATTTATATTCATCCGCATTCAACAATTTTATAATTTCTACCGGACGAATACTCGAGCTTCCTCCAGTTCCCTCTTCACGATATAAATTTTTGAACCAATATTCCTTTCTCATGTCATTTGTTTCCTCGGGATAAAGATGAGTCAAAAAGGCTTCACTATAAGCAAAATCCGCTTCTGTTTTATTCCGAACCTCATACACAACTTTCGTACACCACATGTTATTCGTATCAAAGACTTCACCCATTGTAATATTTTGCACAATCTCAAACAACCCTTCATTAGAGTTTCCTCTAAATACATTGGACATCTGTTCCATTGACTGCAAAGAATAGTACGTACCATCTATCCAAGAATCAACCTCTGCCAAACGCACCACTTCACTATAATAAGTTTGTGCATTACCTGTATCAAAGAAAGCTAACCACATATTTATATGCATCATTAATGCCAACACAGAACCACGATTGGCACGCCAACTCCCATTTCCATTCCGCCAACGTAAAATTTTTCCTTCCGGATCATTATCCAGCAATGATTGTAAGTCTGCCAAACAATTTGTAAGCACTACAGATTTATCAGTGCGAGGCAATGGATTGGCAAAATAAGCTTCGGTATAATAAGGCACATCACCAAACAAACGTACCATGAAGAAATAGGCTAAACTACGCAAAAAACAACATTCCGCACGATACCGCTCCACCTCTTCTCCTGATAATCCTTGAATGTTAGTAATTTCCTCCATCATGATATTGGCACCTTGCACAACCCTATACATCTTTTTCCAATTATAAATAGCACCACAATCTGCAGATTTACCTTCTTCTTTACTATCTTTCTTACTTTTATAATTTTTCATATCGTTCTGAATCAGATACAAATAATTATTAGTACTCTGTCCTGTAATAGGTGCACAACGTACATCTCCAGAGTAAAGAAAGAAACCGCATGATGTGGTAGCCGTACGCAAACTCTGATATATACTAAGCATAAAAGCCTCAGCATTAGCCGGTGATCCACTCCAGAATTTATCTCCCGGCATTTTTTCTTCATCATCCTTATCTAATTTGCAGCTGCTAAACGTGGAGGCAAAAATCAGGAGCAAACCCATTGATATATATTTCAACATAATCATTATTTTTACATTACTAATTATAAATTCAATACCACACCTACTGTCCATGTACGAGCATTAGGATATCCGCCTGAATTATCCCGTCCTAAACCAGTCACACTCTCAGGACTAATACCTGAATATTTGGAAAAAGTCCAAATATTGTTAACAGATGCTTTCAGTGTAACACCACTCACCCGAAAAAAACTCAACCACTCTTTTGGGAAACGATATGAAAGAGATACTGTATTCAATTTGAAATAAGATCCATCCTCTACAAAAAGAGTTTGTTCCTCTCTAAAAGGATCAATAATATCGTTATGGATATAATCGTACGGATTAGGGTATTTAGCATTATAACGATTGTTTTCCGTCCAAAAGTTATATCGTTCTATAGGAGCAAGAGCTGCATTTTTACGCAAATCGCTTATTTTTTTCTTTACAGGATTACTATATGATTCAAAAGTTCTTGCCAACACAGTATTGATAATATCACGCCCAAACACAAATGAAGTATTTACATGCATACTGAATTCTTTGTAACTCAAGTTAAAATAGAATCCCCCAGTTACTTTAGGACGTGCATTAGCAGCTACTACACGATCCTTCTCGTCAATAACATAATCACCATTGACATCTACCCAAATAGGATCGCCTGCTTTGAAATAAGCTTCTTCAGTATCATTTCCACCGATCTTGAGTCGTTTACCCGTCACTGGATTAACCGGTACATCCTCATCTGTAGCATATACCCCCTTATTAATATAAAGTAACATAGAAGTTGTGTTGGCTCCTAACCGATTAGCAACCCATGCATCATTATTTAAAATCTGACGAGCTTCATTTGGCAACTTAGTGATTACATCTCTATTGATTGCAAAATTTAACCCGCAAGTGAGGTTCCAATTACTACGCGTAGGGAGAGGTCTTCCAGTCAACGCAACTTCTAAACCATAGTTGACCAAACTGACTTCAGTACTTCGCATCTTGTCAAATCCTGAATGATCAGGCAAATAGATGTCACTCAATTGATTATCTACTTGCTTATAGTAGGCATCAAGAGTTGTACTCAAACGCCCATTGAATAATGAAAACCCATAACCCAAATTCCACGTAGTAGTTGTAATAGGATCTAATTGTGCATTAGGAAGCTTTGCAAAATCAATAGGGATATAAGATTGTCCATTATAAGTATTTTCAGCCTTGATGTCATATGTACCCCATACATCATAACGAGTGGCTTTGTATTTCACCACCTGTCCCCAAGTCAGACGAATATTCATATTATCCAGCCAACTTTCAAAAGGACGCATAAAATCTTCATAACCAATATTCCAACGAAGTCCAACTCCTGGATTTATATTCCACTTCGTTTTAGTGCCATACACAGAACTAAGCTCCGGACTAATAGAGGGTTCGATAATATACTTATCTCCACCAGCTCTAAAACTCTGTTTGGTCTTAAGATTAATACTTGGGTTAAAAATCAATGAGAATGTACTCTGATTTTCACTGACTGTAGCATTTCCACTTGATTTGCCATGACCAACAGGACCAATAATATAATCATTAGGTAATCCCGTAAAAGTAATCGAATTACCAGTAGCAGTCCTTGAATCATAACGAATACCAGCAGTAAGCCCTAAACGAATATATTTCAAATCAAAAGAACGAGTTGCATGAGTACTTACATAAATTTTAGAGGTATTACCACTATAATTATAGGCTATAGACTGATAACTATTATCGGCAAGAATAGCTGGTGTGAACTTTTCTTGTTCACTTGCATCATACGAATAATTAAAAATTCCTTTCCAGTCAATATTAAACGGAAGTTTATATCCCAAATTCACGGTTGCCGAATATCCGGATTTCACTGTTGAATTGGTGATGCCAAAAACTTGTAAAGCATCTACTGAAGCAGAATAAAGTGAAGGTGGAGGGAGCAATGAAGAAGCGTTTGCAGCACTAGCAACCCCTGATTGCGACACAGCATTTCCACTACCAGTACTATTGTCGGTAAAACTAACCTTCATGTCCACACCAATAGTAAACTTAGAATTAGGTGATCTATAGTTCATGTTTCCAGTCAGAGCATAACGATTGAAATCTGTATTCTTTACAATACCTTTTTCTGTATAATAATTACCATTGATCTTATAATTAAACAAATCACTTCCTCCCATGAAACTCAAGTTGTGTGAGTGATTATAAGTAACCCGATAAAATTGTTCCTGCCAGTCAGTGTTGTTATTAAAGTAAGGATTCAAACTATCAGACACAGACGGCATAAACATGATATCATAATAACCGTGGTATATTTTTGAAGTATCATTATTCAATATCTGCCATTTCAGAATATTTCGTTCCGCATTACCAATAGCCACTTCGCGTAAACTAGGTGGTGTAGAAACTGTAAAATTACCAGAATAGGTCACTTTAGGTTTGGATGAATTTCCTTTTTTAGTTGTTATCAAAATTACTCCATAAGCCCCTTTCGAACCATAAAGTGATGTAGCAGCTGCATCCTTCAATATTTGTATATTATCAATATCTTCCAGTGCAATAGTAGAAAGAGGACTCACGCCTGAACCACTAATCAAACCTTCAGAATTATAATCACTTACATCATCCTGTGGAATATCGTCAACCACGAATAGAGGAGCAGAAGATGCTAAATCCCATCCGGTTTCTTTATCGCCAACAACTGAAATATCCGAAATACCACGAATATTGAATGTCCCTTGTGCTCCTGGTAAACCGTTATTCAACTGAACTTCCATACCAGCAACACGTCCTTGTAACAAGCTCATCACATTGGAAACAGGTGTCTGTGCTAATTCGTCCGCCTTTATTACCGTATGGGCAGAGGTTGCATTAGCTTTGCTAACCTTACGATTACCTATAATAACGGTTTCTTCGATTTCATTGACATTTTCCTCCAAAAAGATACTAATGCCAGATGCTGCTTTCCGCACCTTATATATAGTAGGTTTATAGGATACATAACTGAACACTAGCTCAGAACCTACAGGAACCTTGATAGAGAATGCGCCCTCCAAATCGGATGCTGTACCGGCAATTCTTTTTTTAGTCTTGGCATCCTGACATATAATATTTACACCCGGAAATGTTTCTGCCTCCCCTATAGCCTTATCATATACCGTTCCGCTGATAGTGACCCTTTCCAACTGCTGCGCAACAGAATCCGCAACTACGGAAAACAGAAAAAATAAAAGTAAAGTATATCTATTTTTCATTTTTATTCGCATTTAAGATTAATTGTTGATCTTAGCGTCTCCCAGCATAGGCATTCCTTTGGAAAAATGAATAAACATATCCCAATGTGCCTCTTTATAAATGGCAAACTCAAAAACGAAATACCCTCTGCGACGAGTACCATATTTAGACATATAACTCGTTGTAAACCTAATTCGTGCCTTTTCTCCTTTATCATCCGTGTAATTGGTCTTTCCTGTAAACAACGGAAGCGGATAAGCCATATCATATACAACTTTGTTTTCATTTATGTCTTTCAGAAAACCTGCTTGAAACAAATTATCCCATGAAGTTTCATTAAAACGACGCGGGTCAATAACAGCCCATGATGAATCATAAAAAGAAATAGAAAGCGAAGTTCCTTCTCCTGCATCCTTATTTTCTCTAAAGTAGATATGAATATCCTCCGGTTTAATTATATAGGATATAGAAGAATTGTTCTTGTTTTCATAAGTCATCAGCGAGGTAGAAGGTGATACAAATTCAGCGATAGGTAAACCTGTTTCCGAATCATAAATAGATGGTTCGAAATCTACTTCCCTTTTTGGCATAAGCCGCATTCTTTTAATCGTTTTAAAACCACCCGAGTTAGCAATCTCCATATTAAAAACATATCCGGAATCGGGTTGGCAGCGCAGAATACCTGAATTTGCTTCTCCCCACATTACTATTTCTCCACTATGCTTAATTACATCGAATAATCGACGGTATTCTGTTCCCCGTTTAGCATTAATTTCCTCTATTGTTTTTTCCGTCCCCAAATAAGGCTTTTTCCATACCCGTACCGGGTAATACTCTTCCAGTTCAGGAGCTGGTGTCCCATCATTGTGCTTTATATCTGTAATAGCAAAAGTCAAAGGTAGTGTAGAGTTTCCTGTATTACAAATATCTGTATAATATACAGTATGCCCCATTACAGGATCAAAAGATGTTCGCGTAAAATTAACATCCCGATCAAAAGCATCTTTCTCTTCTGGCAAGTACTTGTCAAGACAACCTGCGTTTACTATCAATAATGAACACAACAAACCGTTCCATCCCAATTTATGTATCTTTCTTCTATTTTTCATGGCCTACATTTCTAAAATACTGAATAAATCGTCCAAATCCAAATTCGTGTTGCGGAAGCAAAACATGGATAACACCGTTCTTAGCATATATGTCAGTCCATAACATTTTAGCAGATTCCCATTTTTCTTTCTCTAGCGTATTACGCATATCATAAATAGTAAGATCTTTCAGGCCTCCACCAACAAATCCGCTAGCAGGCAACCGCCGATAAGCAAGATTCATCCGATAATTATGTAAGCCTTGAATAACCTTTCCCTCCACGTAAGAAAATCCGGAAAGTGTTTCCGTATCGTAAATACCCGGGGTCATATAACGGCACACCAGCGAATCCAACCCATCCTTATAGATATAACTATCTGTCCATTTTTTCTCCGGATTCTTTTCATCTGTTCTCTCTATATCCTTACGATAATTTAACAACTTGTTTAATGTTAGTTCTCCGGCAGCATATTTCTCCGACTCCGGAATTTCTTCTGAAAAATCATCGGAATCTATCATCAGCTCGTTCAGCCGACGATAACGATTCAATTCTTGTAAGGCATACCGGAAACAAGAATCGGGAATTGCCATGAAAGTATACTGTCCGGCCTCATCTTGCAAACATCGCTTTAACTCTGAAAATTTCAACTCTACCGGACAATCTGGTTCTTCATAATCTATTAAAAGCATCAACGAATCGTAAGTTACTCCCAAATTAAGATCATCATTCTGTAAATACTCATAGATAGTACCATCAAATCGAGTCAGGCCCTGCGGCTGTAACTCTGAAATATCAGCATCTACCACCGCAGTATCCATACATGAAGATAGTAGCATTATCCCCCATCCACATACAATAGTCAATAACCTGTTCATAGTATTTTGTATTTTCATCATTTCCAATATTCATTTTGTGTAATAGAAGGATTCTCTCTCATCACTTCTTCTGCCACAGGCCAATAAATGCCTCCTTCATTAATCAGCTTTACCATTTCAGTATCATCTCCGACAATCCGCGCTTCACGAATACGATCAAACCAATGATGTCCTTCTCCCATCAGTTCTCTACGGCGTTCACGAAAAATTTCTTTTAATAATGCTTTAGCATCTCCCTTTAAATCTTTCAAATATGATAAATTTCTCAAATTACGTACTCCACGAAGCTCATTCAAACAATTAATCGCATCCTCCGGACGATTTAACATCACCAAAGCCTCGGCACGTAATAACAAAACATCCTCAAAACGGGACCAAATAATAAATGAGGTAAAAACACCAAAATCACCTGTATTATCCTTTCCTTCACGCACAACGTTTATTTTTGAAAATATAGGATATTCTCTGGAAAGTCCCGTTACATAATTGGAATAATACTTCATTGGCTTCGACAACTCATCATAACCAAAACGATTATCTGTCGTAAATTGACTCATAAACAGATTCTTTAGTGTATCGATTGACACGTAAATCTCCGGTAATTGTTTCCTTGTAACCGGTTCTGCTAATGTCCATGACTCCAGATGACCATCCGTCCCCGTCTCGTTTGCATTATCCGTACCATATCTATAGCCAAAAGTAACCAAACGGGCAGCCTTATAATCATTACTATACTCCTGACTAAAAAGTCCTGTCGGACTAACCATATTAGTAATAGTCACACAATCAATAGTGCCTACAATATAAACACCTATGTTCTTAATCACATATGCAGTATATGCTTCTGCATCGACATAATTACCTTTCCAAGCTTCCACATAAGCTAATATAGCATACACAGAAAGACGATTAATAAGTAATCCCCGCCATGCACTAGTATCACCATCATAATATTTATCAGATGAAGACCCTAACTGCAAAGGCAACAACTTTGCTACTGCCAACAACTCACCCTCCACATAATTCAACACGGTTTGTGCATCTGTTCGTTTCATTTCCGGAAATGAACCGTTATCATAAGACTGAGTAATCAACGGAACATCACCCCACATCTGTATCATATAAAAATAAGCTAATGCTCTAAGAGCACGTACCTGCGCTACATCATACGTATAGTTGATTTCAGAATAAGCATCATCCTTATCCATCACTTTTTTTGCATTCTCTATAAAAACACAGGCAGCATTGATCACTCTATAAAACCGATTCCAATTGGATATCTGACGAATATTTTCATAAGGAGCATCTAAACGATTCTCACGGATAGCTTGTAAATCATCGCGCATCCGTACGGAAAAATCACCTAAACGCAGATCACCAACTGCCCAAAAAGTATTATTCTCTCCTAGCGCCGTACGCATCAATCCATAAACGCCGAACAAAGCAGCACGAGTATCCGTCAACGAATTCCATTGTTGCTCTTGAGTAGCTACATGGAAAAATGCATCATCATTTTCCAACAAATCACTACATGATGAAAAGAAAAGAACAGAAGCAAGCACCAATGGTTTTATCATTTTTCTGATCCACAATATCTGATTCATATATAATTAATGTATTAGATTAGAAATTAAACTTCATTCCTACGATAACCGAACGAGAAAGCGGCTGACCATATCCTCTGTAATAACCATCCATATCTATCAACTCCGGATCATCTCCACTAAATCCGGTAAAGGTTAGCAAATTATTGCCAGTCACATAGAAATAGATATTTTCCAATTTGTTTTTTGATACAACCTTCTTCTTTCCACCTCCTTTATAAGCCTTTTTCTTGACTGGTAACGTATAACCCACTGTTACCGAACGCAATTTAAGATAAGACAGTTTCTCCATAAATAAGTCTTGTTCTGCACGGTAAGGAGTCAAACCACTCATTTGATTGTATAAAGGATAATCATCCTTGTCATTTGTACTTTGCCAGAAAAATATTTCGCGCAAACTTTCAAGTGACGGTGTATTCTCCAATGCAAAGAAGTTATAACGTTGCGATGAACGATAATTAATGGCATCATGTCCTAATGCAAAGAAAAGATTGATACCTAAGTCAAATTGTCCTAGTTTGAAGTTATTAATGAAACTTCCTGTTACAGGCGGTAAACTATGGCCTTTTAAAATTTTATCATCATCATTGATCTGGTTATCACCATTTTGATCTTTCCATTTCGGATCATTCTTTGCAAATGGTATGGACCCCATAGCAAGCTTCTTTCCATTCTGGACTGGAACTTCAGTATCTGAAGTATAAACTCCCTCATTTTGATAGAGCCAGAATTGATCAATAGCATGTCCTACTTTTAACATACGATTACCTATGACTAATTCATTCAAATTTTCAGGTAATTGCAATAATTCATTTTTATTGTAAGCTAATGAAAATGAAGCATCCCAAGAGAAACCTTTAGGGTTTTCAAAAGGCTTACCGGACAGAGTCAGTTCCACTCCTGAATTACGGACCTTCATACCATTGGCATACCTATATTTATATCCGAATTCTTCATTTACAGGAATGGTTGTAATCAAATCACAGTCTGTATTATTATAATATTCTACATCCAAAGAAAGACGTTTGTTAAAAAAAGAGGTATTCAACCCTATATTCCATTTATCCGAATAAGGCCACCCCAAACCATAACCGACCCAAGCTGTGTTATAAGGACGTGCTATTGTAGCATATCCATAGTAGGAAGACATAACAGGCTGCCCAATACCTGTCAACTCTTCTCCCGTATATTGTGGCCCTGCAGCAAATCTATTATTATCCTGATAGCGTCCTATTCTGGCCCATGACCCACGCATTGACAAGTCAGATAGTTGTTTGACATCTTTCAACAACAAATCTTTTAAATTTATACTTGCACTAGTAGCCGGAGTAAACAACCAACGATTATCTTTCTGTACATTGGATGAGCCATCTGTACGAAGCACGAGCTGTACATCAAAAAAATTTCTATATCGGTAGTCAATCGAAAACAATGTACTTACCATATTATTTTGCATTTTATCGACATAGCGCTTCATCTGTTTGAAACCACCGCCACTAGTAGTCGGTTTTGTATCATCATCTCCATCATAGCCTTGCGTATAGTTATAGTGTTGCACACTTTTCATGATAATCTCTTGCAAGCCTATTTTGAAAAAATGATTCTTCAAAAAATCAAACTTATAATCTGCAGACGACTGCCAAATCAAACGACGATTATACCCGGAATAATTGGAGACATAATTTACTGACTCCATCAAGTCCATCGGCCAAAAAACATGACGCACATTCGTATTATAGTCTAGCATTAAACGAGTATCTACATATAATCCACGCCAATTGTAATTCATCCCCAAATAACCATTCAACAAATTGTTTAAATTATCATTCTTTTTATATTCTTCATAAATATCGAGATAAGAACGATAAACAGAAGTAACAGGAGAAAGAGGAGTAGTCAGATCCGGTAAATACTCGATCTCAGCATAACGATCACGCAAGTTACGATTACCATCACGGGAGACACGTGAAAGATTAATCAAACAAGAAACTCCCAATTGCTCCAGAAGTTTCATGTTCAAAGCAAAATTAGCAGTTAATTTATTAAACTTTGTTTCATCAGCTACCCCATCATTGCCCGTATAGCCCATCATAAATATATAATTTGAAAAGCTACCGCCACTTCCCATGGAAGCACTGAAATTATAAAGGGTGATATACTGTAATATTCATCTGCCCATCCCGGTTCTCCGAAGAAATTCATATCACGAATATCTCGCATCCAAGACGGCATTTTGTTCAAATAAGCGGTATGTTGCTCCTTAGTAGCACAATAATCAGCAAATCGCATACGAAAAGCATAATCATTAGCAGCATTTGTCATTTTCACATTTGATGGAGGAATAGCGATACCCCCATTAGCACGGATAAACATATTACTACCACCGTAATAACCATCTTTCATATTGACTAATATTGCCCCATTAACAGCAAGTGGACCTAACTTCGCTAAACGAGCAGCATCTTTTACTACTTCAATAGATTCCACATTATCTAAATTCAAACCGGATAATATATTAGTAGCAGTACCAATAGGATTCACTTCCGTAGATTTAATGCCATATACAAAAGCATCATTGGTTAACAAGGGGATTCCATTAAGATAAACTACTGGTTGTGCGGAAGACATATCTCCTTTAGAAAATACAGGAGAAGACAATCCACGAATCAGCATATTCTGAATACTTCCCGGCTCACCCGTCGTCTCTTGTACATATATTCCAGGCAATGTACCTTTTAGGTATTGTTGTAAAGAGATATAAGGAGAACATGACAACCGCCATAAATCAAGCGTGTCTTTAGAAGCATAAACTACTGCGTTTTCCTTCATAGCATAAACCGCACGAATAGAATCATACTCTCCTACTACTTTCCCGTTATTTTCATCCGGGGAAATACTATCATTCAGAAGAAAAAGGTGTCCACTACTTCGGACTGCCCTTATTTCATTTCCAAATCCCAACAAAGCTACAATAGCGCAAAAACGAATTATTGCATTTCTCATCTGTTGATAGATTTTAAAAGATATTATAAATTCAATTACCCAAACATTATATAATGAAAGCTTGATGACACAAAGGAAGATAAAATCTCATCAACCTATGTCCTAGATTTGGTTCAAAAAGGTCTAAATTCAGACCTTTTTGCGGTTCAGACATCTTCAGGACTATATATTACCAAAAATCATTCAGAAAGGTATAAATATAGTTCAAGACATTAACTGCAAATATTTATTCATTTCGTTAATGCGATGGCATTAATGCTTTTATGACATGAACCAATTCCCCATTTTCTGCTATCCCTTCTATATTTAGGAAATAATTACCTGGTTGATCAGAAGTATAAAAAGAAAAACTTGCATTACCTTGCTCATCTGTCATCAATCTCGGACTCCAATAAAGAGTAGTACGCAGATCAGGTATTTCACTATTTTTCCCAATAGTCGTATCATATTTCGGTGAATAAAATTCTATTGGTTGTTGATAGCCTAAAGGATAGAATGTAGTATTTCGCATGTTTTGTTGTTGGATGCCATCATAATATTTCGACCACCATCCTAGACAACGTGAATCAAAATTGTCTTTTGTAGTAACATTTAAAATTGCAATTTTTTTTCCGATTAAGAGGAATACGACAATAAGCCTGACATAAATCACGACCAGTATTCAAATAAAACTTCTCGCTCCACTTCAATGTTCCCTGCAACAAAGCATTCGCTCTATTTCGGTCAACATCCTTAACCAATACCATGCTCTCTACGTCACCTGGAGTTATCCAATTTACCAATATATCCGGCTTACAGAAATTATCATCAACAAACAACAATATCTGCTGATCACCATAATATACCATATCCTCGACCAATTGCATGGATCGAGAAGAATTACTTTCTACCGCATCCAACTCATACCCGCTAAAAAGCGATGTATCACGAGTAGCCAATATTTCGTCCGCCTTCAGACGGGCCTGCATTGCATCTGTATCTTCAGCTAATGTAGAAATAGTCAGGCCTTGAGATTTCAATAATGCACGCATATCCTTATAACGTACCATTTCTCTATCCGTGAACTTACTATAATCACGACTTCCCCACATTGGTGCCCTGACAATGATATCCTGCAACATAAAATGCAAATTATCCAAACGAGTAATCATCTCCATATCCTCTTTCTGTACATTATGCATAGAATCTTCTTCTAACGGACTTTGTGGATAGAGGGGAATATTATGAGGATACTCTCTATCAAAAAGCTCGATTTTTCCAGTCTCCTTTGCTTTCATCTGCACAGCATTAATATGAAAACCACTGCCATCGGCATAGGCTATACTATCGAAACAGAAGTAGCCATTCTTATCAGTAGAAATAATTCGCTGGAAACCTTTCAAACTACCAGTACCGGAAATTGAAACCAAATGTTCATTACTTGATTTCGTCAAAATACCTCCAGCACTTAGCGTACGTCCTTGCACTGCCATCTCTGTATGTTTTTCCAAAATTGGTGTTTCATATTTACCTTGAATAATTTCTGGTAACTTATATCGCCTCCATCCTTGTGTCAACATTAGCAGATCCAAACTATTCCGAGCTATTGCACTTCCTTGTTTAAAATAAAATCCGGGAGACCGTATAGCCCCTTTTAGTTCAGAGGTTAATAACAAATGGGAAAGAATATTGTAACATGAATCAACCGATGCGAATTTGCTATCAGTCACTGATACTGAATAAACTCCTGCTAAAGGTCGTTGGTTAGCATCTAAAAGATTAGTACTTATTGAAACTGCTTCCCGCTTCTGCTCAAGAATACCATCAATTGTCAGATTACAAATTACAGGAAGATAAGAATCTGAAAACGCAAGGCGTTCACTTAACACCTTCCCATCTTTGTTTAATAACAAAAACTGCACAACACCAGCCGGAAAATATTGTTTGGGAAACAAATATTTTTTTTGAGGCTCTTTCCACTCTTCCGACGCAATGACAATTCCACGAACATGAGCCACTAAATACAGAGACTCCAAAGGTGCTCCCTCTACAGACAATAAAGAAACTCTGAAATTCTCCCGTTGTGTGTCAACTCTCAATCCATACAATGCTTTCATATCAATAGAAGGCAACTTAAACTCTTTCCTCCGTCCAAACTTATCCACACATTTTACCATATATAACTTACCTGTTTCCGGAGTCAGAATAAATGATCCCATTCCTTCATGAAGCGTACGAGTAGAAGTAATCACCTCTCCAAATTCATCCACAATATCCAATTGCACATCCGCTGCATTTCCTGTACAACCAATTACTTTAAAGGCAATACGACAGGCTTGTCCAGCCAATAAATATCCGCCTTCAGGATAAAATGTCACATCATAATCTTCATTTTGGGTAGAAATCGGCAAATACCGACGATAAACATTATCATCTTTATCCTTCATTGACAAAAGCCATGATGTATTGCCTTTCCAATCCTTTTGGCCCCGTTCTACCATAAATCCATTCTTCATCTCTAACAGTTTCAACGACATGCCCGGCTGTTTATTTACTGACATAGTTGCCTGATTAAGGACCATAAGGGTATCACTGGCAGTAAATTTAAAGGTCAAGTCTGGAAACTTACTATTATTCCTTACAAAAGGCTTCATCTTTATTTTATTCCATGAAACAGTCACTATTCGAACAGGACGTCTGAAAATACATTCGCTTCTATTTTTCAACATATAACGAGAATAAGCACGCAACGTATAATCACCATCAGCCAGTTCACGTCCCAAAGATAGATAACCATGATAAATACCATTATCAGGACGCACTAATGCTTGGGAAACAATAGAATCCAGAGGATTTACTAATTCTACATATATATATTTGTCATGTAAGGGACTATGTAATGTAGCATCCACAATATAAGACCGAAACCACAAAGTATCACCTGCCATATAGGTACCTTTATCAATATGCAAATAAACTTTTTCTTGCGGAAATACACTTAATTGAGTCACAAAACGATTGGTTAATGAATCTTTATTAAACTTTTCAGTTTGCCCATACCCCTTCATTACTCCTGCCGCAAACAAGATTAATATCAATAGAATACAAATTTTCTTCATAATGTGTATTTATTTAATTTATAAAAATAGGGAATCCATCGTTTATGCCTTTTTTATCCAGCCCCCACTGGTTAAATACATTTTTTTTGTCTACCCATTTGTTCAACAAATCAACAAATGAATCCTGTTTCATCTCACTATTACTGAAATATCTAAAAGAGTCGGGTATTTTCATCGATCCGTACATGATTTCATTCCAAGCTTCAGAGCGAATTTTACTTCCTTCAAAACGAGGTTTCTTAATAGTGCTTAGTTTACAAGATTCTTCACTCCAATAACATGCAGCTCCATCACGGTTGATACGATCAATAGTCGGTATTACCAAATTATCAGAATTGGCAAAATAAGCATATACACCTACCAACCCGTCAGTAATAACAGGATATCTAGTACGAATTTTTCCAGAGCTGTAATTATTAGCAAACAAAACTTTCCATGTAGAAATCTGTATTGGATGTAAGTTTATATGCCCGGCAATGCCACCTGCCACATCTCTTGCCATGATGATTCCTGTATTATAACAATTAGCCACAGTATCATTCGGAAGTTCTTTCAATCCTGAATCTTTTATAGACTTTTGATAAGGTTCCGTAAATTCACCTATAATACCTCCTACATGTTCATAACGCCCAATAATCTCTCCTCTATTAAAAGAATTATAAATAGAGCCGCCTTCAAAATAACCGATAATCCCCCCAACACAACGATGCCCATAAACCTTACCATAATTACTACAGCCGATAATACGGTTTTGTCCAGAAGAAAAACCTATAAGTCCACCAGTAAAATTACGATCATTTCCACAATACCTCCATTTGAACAATTCAATATCTGTGTATTATATGAAATATAACCAGCAATAGCACCAACATAATTGTATGCAATTATATGAGAATAGCGAATGTGAGTATTCTTCACTGTTGCTTTTTTCAAAAAACCAAATAGCCCCTGAAAAAAGGTTTCAGAACCCGCTCTCGTAAACAGACCTGCAATATAGTGTCCATTCCCGTCAAAGGTCCCTTCAAAAGGGTTCTTAGATGTTCCAATGGGGATCCATGACTTTATTTTTGTTTGTCGATTCCACTCTTGCCATCCAATTGTATCATTTAACCAAATATCAGCTGATAGTTTGACCACTCTCCCCTGATAAGAATTCCCATTATTAACAGACTCTGAAAAAGCTCTTAAACCTTCAGCAGTAGAAATAATTAATGGATTCTCAATATATTGAGCCGCATGTATTATAGAAATAAAAAGTCAAAGATATGCTCAATATAAAAAACGTTTTTTCATTTACGTAGAATTTAAAATTAGTACTCATTTATCAAAAGACAAAATTGAGACTTTCCGAGAAAGTTGAAGTACAGAAATCAATCAAATGGGTTTAAATTTGGAGCAATGATAAAATTACTTATTTATGTTATGGCAGTTAGTTCGAGAATTATTCATAAGGTTTAAAAATCAATTAATATTTTAAAAGTAATGAGAATAAATACACCATAAAAACATCATGAATATCAACTATAAAACAGATAGTCGATATTCATGATAAATCATACTAAGATTAATATATTTATAATTTATTTAATTTTAGTATCTGCTTTTTGAAACTCTTTAGGAGTCACCCCAAATTCCTCTTTGAAACATGTCGAAAAATATTTAGGATTGGAGAATCCACACGTATACGCAACTTCTGATACAGATATTGATTTATTTCTCAACATCTTTACGCCTTGCTTTAAACGGACATTCCGGATAAACTCAACCGGGGACAAACCTATTATCGCTTTTGTCTTACGATAAAGAGAAGATTTGGACATAGCCAAAGCATCTGCCAACTGAATGACGTCAAACGTAGAAGAAGATAAATTTTCTTGTATAACCTCTATAACCTTCTCCAAGAATTCTTTATCAATATCGGTCGCATCCAACAAATTAAAGTTTATGTCCTCTATATCAGTACGAAATTCTTCTTGCTTGGTCCTTTTATCCATTAAGAAATTATCAAGACGCGCTTCAAGTACCTTTAACTCAAAAGGTTTGGATATATAGGCATTAGCTCCGGCATTATAACATTCAATACGATCCTCTGCCGTATTTTTCGCTGTTAATAGAATAATAGGTATATGACTCGTCTCTAAATTTCCCTTAATGGTGCGACATAATTCCAAACCATCCATTTCAGGCATCATAACATCACTTACAATGATATCGACTTCATTATCTTTCATCAGTTCTAAAGCTTCTACCCCATTTTTAGCCATCATCACATGATAACGTCTGGACAAAATACGCTCCATTAAATACAATAATTCTTCATTGTCTTCTACTAGTAACAAATGAATATCATTAACTGTAGTTTCCACATTCTCTCCTTCATGCTGCTCCCAAGCTTCCATATCAACATCTACAATATCCGTCCTACCTTCCTTTCTCAGTTCCTGTGATGATTCGATATTTATCTCACTCTCAGCATAGCTTTCTTTATCAATAGGAATAATTACTGTAAATGAAGTTCCTTTTTCTATTTCACTTTCTACACTAATTGTTCCGTGGTGTATTTCCAACAAGTCTTTTGTAAGTGAAAGTCCTATGCCATTAGTTTCACTAGATACCCAATGTTGATTAGTATAGAACCGCGTAAATATCTTATCTAGATCTTCAGGAGCAATCCCCTTGCCTGTATCACTGACTATAATAGATAAATAAGTATGCCCATTCTGCGAATGGGTCGATAGTGCAATCTTTATTTCTCCCCCTTCTTCTGTATATTTACAAGCATTAGATAAAAGATTAAAGACCACTTTATCTATCTTATCTACATCAAAATATGCTTGTATTGTGTCCTCTGATGATTCAAAAGAAATTGTCAACTTTTTCTTTTGAATTAAAGGCATAAAATTAGAATTACAAACATTGTAAATCAAAGATACAATATCTCCTGAAGTTACTTTCAATTTCATATTTCCACTCTCAACTTTACGGAAGTCAAGAATCTGCTGCAACAATCTTTTCAAGCGGTTTACATTAGCACGAATCATTTCAAACTGTGGAATCTTATTCTTGTAAGTGATTTCTGCATCATCAATCAAACAAGTAACAATAGTCAAAGGAGTGAGAAGATCATGAGAAATATTCGTAAAATAACGCAATTTAGCCTGAACTAGTTCTTCCGATTTTTCCTTTTCAATCTGAACTATTCTCAATTCATGACGCAATTGCATCCTTCGTTTTGTCCTATAATAAAATGAATAACCAGCCAATAAAACAAACACAACATAAGCCGTATAAGCCCACCAAGTTTCGTAAAATGCCGGAGCTTTATCCACTTGTATCTTCGTTACAAGACTACTCCATAATCCGTTTACATCTGTTGCCTTTACACAAAAAGTACGTTTCCCTTTTGGAAGCCGATTATAATACGCAAAACGACGTCCATCTTTAATATACACCCAGTCTTTATCTACTCCTTCCATTTTATAAGCATATTGTATTTTTGTTGGGAAACTATAATTTAAGGAAGAAAAATCAATCTCAATATTCTGGTCTTCAGCATGTAATTTTAATGTCCGCTTAAGCAAATTAAAACGTTCATTAGTCTTTCCTGTCAATAATGACTCATCATCCATTTTCACATCTACAATGTGTGTCCGAATTTTCTTTGGTTTATCAGCCAACTTTTTATAAGGGACAAACACCGCAATGCCCCTATTACCTCCATAAAACATTTCTCCTATCGGACTTTTAAAGCAAGAATGTTTAGGGAAAGAGTTTACAACAATATCCTGTCCAGCCTGATAACTAATCTGCCCTCCAGTCTTAGGGTCATATTCTATAATCTTCTTGTTAGTAGAAATCCAAAGATGACCTGTATCATCCATCTTCATATCCTGTACCCCCTCAGTTAAAGTAGGAAATATATCAGAATAATCCTCAACCGTTTTTGTTTTTTGGTCATATAGAAAGACATAACCTTCTTGACTCCCCATCCATACTCGTCCTTCTTTATCTGTACATAGGTCTTCGATATTATCACTGATTAAACGTCCTGACGCCATATCAAACTTTACAATATTTTCCTTTCTAATCTGGAAATCCTCAGATACAGTCAAACAAAAAACACCATTGCGTCTTGTGCTAATCCATATATGTCCTGAATTATCTTCAGCTAGACCTGTTATTTCCCTTTGGAGAAAACCAGTTTCCTTTAATATATTATGACTATTGGCAGGTTTCACCAACAATCCCAATGATGTTACAATCCATACATTCTGTTTTTTATCTTCATAAAAGAATTGTGGATTATTGCCTACCCCTTTTGTATATTGTTGCAAATTTAGACGAGAAATAAGTCGTATTTTCCCATTCTCCTTTCTCATTGTATAAATAAATGGCTGATAAGATGGGCCGACCCATATTTCATCATTTGAAGAGGAATATCCAATAAAATTAATAGTCTCCATGCCTAGCAAATTATTCAAGTCCGGTATATCCTTATACCAAATAACTTTATCGCTATCTTTTTTATAAATTCCTAATCCTAAACGATTTTGATTTATCCAAATATCTCCATCCTTATCCTTATAGATAGCTTGAATATTGGTTGTTAATCCTGTCGTCTCCTTAATAAAAGGCATCAGATAATTCTGGATAACAGGTTTATCCATATTAATATAAGATACTCCCTCATTAAAGGAAGCAATCCACAAATTACCCGCTTTATCTTTACATATTTCACTAAATATATTATTCAATTTTGAGGAAATATCACTAATATCGACAGTTTCCACAAAATTATCTACTCTTTTCCGAATAGCATAAAGCCCCCGAGCACTAACTAACCAAAGATATCCATATCTATCATCCTGCTGAATACTAAAGAAAGTTCCATTTTCCGGCAATTCGCCTTCTTTAATACTTTTAACCGGTATATAAATCTGCTCATTTTTTTCTTCCGGATAAAACTTATAAAGCCCCTCTCCCCAAGTACCTATCCAATGCTGTTTTTTATCATCTTGAAAAACACAAAACGGATTATTCTCTTTACCGACTGACGGATATTTAACAAAAGTATCTTTTACCCGATCATAGCGAAATATACCCTTTCTCCAGAAAGTTACCCAAATATTATTATCAACATCTTCATAAATAGAGTTCACACTAGTGATTGGCAAAGAATTATCATATCTTTTACAAGAAGAAAAGTCACTGGAACATCTGTATAGGGCAATATAAGTGCCTACCCATATATATCCTTTAGAATCAAAAAGAATCGAACGAATTTCCTGATCTTTTAATTCCTCATTATCCACATGACAGATTTCATAAGTTTTCTTATTTAATATATTCAATCCTTTCTTTGTACCAATCAAGACACGTTCCCATGAATCAGTAATACTTGTAATTTGATTATCAGTCAAAAGATTCGGCGTTGTTTTTCCAGATCGGAAAGTTAACACTCGATAGCCATCATAACGTGATAATCCTTCACGAGTACCAAACCACATAAAACCTTCACGGTCCTGAAATATTCTTTGCACGGAATTTGAAGGCAACTGCCCCCCCAAAGGTAGTACATCAACAGATAATTGTTGCGCAGCAATAAAACTCCATATATTTAAAATAAATAGCAAAAATATGATAATTCTTTTCTTTATTTCCATAGCACTTTTATTATTTAAATACAATATTAAAGCAAATATTATTTTCAAGCAAACCATTTAACTATAAAATAGAGCTAAAATGTTATGAAATGATGTTTATGAACGATTTTCTAAAATGTTATGAAATGATGTTTATGAACGATTTTCGAACCTTCTGAATGATTTTTAAACCCCTATAATTATAACTAAAAACTGATAATTCAAAATTAGACGTATTTGATTAATTCAAGAACTCTTATTATAAATAGTTTCCGCAACTTTGCAAAAGAATAATACGCTCATAAAATCAATTATTAATATTAAACTATAAAACATTCAGTATCATGAAAAGAAAGTATGTAAAAATCATGTTCTTATCAATGACATTGTTGACTAGTAGTATAACAACTGCTTACGCTACAATACCAGAAGATGAGAAAAAAGAAGAAGCACCAAAAGTAACAGAAGATGCTCATTTGCCACTAATGATTATCAATGGAACAAACAACTCTGAACACTTTTTCGTTAGTTCCGAATCACTCACAAATAAAGAAATAAAAATTACTGCACCAAACGGATTTACCGTATCTCCATCCGTTATACCTGCCAATAGCGGCAAACAAAAAGTAACCGTAACTTTAAACAGTTCCAAAATACTAACAGAAGGCAAAATAGTACTACGAAATGGAGATTATCGTTCTTATTTGAAAGTAAAAGGATATGGCACTACACTTCCCGCAAAAGACATTTCAAAATCATCCGTTTACAAAGGTGGAAATGATTCCGACTTCAATAAAACGTTTACTCCCGGTTCCAAAGGATACACTCTTGAATTTAGAGTAAAAACTGATGAACCGGAAAAATGCTTCTATCCTTACTTTGTCAATGAAAAAGGATATGGATTTAAGGCATATATAACTTCTACTGAAGTTGGATTATATAATGCATACAAAAAAAATATTTCCAACCCCGCCACTGCAGGAAAGGAAGGTGGACAAGGTAAATTCTATAACAACGACGGAGAGGCACACACTTATCGTATTGCAGTAACCCCTGATAACCGTGCTTTCATTTACAGAGACGGTATGCCAATTGACTCAGTTCGTATAATCGACTATGCTCCCCAGCCATATTTTGCATCGGGAATCGGAAAAGCAGTAGAAAATCTATTGAAAAATCCCGGCTTTGAAGGGGAGTTTGATACAAATCCGGAAAGCAAACTAGTAACAGCCGTTGAAGGATGGGATGTTGTAATAGGTGACCGATGGAATTCTGAACAATATATCAAGCCAGAAGAGATAGACAATATGCAAGATATTGATAATCATATCTTCGAAATAAAGCCTTATAAATGGGCCGCTGGCTGGAGTGATGGAATTCTCATGCAGGTCGTAGACGTCGCCCTAATGAAACTTATACATTATCTGCCTTACTCAAAGGTGGCATTGCCAAAAAAACAGGTACACTGACTGGTAAAATGATCATTGAAGAAGCACAAAATAAAGAAAAAAGAGTCGTTACAGAAATAGCCAGTGACAATTGGGAAATGTACTCTATGGACTATACAACTTCTGCAGATTGTAAACAGCTACGCATATCCTTCACTGTAGGACGTGGTAAATGGGGTAATGACATCGGTGCAATCCGAGTTGACAACGCCAAATTAACTGGTGTATCATGCAACTATGTACCCAAATTTGGTTTCGTAGATAATACTGCAGATATAGAATACTTCGCTATTGATGAATCCGGTGCCTATGCCCCCATGCAACCTACTATAACAATTAATCTTCCATCTAAATAACATTGCCAAAAGATATAATAAAATATAGAAAAATAAATAGCAAAATCATGAGACATATTCTATTTATATACTTTATGTTTTCTGTTATTTCTGCTTTTTCACAAAACACTCAGATTAGTCCGGGTGTTTTGTGGAATGATATAAACGGGGAACAAATCAACGCACACGGTGGTTGCGTGGTATTTGAAAAAGGTTTTTATTATTGGTTTGGAGAAGATCGTACAGGCTTTGTTTCTAATGGGGTAAGTTGTTATCAGTCTAAAGATTTATATAATTGGAAGCGACTGGGGTTATCTTTGAAAACAAAAGGAGAACCAAAAGAGGACATGAATGACATATCACATGGACGCTTATTTGAACGTCCCAAGGTTATTTATAACCCTCAAACAAAAAAGTGGGTTATGTGGACTCATTGGGAAAGTGGTAATGGATATGGAGCTGCAAGAGTCTGTGTGGCAACAAGTGACAGGATAGAAGGTCCCTATATACTATATAAAACTTTTCGTCCCAACAAAAACGAATCACGTGATCAAACTCTTTTTGTAGATACAAACGGAGATGCCTACCATTTCTGTTCAACAGACATGAACACCAACATGAATGTTTCTTTATTGAGAGATGATTATTTAGAACCCACCCCTACTGAAACCAAAATATTAAAAGGGCTAAAATACGAGGCACCAGCTATTTTTAAAGTTGGTGATTACTATTATGGGTTGTTCTCGGGTTGTACTGGCTGGGCTCCCAATCCAGGAAAAACAGCATATACTACAAGTATTTTAAATGAATGGACTACCGGTCGCAACTTTGCAGTAGACAAACTAAAACAAGTAACTTATAATTCACAAAGCTGCTATGTTTTTAAAGTGAACAATAAAACAAATGCATATATCTACATGGGAGATCGCTGGAATTCCAAAAATGTAGAGAAATCCCACCATGTATGGTTGCCGATCAGTATGCGTTCAGGATATCCTGTGGTGAAATGGTATAACAAATGGGATTTAAGTATCTTTGATAAAATGTACCGTTACAAAAGAGCTGAAAAGATCATAAACGGTAATATTTATTCACTATTGGAGAAAAACTCAGACCGTTTGGTATCAAAACCGATTAATGGTTTTAGTATAGCAGATGACAATGATACCATTAATTTAAGTTTGGAGTTTATTAAAACTGATATTCCTAATGGATATAAACTAAAAGACATTAAAACTGGAAAATTCTTAGAATCATTGTTCGGAACTCTGCGTTTAAATCCGGAAAAACAGAATGATGCCCAATGTTGGATATTTAACTTGCTAGAAGACGGTTATTATCAGATACAGAATGCAAAAGACAAGAAATATATTACTGTTTCCGGTTCAAACACATTCGATGGAACAAGCTTATACCTTACGGAGTATTCTAAAAAACTTATGCAGGATTTTGCTGTATATTTCGATTCAGATAAATACCAATATAAAGAAGCAGATATTTTCGCTGCAACTTACAGGACTAATAATTTGAAACTAATGGGAGCCCAATAACTTCCAGACATATTTCAAACAATTAATTAAATTAATTAGATTATGAATATAAAGAAGCAACGAATAAAGATCTACCTCTTATTCATTTTTATATGTCTGTCCAATCTGTCAATTGTTCCTTCTTTCGCTTTTCAATCCCGAGAGATCAGTATGGAAACAGTAAGTAGTTGGGCAGTCACAACTACCGTTTTCAAACTAGCAGGCAGCAATGAAGTCAACAATGTCAAGTTAAACTGGATGCAACGAAAAGATGCTGACCTCTACAAAATATACCGGGACAATAACCTGATTGGAGAAGCTAAAGGTAACACATACGATGATTATAACCTAATGGTCAACAAAACTTTTACTTACCATATAGAAGCTTTTTATAACGGACAAAAAGTTGCGACTTCCATTTCTCAACAAGCTACCACTTTTATCCCTACCGGTGAAAGTAAAGTTTACGACAACCTGAATGGCAAATATATCACAAAAAAATCCTCCGGCGACAAACCACAAGGAATGAAAATCAATGATCTTTATTTTTCTTATAAAATAGAAAATACGGAGAAGACTGTTGATGGACAACAACTCAAAGGATGGCTAGTCACTGAAAGTTACTCTAAAACAGGATTAAATGGAAGTTGGAGTACTCCTAGAGAGTTGGCCTTTTATCCGAATGTTAAAATGGAAGGTAATGCGTTCCGATATAATCCAAAGACAGGAAAAGTCGTATTATCTTCGCATTATGAAGATGAAAATGGATACACAGCAGCTAAAATCTATCTAGCGCAAATTACCCCTAAAGGTAAACTTGAAGTAGGTACTATGGAACGTCCATTAGGACATGACTCAAGAGATCAATCGCTTTTTATTGATGATGATAATACGGCATATCTTCTTTCTGCCACTAACACAAACAGTGATATAAATATATATAAATTGGATGCCTCCTGGACAAAACCAGTCGAATTAGTCAATACAATATGCAAAGGATTACATAGAGAAACTCCTGCAATTATCAAAAAAGACGGAGAATACTACTTCTTCAGTTCAAAGGCCTCCGGATGGTATCCAAGTCAAACAATGTATACCTCAACAACTGACTTGACAGGTGAATGGACACCTATAAGAGAAATTGGTAATAATACTACCTTTGATGCACAGTTCAACAGAATTAGTAAAGTAGGAACAACTTATGGAGTATGGAGCTATCATTGGGGGGCACAAAGGAAATATAAAACTCCGGACGGCAACTTTCCCAGAATCTCTATTGCTGCATTTAATAAAGGGTATGCTTCTATGGATTATTACAGATATTTGGAATTCAATGACAATTATGGAATTATCCCTGTACAGAATGGTAAGAATTTGACATTAAATGTTCCTGTTACATCTGCTGTACCTGGAGCAAAAGGAGTCAAAGCTGACTGTATTACGGATGGAGCAAGCTTAGACTCCTCTACTTACTTCCAAAAAAGTTCAAATGCTACCATAGGTGCACCTTATATGTTCACTGTAGACATGCAGAAAAAAGCTAGAATTTCAGAAATTAATCTTTCCACAAGATTAGTCAATGGTTCTGAAGCCGCCTATAAATACACAATTGAAGGAAGCCTGGATGGCAAAAGTTACAAAATGCTCGTGGATGGCAGAACAAATTGGCAAGTGGGATTTCTGATTCTGAATGTAGAAGATCCTACAGCTTATAGATATTTACGTCTACGTATCTATGGTGTTGTCAATGTACATAAAGGTAATTCCGCAATGTGGGCTGACGGCATTTATGAATTTACAGCTTTGGGTATCCCAGAATAACAAGTAAATAGATAAAGTCACAATAAAGCGGTTAATGTTTGAAGTTAACCGGCTTTATTGTGATCTAAAAACTTGCTATCACTCACTAATAAATATCCTTATTCACCAATAAATAATAAACTAATGCCCAATCCTGATCATTAGCATAAGGGTCATAAAATCCGGCTTTTACGCCATTTACTCTATTAGGATAGATATAAGCACAAGAGGCTTTACCATTTTCAAAGAACAGGCAAAGATTGTTCCTTACAATATTTTCAGCACGTCTTTTATAAGTATTGTTTCCGACACATTGTGCATAAAGATAAAAAGCAGCTCCTGTTAATGTACTCCAATAATGAGGAAAGGTATCTCCCCACATCTCCCGTTTTCCAAACCAGTAACCATCCCAATGCCGGATAGCAATTTCATTCAGATGATAACTTGGTTGATTCCCATTAAACGCTTCCAATGACGGCATTTGCTGTTTAGCTCCATCCAAATATTTTTGAATTCCCGTTTCCATATAAAGCTGTAACAAAAAGATAATTGAAGGAGCTACAATTGCTTGTTCATAATTAACCTCACTTGCCGGATAATTCAGTCCGTTTTTCACAAAAGTATCCCCAACCTGTATATAATCATTCTTCAGAGTTTCATATTCAACATTCATATTGGCAGCTTTCAATGTTTGCAACCCTAAATGCACAGGAATCCCTATAGCATAAAAACCATGTCCGAACTGACGAAACATAGACCGCAAAGTCATATAGCCATCTACTGCATATTGCTTGTCTCCTGTGATTTTGTACATTTGAAAATAAAAATCCGCAACCCATGCATAATTATATGCTCTATTCCGTCCTTTACGGTCAACAGAAGAAAATGTCTTATAATCACTTTCCTGCAATCTATTACGCAGAAATTTTGCATATTTCAACAAAGCTGTTTTTATATGATCATCAGGATGCAATTGATAATATTTAGCCAACAAGACTCCCATTCCAACACGTTCGGCACCTTCATCCCGATCGACAGGATTACAGTTGTGAGTATTATTCAAATATATTTCATTCTTTTCGTTATCATAAACCATGAAAGCATCTTTACGTGTATTTGACTCTTTCATCTGCTGATGGTCACAAATGAAGTCAACCCGTTTTTTTATCAAGCTGTCCACATTATCGATAACCAAGCAAGTTACGTGCGTTTGTTTCCCCTCCCCATAAAAAATATCAAAACGATTCTCTCCTAATTGCTCCATCTTAACTTCTGCTATCCACAAGTTACCTCGCTTTTTCATCGGAATATGAATATCCTGTTTTTTTAATACACATTTCTGAATGGAGTTTTCAGCGGCCAACTCTATACATGCCTTCTCCCCTTTTTCAAACACATATTTATTACAAGAAACAAATACACTTCCCTTTTCTAACAGTTTCTGACGAAAATCGTCTATACCTTTATGAGCAAATAAACACCAAGATATCGAATATTCTTTCCCGGGCATCAACTGCAAATCCGGCAAATTCAGAGCTATAATCCCTCTTGTATGAGAATTACCTTTATCTCTGCCACGCTCCCATATCTCATAACTTTTAACTGCCCCCTTCGTCAACACTAACCCCAGGTGCGGCGCATAGCCTCCCATTCGAAGAGCATTTATGTAGGCGGCATTTTCTCCCTCCCAAATATGGGTATTAGTGCGGGCATTTATACATGTACGCGAACCGGGATAATTATCATTAAATGGTGTATAGACGCCTATATCAACAAGTACCACCTCATCCTCTCCCTGATTCCGAAAAGTATATTCTTCTACAAGCTCATCACCTACCATTTTTCTTTTCACACATATACGTATGTCACCTGCCATATAAACGACCTCGTTTCCTTCTTGCTTTATTTCAACAGGGACTTCCCAAGATACTTTTTCTTTCCGATTTCCTTTTACTTGAGTTGCATATCCCAATCCCCATCCATAATTCTCCTTGACCCACCGATATTGACTTCCGTCAGTAGCTACCAGCCAGTTCATCTTCTGTGGGTCATTCGCAATACTTAATGTTTGCAAGGCTCCTGTTTGAGAATTCACCTGATAACTAATTTTCTGTGCCGAAACAAATGTACCCATCATTCCGAAAAACAGAAAGCCACAAAACTTAGGTAACATCTTCTTTACTTTTTCCATTTTGTTTTTCCACTATGATTAATATATTATTCAAAAACAACTATTTTATCCAATGTAACCAGACAATCGTCACTACCATATCGAGCTTTTGTCTTGTCCGTCCACACTGGTGAAATTCCTGTAACCTCAATTCTCAAAATATATTTTCCTTTAGCAAAACTTGGAGTCACGATTCGGATAGCTGACTCCGGATATTTACTATAAAAATCAATTAATGACGAATAAAGGGTTTTACCTTTTCTATTAAGTACACTCACCTTTGCATATCCACCATGAGAATTGGCTTCTCCTATTATAGCTGCCTGCGTACCTTTAAAAGGAATGTTCAATACACTATTTTTCAAGTTTGAGCACAACTGTTCCCCTCTCCTTTCCCATCCTGCTTCAGATCGTGTTTTCCGGAGAGATAATATTTGACCATTATCCAGTGCATCCACCTGTGATAATGTTTTTATATCCCATGCCTGCCAATATTCTGGTATGGAAAGTTTTCCCTTATCCGCTTGCATAGGCATCCAGACATAAGTGGCAGCTGAAGCCTGATGAGGAAAGGACCAGCGATCTCCCATAAACATTGGAATTGTATCTTTTCCTTGTGTCAAAGGAAAGACAAAAGTAGTCTGTGAATTATACGTTAATTTACCTTCAGGGACAAACAAACCACCCTTCTTCCACGGACCGCCCACTGCCGGAGCTGTGAAATAATAATTATCATTCTTTTCCCAACTTGTCTTATTTGAAAACAAAAAATAATAAATGCCCTCCTTTTTAAACATGGCAGGCGACTCGCCACCAGGCGCCATATTCTTCACGAGTCTTTTTTCTGCAGAATGATAATCCTCGCTAAGACGATAGATATCTCCTTCATGAATCAGCAAATAGCCTGTCCCATCGGTATCCTGAAAAGTTCCCATATCCCACATTCGGATAGGTTCATTCCCTATTTTAAAAGGTCCTTGGAATATGTACTCACCATTAATAGTTTTACTAGTGGCATACCCGATACAAGGATCACAGTATTTTGTATCATCGGTATGCATATACATCACATATTCTCCAGTAGAAGGGCACTTCATGACCTTCACGCGTTCACCAATCCTATTAGGACCTAACAATCCCTCTTTTTGTATTGGAAGCACGATACGTTCAAATTTCCAATTAGATAAATCGTCGGACGAATAGCAACTAAAACCAACAAAAGAATTCGTTTCATCCGAACGGTATTCCCCGAATAAATAATACCGTCCGGCATCTTCCACAATACATGCTCCATGAGCATTTACAATTTTTCCCTGATCATCAAACCAAGGAATACCATTACATATTATTTTCTCCTGATTTTGCGCACAACTGCTCTGACTCACCAAACTAAAAGACGTCCAAAGCAATATCATAGATATAAAATAGGAATGTCTCTTCTCCATCAAAAAACTTAAATTCATTGTCTTCCCTTTAATTTATTTAGATAAAAATTTGTCTGCTTATTACCTAGATTAAGAATACCGTAAAATTACTCCTTTTATCTATTCCAAAGGTTCAATAATCTGTCAAAAAGGAATAGAAATAAATAAAGTTCACCACATTTTCATGCCATTTTATAATATCAGGACATATTCCATTCAATAACGTTTAATTTTAATTCATATCATATATCCCATACTTTGATTTAATACCACATTATATACATATAAAAAAGATATTAAAAACTCCCTTATTTTATTTTTTCCTTGTATAATTCGCCCAAATCAAAGAAAGTGCCTATCTTTACCGCAAGTATTTTTTATTATTCACCATTAAATGTAAAGATTATGGCAAGTAGAAGAGAACTCAAAAAGAACGTAAACTATATCGCAGGAGAATTATTCACCGAGTGTTTAATCAACAGCATGTTCATCCCTGGCACCGACAAGGTGAAAGCAGATGAACTGATGGCAGAGGTACTGAAGATGCAGGATGAATTTGTTACTCGCATCAGCCACACAGAACCGGGCAACGTGAAAGGTTTTTATAAGAAATTCCGTGCTGATTTTAATGCAAAGGTAAACGAGATTATTGAAGCTATAGGGAAATTGAACTAACAACAGAATGAAAAAAGCAATTTATAGCTTTATCTATTACCGCCTGTTAGGGTGGAAGACAAACGTTACGGTGCCTAATTATGACAAATGCGTGATATGTGCCGCTCCACACACAACAAACCTTGATTTATTTATTGGAAAACTATTTTATGGTGCTATAGGCCGTAAGACAAGTTTCATGATGAAAAAGGAATGGTTTTTCTTTCCGCTTGGAATCTTTTTCAAAGCAGTTGGCGGAATTCCCGTCGACCGCAGTCGAAAAACTTCGCTAGTAGATCAAATGGTTCATAAATTTGCCGAATATAAAAAGTTTAATTTGGCTATCACTCCTGAAGGAACCCGTAAAGCGAATCCAAACTGGAAAAAAGGCTTTTATTTTATAGCCTTGAAAGCCCAAGTTCCGATCGTTCTGATTGGTATTGATTACAGCAAAAAAACGATTTCGGCAACGAAAGCTATCATGCCGTCAGGAGATATTAATAAGGACATGAGAGAAATCAAACTTTACTTCAAGGATTTCAAAGGAAAACATCCGGAGAATTTCGCTCTTGGAGAAATATGATTTAAGTATTAGGTATTAAGTATAATACTTAGTTATCATGGAGTCTATCCGTATTTCTATCATACAAACCGATATTGTTTGGGAAAATAAACAAGAAAATCTCCGTTTGCTCCACGAAAAGCTGCAAAGTCTTCGTGGAATAACGGAGATTGTTGTTTTACCGGAAATGTTTTCTACCGGATTCAGTATGCAGAGTAAAATACTGGCAGAGCCAAATTCCGGGGAAACCATTACAACACTCAAACAATGGGCCGCCAAATTCCAGCTAGCCATTTGCGGAAGCTATATAGCAACAGAGAACGAACTGTTTTATAACCGTGCGTTCTTTCTGACACCGGAAGGAGAAGAGTTTTATTATGACAAACGACATCTGTTTCGTATGGGACGGGAAGCTGAACACTTTTCGGCCGGTGATAAACGACTCATCATCCCCTATCATGGATGGAATATCTGCCTGCTGGTTTGCTATGACCTTCGTTTCCCTGTATGGAGCCGAAACGTAGGCAACGAGTACGACCTTTTAATATATGTAGCCAACTGGCCTATCCCCCGCCGTCTGGTTTGGGATACTCTACTCCGGGCACGCGCTTTAGAAAATCAATGCTATGCATGCGGTGTCAACAGAGTAGGTACAGACGGGTACCAACTTTCATATAATGGAGGAAGTAAAGTCTACTCCGCTTTCGGAGAAGAAATCGGCTCAATTCCAGATGAAAAGGAGGGCATAACGACGGTCAGTGTAAATCTCACTGCTCTCAACCAATTCAGAGAGAAGTTCCCGGTATGGAAAGATGCAGACGAATTTCATCTGTAACATTTGCCAAATAACAAATGTTAAAAACAGATTCATGTAGCAACAATACCTAGAACTCGGTAGTTAATTATATAGACTTCTTTTGTATCTTTGTCGTGAAAATACAGTCGTAAGGACGCTAATCTTACATAACTTAATTAACAACTTTATGAAAACAAATCTTAGTTCTCAAATCAGTCTCCACCGGGTCTCCCCCAGATACTACAGACCGGAGAATGCATTTGAAAAATCAGTCTTGACAAGACTCGAAAAAATCCCTACGGACATCTACGAATCCGTAGAAGAAGGTGCTAACTATATTGCTCGCGAAATAGCACAAACCATCCGCGAAAAACAAAAAGCAGGACGCTTCTGCGTATTGGCACTCCCCGGAGGTGATTCGCCCAGCCACGTATATACCGAACTCATCCGCATGCATAAGGAAGAAGGTCTTAGCTTCCGCAATGTAATCGTATTTAATATGTATGAATATTATCCGTTGGCTCCCGATGCAATCAACAGCAACTTCAATGCTTTGAAGAGTATGTTATTGGATCACATCGATATTGACAAACAAAATATATTCACTCCCGACGGAAGCATTGCCAAAGATACCATCTTCGAATATTGCCGTCTGTACGAACAACGCATCGAAAGCTTCGGAGGTATTGATATTGCCTTGTTGGGCATTGGCCGTGTAGGTAACATCGCGTTCAACGAACCGGGTTCCCGACTGAATTCTACCACTCGTCTGATTTTGTTGGATAATGCATCACGCAACGAAGCATCCAAGATTTTCGGAACGCTGGATAATACGCCGATCAGTTCTATTACAATGGGTGTATCCACTATCCTTGGCGCAAAGAAGGTTTATCTGCTTGCATGGGGGGAAAACAAAGCAGCTATGATTAAAGAATGTGTGGAAGGTGCGATCACTGACACTATTCCGGCTTCTTATCTGCAAACTCACAACAACGCGCATGTAGCTCTTGATCTTTCAGCAGCTATGAACTTAACACGTATCCAACGTCCGTGGCTGGTAACTTCTTGCGAATGGAATGATAAACTAATCCGTAGTGCCATCGTTTGGTTGTGTCAGTTGACCGGCAAACCGATTCTGAAGTTGACAAATAAAGACTATAACGAAAACGGTTTGAGTGAACTTCTGGCACTTTACGGTTCTGCGTACAATGTAAACATCAAAATCTTCAATGATTTACAGCACACCATTACCGGATGGCCGGGTGGCAAACCTAATGCTGATGACACCTACCGTCCGGAACGTGCAAAACCGTATCCGAAACGTGTAATCATTTTCTCTCCGCATCCGGATGATGACGTTATTTCGATGGGTGGTACGCTTCGTCGTTTGGTAGAGCAAAAACATGAAGTACACGTAGCTTACGAAACTTCCGGTAATATCGCCGTTGGTGACGAAGAAGTAGTTCGTTTCATGCATTTCATCAACGGATTCAACCAACTCTTCAATAACAGTGCAGATCAGGTTATCAATGAGAAATATGCAGAAATACGTAATTTCTTGAAAGAGAAGAAAGATGGTGATATGGACAGTCGTGACATTCTGACTATCAAAGGTCTGATTCGTCGTGGTGAAGCCCGTACGGCCTGTACTTATAACAATATACCATTGGAACGATGCCACTTCCTAGACTTGCCGTTCTATGAAACAGGTAAGATTCAGAAAAACCCGATCAGTGAAGCAGACGTGGAAATCGTACGTAACTTGCTTCGTGAAGTGAAACCTCATCAGATTTTCGTTGCAGGTGACTTGGCCGACCCGCACGGAACACACCGTGTATGTACGGACGCCGTATTCGCAGCCGTTGATCTTGAAAAAGAAGAAGGTGCCAAATGGCTGAAAGACTGCCGTATCTGGATGTACCGTGGTGCGTGGGCTGAATGGGAAATCGAAAATATTGAAATGGCAGTGCCGATCAGTCCGGAAGAACTTCGTGCAAAACGTAACTCTATCCTGAAACATCAGTCGCAGATGGAAAGCGCTCCGTTCCTGGGTAATGACGAACGTTTGTTCTGGCAACGTAGCGAAGACCGCAACCGTGGCACAGCTACTTTGTATGATAAGTTAGGACTGGCTTCTTACGAAGCAATGGAAGCATTTGTAGAATACGTTCCTTTATAAGAATAATATTCTTAATTAAGAGAATATAAAACAATGAAAGAAGAGTGGGAAGTTTCGATACTTCTCGCTCTTTTTTTGTTATTTTTGCGGGGATAATTCACCACAGAGGAAAGGAGGACACAGAGTTATTATGAACAACCATTTTTATATCGCTTCATAGATTTGCCCTCCGTGTTCTCCTTTCCTCTGTGGTGAAAATGAGAACAAAAGCATTGAATAATGAAAAAGATAATAGTGTTTCTTCTATGCCTTACTGTAAGTGCTAATTTTCTTTTCGCTCAAGATATTGAAAGAAATGTAAAAGAACGGCTGACGGATTACTTCAACAAATATACCGCAACAGCCAAAATCAGCACTCCTAAACTGAACAGTTTCGATATAAATTATGATCGCAAGACGATTGCAATCTATGCATCGGAGAGTTTCGCCTATCAGCCTTTCCGTCTGGAAACTGTAGAAAACATTTATAATCAAGTTAAAGAACTGCTTCCGGGGCCTGTTCATTATTACCAGCTCACCATTTATGCGGATGGAAAACCTATTGAGGATTTGGTTCCTAATTTCTACCGGAATAAGAAAAAGGATAAGGAGCGGTTATCTTTGAATATAGATTATAAAGGAGCTCCCTGGGTGAAAAACATTTCACGCCCCAATGAAATTTCACGCGGACTGCAAGACCGTCATATCGCAATCTGGCAAAGCCACGGCAACTACTTCAAAAATGATAAAAACGAATGGGGATGGCAACGCCCTCGATTGTTCTGCACCACGGAAGATATGTTCACTCAATCTTTCGTCCTTCCTTACGTGATTCCCATGTTGGAAAATGCTGGAGCGATTGTTTATACCCCTCGTGAACGGGATACGCAGAAGAATGAGATCATTGTAGATAATGACACTCCCAACGCTTCCCTTTATCTGGAAGTGGGTAGCAAAAAAGCTAATTGGACAAATGCTCCGGTAAGAGGATTTGCTCAAAAGAAAACGATCTATAAAGAGGGCGAAAATCCTTTCACCGACGGAACCTGCCGTTTCATACCAACCGAAAGAAAGAAAAAGAAGAATAAAGACCAGGTATTTGCCGAATGGGTACCTACTCTACCGGCAACAGGCAAGTATGCTGTTTATGTTTCTTATCAGACACTCCCCAATAGTGTAAGCGACGCCAAATATCTGGTATTCCATAACGGAGGAGTAACCGAATTTAAAGTTAATCAGAAAATAGGTGGAGGCACATGGGTTTACCTCGGAACGTTTGAATTTGATAAAGGGAACAACGACTACGGCATGGTGGTACTTAGCAACGAGAGCAGCGAACATGGAGTTGTATGCGCCGATGCAGTACGTTTTGGAGGTGGAATGGGAAACATTGCCCGTGGAGGAAGAACCAGCGGGCTGCCCCGTTATTTGGAAGGAGCACGCTACTCTGCGCAATGGGCGGGAATGCCATACGAAGTATATGCAGGACGTAAAGGTGAAAACGACTATACAGACGACATCAACACACGTTCCAACGCTATCAACTATTTGTCGGGCAGTTCTGTCTACAACCCGCAACAATCGGGTTTAGGCGTACCTTTGGAAATGACTATGGCGTTGCACAGTGATGCCGGATGCAGCAAGACTGATGAGCTTATCGGATCGCTCGGTATCTATACCACCGATTTCAATAATGGAAAACTGAATGCAGGAACGGACCGGTATGCATCACGTGATTTAGCCGATATTCTGCTCACACAGATTCAAAAAGATATTTATTCCAGTTACAGCATCCCCTGGACACGCCGCAGTATGTGGAACCGGAATTACAGTGAAACACGTCTCCCGGCTACGCCTTCTACGATTATCGAACTGCTCTCCCATCAGAACTTCGCAGATATGCAGTTAGGGCATGATCCGAACTTCAAGTTTACAGTGGGACGAGCCATTTATAAAGGTATTTTGCAGTTCATTACCAGCCAGCATGATAAAGAATATATAGTTCAGCCCCTGCCAGTCAGCAATTTCGCCATTCAATTCGGAAAGAAAAAGAATACGCTGGAACTTTCATGGAAAGGTGAAGATGATCCGCAAGAACCGACTGCACGCCCACGGGAATACATCGTATATACACGCATCGGTTATGGAGGCTTTGACAATGGAACCTTAGTCAGCAAAACGTCCCACACCGTTAAAATAGAACCAGGGCTCGTTTATTCATTCAAAGTGACTGCCGTAAACCGCGGCGGGGAAAGTTTTCCCTCCGAAATCCTTTCCGCTTATAAAGCCAAACGCGAACAGGAAAAGGTAATTATCATCAATGGCTTTGACAGAATCAGCGGTCCGGCGATCATTAATACTTCTGATAGAGCAGGATTCGATTTATCACAAGATCCCGGAGTCCCGTATATATCAAACATTTCGTTTTGCGGAGCACAAACAGGCTTCGACCGTACACAAGCCGGAAAAGAAGGAAAAGGCAGTCTGGGACATAGCGGAAACGAGTTAGAAGGAATGAAAATAGCAGGGAACACATTCGATTATCCTTCATTCATGGAAAAGCGATTCAGGCAGCCGGCAAATATAGTTTTGTGTCATGCAGTGACGAAGCGGTAGAAAACGGATTGGTTACGTTAGAAGATTATCCGGTGGTAGATTATATCCTGGGACTGGAAAAAGAAGACCCCGCAAATAAAGCGTACTACAAGACATTCTCCTCGGCTATGCAACGAATTATGACCAGTTATTGTCAGTCAGGAGGTAATCTGTTTGTCAGCGGTGCTTATGTAGGAAGCGATATGAGCGGCACACAAGGAAACCGGGAGTTTACAGAGAAAATACTGAAATATGGTTATCAAAGTAGCCTGACGGATAAGAGTTCGAATCAGATTAAAGGATTGGGGCGCACAATCACGATCCCGCGTCTGCCCAATGAGAACAGTTATGCGGTTCCTGCAGCAGATTGCATCGTTCCCGTAGATACTGCTTTCCCTGTATTTACGTATGTACCCGGCAATCAGAGCGCAGGTATCGCTTACAAAGGAAACTACCGCACTTTTGTATTGGGCTTTCCTTTCGAAAGCATCCAGTCGGAAGCGGATCGGGCAACCATCATGGCAGGCATCTTGGGATTCTTTACTCAAAAATAAAAAATATCCTTTTTTTTTAATCCGTTTCTCATTTTAAATTCTATCTTTGCTACTATAATAACCTTTAAAACTAAAAAACAATGTATACTATACAAGCAAATCCTAGCGGTACACGCAGCATAGAAGTATCTAATGAAAACTTGAGAACGATTGAGAAATATGCTCTGTTCCGTCATCTTATCGACAGTACCGGTATTGTAGATGAAGCAGTTCTGGATAAGTTGAAACTTAATATCCGCTCCCTTATCGCCAGTCAGGAAGAAGACAGTAAAGACTTGCTGGACCTTTGTATCGACGTGATTTATCACAATAATATGAAGGCATTCGGTCTGCAACAGCTCATTAAGCTCTATCTTACCTGGCTTTCCAACACGGAAGCGGAAGAAGAGGAGGAATAATGATTACGGTAGATACCTGCGGAATAACAGCATACAGTCCGCTGATTCCTGCAATAAGAGCAATGTGCACTGCCTCTCCGGGAGAAACGATAGAGATTATCATGAACCATGCTGACGCGTTTCAGGATCTAAAGGAATATCTGTCCGAGCAAGGTATCGGTTTTCGTGAAATCTATGATGGAGAACAAATGACATTACAGTTCACAATCAATGGGAAGTTATAAAAAAACATCTCAATGATTGAAGCAAAACATCCTGATAATCGAAGTTAAACATCTCAATGAATAAAAAAATCATTGGGATGTTTTTTTATTATCCGTATCTTTGCAGCATGAAAGAATATCGATTGACTGACTGGTTACCTACTACCAAGAAAGAAGTAGAACTTCGCGGATGGAATGAATTGGATGTCATTCTATTCAGTGCTGATGCATACGTGGATCACCCTTCTTTTGGTGCTGCCGTTATTGGACGGATTCTTGAAGCGGAAGGTTTGAAAATAGCCATTGTACCCCAGCCCAACTGGCGTGACGACCTGCGTGACTTCAAGAAGCTGGGACGCCCACGGCTATTCTTCGGCATCTCCGGTGGATGCATGGATTCGATGGTAAATAAATACACAGCCAACAAACGATTGCGCAGTGAAGATGCATATACCCCGGACGGTCGTCCGGATATGCGTCCGGAATATCCTTCTACGGTTTATAGCCAGATACTAAAGAAACTTTATCCGGATGTTCCCGTAGTTATCGGAGGAATCGAAGCCAGTTTAAGACGGTTAAGTCATTACGATTATTGGCAGGACAAAGTGCAAAAGAGCATTTTATGCGACAGCGGTGCCGACCTGCTCATTTACGGAATGGGAGAAAAACCACTTCTAGACCTGGTGAAGAATATGAAAAGTCTGCTTACTGCTGAAGAGCCAATACTGACAAGCAGTAAATTCAGAACAATCATCGGATCAGTTCCTCAAACAGCCTATCTTTGTCGTGCAACAGAATGGACCTCTGCCGAAGATGACCTTCCACTTTATTCGCACGAAGAATGTCTGGCAGATAAAAAGAAACAGGCTAGTAATTTCCGGCATATCGAAGAAGAATCTAACAAATATTCGGCTTCCCGAATCACGCAAGCCGTCGGAAACAAGATAGTAGTAGTCAATCCTCCATATCCTCCGATGAGCCAGGAAGATCTCGATCGTTCGTTTGATTTGCCATATACCCGGCTACCTCATCCTAAATATAAAGGGAAACGGATTCCGGCTTATGACATGATTAAGTTTTCCATCAACATTCACCGGGGATGTTTCGGCGGTTGTGCCTTCTGCACCATTTCCGCTCATCAGGGAAAGTTTATCGTCAGCCGTAGCAAAGAGTCCATACTGAAAGAGGTGAAAGAGGTCATCCAGTTACCCGATTTCAAAGGATATTTAAGTGATTTGGGTGGTCCTTCCGCTAATATGTATCAGATGAAAGGAAAAGACGAAGCTATTTGCAAGAAGTGCAAACGACCGTCATGTATCCATCCGAAAGTTTGCCCGAATCTAAATACCAACCATCGCCCCTTACTGGATATTTACCGTGCAGTAGATGCCTTGCCCGGAATAAAAAAATCGTTTATCGGTAGCGGAGTACGCTATGACCTGTTACTTCATCAAAGTAAAGATGAAGCAATCAACCGCAGCACTGCCGAGTATACCCGTGAATTGATTGTCAATCACGTAAGTGGTCGGCTGAAAGTAGCTCCGGAGCATACCAGTGACCGGGTATTATCTGTGATGCGCAAACCTTCTTTCGAGCAATTTGAAACATTCAAGAGGATATTCGACCGTATCAACCGGGAAGAGAATCTACGTCAACAACTGATTCCGTATTTCATTTCCTCGCATCCCGGATGCAAAGAAGAAGATATGGCGGAACTTGCCGTTATCACTAAACGTCTGGACTTCCACCTGGAACAAGTGCAGGACTTCACTCCCACTCCGATGACAGTAGCCACCGAAGCCTGGTATACCGGATTTCATCCATACACGTTAGAACCGATATTCAGTGCTAAAACCCAACGGGAGAAACTCGCCCAACGGCAGTTCTTCTTCTGGTATAAGCCGGAAGAAAGGAGAAATATCATCAATGAGTTGAGACGTATCGGACGTTCTGACTTGATAGACAAATTATACGGAAAACGCTAATTCGCTCCATTCCATCACTTACAAAACCACCTCTAAAAAGGAGCCTTATCAGGATCTTGGCGAGTATCAAAAACAGCTTCCACAAGAATCTGCTTTTCAAGTACCCGATAATAGACCTTGAAATAATCACAATGAAAAACACGTATATTAGGTACAGAAGTAGCTTTATACATATAAGGATATTTAGCGACTAATTGCAATACGTCTCTCACCATTGTATAAATGGAACGGCTATATTGGGTATTTCCATTTCTCACATTATAGAAAGTCAGAATTTGCTGAAAAACAATAGTCGCTGTTTCTGTCCAGACTATTTTTAACTTAGCCATTGTTCCACCAGCTTATCCACATCTTCTTGAGTATGCAATCTACCCTCTTCATAATCTTTTTCAGAATGCATTATAATTTCCTGTTCATATTCTGTAGGAACATAAAGATTTGCATTAGGAGTAGTTACATGATAAGCAGCCACTGGTTCATTGACCTGTGGCAATTCATTATTTTGAGGTTTATATGATTTCTTAGCCATATCAGTTATTAAGTTATATCTACAAAGATAAAGATCCCCTTGGTATAAAACAAACAATTCCTCGCTTATCTTCCCCGAAAAGCTTATTTATTCTTCTTTCACAGGCAACGCCACAATCTCCTGCAACACACTGACTGCCGTCTCCACATTAGTTACATTTTTAATCAACATACTCCGTCTGCCATTCTGCTCACGCAGATCACAGCGCCGGGTATACTTCATCATATAGTCTATCACTTTACCGAAAGCCTTACTTTGATAGAACGGACTATCCGGATTGGAAACAAAGAACAAGGTCATTCGTCCGCCTTTCAGGAAAATCTTCTCTGCTCCCAAACGCGCTGACAAACGACGTAAAGGAACAATGCGGAGTAGTTCTTCCGTTTCCCGGGGAACCGGTCCGAAGCGGTCTTCCAGGCGGGCGCGGAAAGCTTCCACATCCTTATCCAATGTCAGTCCATCCAGTTCACGATAGAGCAACATACGTTCGCTGCTGCCGGTTACGTAGTTGGCCGGCAATAAAAGTTCGAGGTCACTTTCCACCTGACACTCCTCTACAAATTCTTCTCCACTAATTTGTCCTTCACCTTTTATTTCATCAGCATACAGTTCCGCAAATTCATCTGTTTTCAACTCATGGACAGCCTCAGTCAGTATCTTCTGATATGTTTCATATCCCAAATCAGCAACAAAGCCACTTTGCTCGGCTCCGAGCAAATTTCCGGCTCCACGAATGTCCAAATCCTGCATGGCAATATGAATACCACTCCCCAAATCGCTAAAGTTCTCAATCGCTTGAAGACGTCGTCTTCCTTCGGCCGTCAAACTACCCAACGGAGGAGCCAGCAGATAACAGAATGCCTTCTTGTTACTACGCCCTACCCGTCCACGCATCTGATGGAGATCACTCAAGCCGAAGTTTTGCGCCTGATTGATAATGATGGTATTTGCATTCGGAATATCGATACCACTTTCGATGATTGTGGTTGCCAAGAGCACGTCATAGTCATAGTTGACAAAATCCAGAATAATTTTCTCCAGTTCTGTCGGTTCCATCTGTCCGTGTCCGATTGCTACACGGCAATCCGGAATATGGCGCTCTATCATTGCTTTCAGTTCCGGCAAGTTCGCAATCCGGTTATTGACGAAAAAGACCTGCCCGTTGCGGCTCATCTCAAAATTGATGGCATCCGTTATCACTTCTTCATTAAAAGTATGCACTTCGGTCTGAATCGGATAGCGGTTAGGCGGCGGAGTGGAAATCACGCTCAAATCACGCGCGCCCATCAACGAGAATTGAAGGGTACGGGGAATCGGAGTAGCAGTCATTGTGAGTGTATCTACATTCACTTTCAATTGACGCAGCTTTTCTTTTACGGAAACTCCGAATTTCTGTTCTTCGTCAACAATCAGCAGTCCCAAGTCTTTAAACTGAACATCCTTGCCTAAGATACGGTGGGTACCTATCAGAATACCGACATCTCCATCCTTCAGTCCTTTCAATACAGCTTTGGTTTGTGCGGCAGTACGTGCGCGGCTTAAATATTCCACCCGGCATGGCAGTCCTTTCAGACGTTCGCGGAATGTTTGAAAATGCTGGTAAGCAAGCACCGTTGTCGGAACCAGAACGGCCACTTGTTTATTATCGGCAACAGCTTTGAAAGCGGCACGGATTGCAACTTCTGTTTTTCCAAATCCTACATCGCCACAGACCAGACGGTCCATCGGGCGGTCACTTTCCATATCCGCTTTGACATCAATCGTCGCCTTACTCTGATCCGGTGTATCTTCATAAATAAAGGATGCTTCCAACTCACGCTGCAAGAAACTATCGGGACTATAAGAGAACCCTTTTTCCTGACGACGCTGCGAATACAATTTTATCAAATCGCGGGCAATATCCTTGATTTTGCTCTTCGTACGTTCTTTCAGTTTCTCCCATGCCCCTGTACCTAATTTGTTAAGTCGGGGAGCCTCTCCCTCCTTACCTTTGTATTTGGAAACTTTATGCAGAGAATGAATGGAAACAAACACTACATCTTCATTCTGAAACACCAGTTTCAAAACTTCCTGCGTAGTATCACCATTCGGTATACGCACCAAACCGGAAAAACGTCCGATACCATGATCGGTATGCACCACATAATCCCCCGGAGTAAACTGGTTCAGTTCTTTTAAAGATAGTGCCACTTTCCCTGAACGGGCTTTATCACTTTTCAGGTTATATTTATGGAAACGGTCAAACAACTGATGGTCGGTGAAGATACAGAGCCGTAGTGTGTTATCTACAAATCCTTCATGTATGGTACGCTCTACGGGAGTAAAATTAATCTGATCGCCCCGATCTTCAAAAATAGCCTTGATACGATCTGTCTGCTTCATACTGTCACTACAGATATATAGCGAATAACCTTTTTCCAAATAATCTTTGAAAGAAGAAGCTACCAAATCGAAATTCTTATGAAAGATGGGTTGGGCAGATGTATTGAAAGTAACACTGGCATTCGGCGTTCCGGTTGGTTTGTTACCAAATTCCAATCGGCGGAAATCGAGTGCCCGTACAGTGAATTCACTGCCGTCTATCAGTTTTCCTTCTAATGTAATGCCTCCATTTTCTGCGGCTTCCTGAACAGCTATTGCCTGGGGAGTCAACGCTTCATCATGCACCACCTGGATTCGTTCACGCAACCAAAGAAAATCGCGCATTGCCAGAGTAGTATCTTTCGGGATAAAATCCAGAAAGGAAGTTGTCACATCTCCTGTCACTGCTAAATCGGGAACAATGGACACTCCACTTTTCTTCTCGCGGGATAATTGGGACTCTACTTCAAAGGTACGGATACTTTCTACTTCATCACCAAAGAAATCAATACGATAAGGATATTCCGAAGCAAAAGAGAAAACGTCGATAATGCTACCGCGAACAGCGTATTGCCCCGGTTCATATACATAATCTACGTATTCGAAGCCATAACTATGCAACACATCAGTGATAAACGTGGTATCCACTTTCTCCCCTACATTCAGTTTCAGAGTTTTATCGCTCAATTCCTTTCGCGACACTACTTTCTCTGCCAATGCATCCGGTACGTAACGATACACAGTCCCTCCTCCCCTTTTTGCAAGCGGCTAAGTACTTCCGTGCGCAGAATCTCATTGGCTGCGTCTTTTTGCCCATATTTAATAGAGCGACGGAATGAAGATGGAAAGAATAACACCTTTTCCGTCCCCAATATCTGCGTCAAGTCATGATAAAAATATCCGGCTTCTTCAAGATCACCTAAAATAAAGACAAACGGACAACCACCCTCTTGTACCAATACAGAAGAAAAAAGAGAAGCAGCAGATGCACACAGTCCTCCGCAAAAAACAGTCTGAACAGAAGTGTCCTTCAACAAGCGCTTCATCACTGCCATATTGGGGTGGGCAGCATATTGTTGTTGCAATTCAGTTATTGTCATACCTATAAAATTTCCCCGCAAAATTACAAAAAAGAATCGCAGGACAGACATAAGTGTGGGAAAGTTTTCATCCCCCAAAAGTTTCTCACCGAGAAACAAAGTGTTCCACACCGAGAAACAACTTGTTTCACACCGAGGAACAAACCGTTTCACACCAAGAAACAAAAGATTGCATTCTGCTCTTCACGTTAAATTTTCCTTAGTTCGGCTATAACTAAAGGAAAAGAACTACTTTTGTTTTAAATTTTATAGTATCTATATGCAGACATCGGATAGCATTGTAATTATCCTACCTATAATGAACGGGAGAACATAGAAAATATCATCCGTGCCGTATTCGGCCTTCCCAAAGTATTCCATATTCTGGTAATAGAAGACGGCTCTCCGGACGGAACGGCAACCATCGTAAAAACCTTGCAACAAGAATTTCCCGAACGGCTTTTTATGATTGAGCGTAAAGGGAAACTGGGATTGGGCACTGCCTATATTACCGGATTTAAATGGGCACTGGAACACGCATACGAGTATATCTTTGAAATGGATGCCGACTTCAGTCATAATCCGAACGATTTGCCCCGTTTGTATCAGGCTTGTTCGGAACAGGGTGGAGATGTATCCATCGGCTCCCGCTACATCAGCGGAGTAAATGTAGTGAACTGGCCGATGGGACGGGTATTGATGTCGTACTTTGCTTCCAAATATGTGCGGTTCATCACAGGAATACCCGTACACGACACGACAGCCGGATTTGTCTGCTACCGCCGTCAGGTACTGGAAATGATTGATTTGGATCATATCCGTTTTAAGGGATATGCTTTTCAGATTGAAATGAAATTCACCGCTTACAAATGTGGTTTTAAAATCATCGAAGTTCCCGTGATTTTCATTAATCGTGAACTAGGGACTTCCAAGATGAATAGCAGCATCTTTGGAGAGGCCATATTTGGTGTGATTAAATTAAAAGTAAATAGTTGGTTCCATAAATTCCCGCAAAAGTCATGAAACGTACACTGATTCAAAATGCCGTTATTGTTAACGAAGGAAGAAAAGTACTGGGTTCAGTAGTCATTGAAAATGAAAAGATAGCCGAAATATTGGTGGGTGAAGAAAAAGCAACTGCCCCTTGTGACGAAGTCATTGACGCAAGCGGGTGTTATCTCCTGCCGGGTGCCATCGACGAACATGTTCATTTCCGCGATCCCGGACTGACTCATAAAGCTGATATTACCACAGAAAGCCATGCCGCTGCAGCAGGAGGTGTCACTTCCATCATGGACATGCCCAATACAAACCCGCAGACTACGACGCTGGAGGCTTTGGAAGAGAAATTCATCCTACTAGGTGAGAAATCAGCTGTCAACTATTCCTGCTATTTCGGAGCAACGAATAATAACTATACCCAGTTTGCACAACTGGATAAACACCGGGTTTGTGGCGTGAAGTTATTTATGGGTTCAAGCACCGGCAATATGCTGGTAGACCGAATGGCCAGCTTGCGTAATATATTCGGCGGAACCGATCTGCTCATCGCCGCCCATTGCGAAGACCAGGGAATTATCAAAGAAAATACGGATAAATATAAGAAAGAATACGGAGACGATGTACCTCTGGCTCTTCATCCGCTTCTCCGTTCGGAAGAGGCTTGCTATCGTTCATCCGAGCTGGCTGTGCAACTGGCACGGGAAACAAATGCCCGCCTGCACATCATGCATATTTCCACCGCTAAAGAGTTGAGTCTGTTTTCCAACGTTCCTCTGGCACAAAAAAGAATTACAGCAGAAGCCTGCGTTTCCCATCTACTCTTTACGGAAGAAGATTATCAGACATTGGGTGCCCGCATTAAATGTAACCCTGCCATCAAGACTGCACAAGACCGGAAAGCCTTGCAAGAGGCTGTCAACAGCGGTCTGATTGATGCTATTGCAACCGACCATGCCCCACACTTGCTTAGTGAAAAAGAAGGAGGTGCATTAAAGGCAATGTCCGGGATGCCGATGATTCAGTTCTCGCTGGTCAGCATGTTGGAGTTGGCAGATAAAGGAGTGTTTACTATCGAAAAAGTAGTAGAAAAAATGGCTCATGCTCCCGCACAGATGTATGAGATACCAAACAGGGGATTCATCCGCAAAGGCTATCAAGCTGACCTTGTATTAGTACGTCCCGACTCCGAATGGACCGTTACCACAGACTGCATCTTAAGCAAATGCAAATGGAGCCCGCTGGAAGGCCATACATTCAACTGGAAGGTAGAGAAAACATTTGCAAACGGACATCTGTTGTATAACAATGGAGAAATAGACGAGTCTTATCGCGGACAAGAATTGTTCTTCGAACGATAAATGATAATTTTGCGGAGTGCCCTGAAAGGGCTTAATTATATAGCGTAGGGCAACGCCCTACGAAAAAAACACACCAGCCACAAGCCCTGAAAGGGCGGAACTGTATACAATTATGCCCTTTCAGGGCGCAAATTCAGATTGTCGTTTTTACGTAGGGTGTTGCCCTACGCTATATAATTAAGCCCTTTCAGGGCACTCCGCAAAATTATCATTTGACTTATTCTTGAATCTGTTAAAACTGAAATTATGAAAAAGATATTGTTTGTCTGCCTTGGAAATATCTGCCGTAGCTCTACGGCTGAAGGCGTGATGCTTCATTTGATAAAAGAAGCGGGATTGGAAAAAGAGTTTGTGATAGATTCCGCCGGAATCTTGTCTTATCATCAGGCGAACTGCCGGACAGCCGGATGCGTGCTCACGCGGCTCGTCGCGGTTATCAACTGGTGCATCGTTCGCGCCCCGTCCGTATAGAAGATTTCTATCATTTTGATTTGATAATCGGTATGGACGACCGGAATATAGACGACCTGAAAGACAAAGCACCTTCTCCCGAAGAATGGAAAAAGATTCATCGCATGACAGAGTACTGCACCCGTATTCCTGCAGATCATGTCCCCGACCCCTATTATGGAGGGGCCGAAGGATTTGAATATGTACTCGATGTGTTGGAAGACGCTTGCGCCGGCCTGCTTACTTCTTTAACTCCGGATAGCTGATCCGGGTATGATAAGCAATCTTTAGTTTTTCCTTGAATACAGCTTTCACAGTTGCTATATCCTTGAAAGTGATAGGACATTCCTTGAAATAACCTTCAGTAACCTGTGAGTCGATAATTTTGTCGACCAGGTTGCTGATTGTTTCTTCCGTATATTCCGGAAGACTGCGCGAGGCAGCTTCCACAGCATCCGCCATCATCAGGATAGCCTGCTCTTTGGTAAACGGGTTCGGTCCGGGGTAAGTGAACAATTCTTCATTCGGCTCTTCGTCCGGATGCTCGTTCTTCCAGGAAATATAGAAATATTTTGTTTTTCCCCGTCCGTGATGAGTGCTGATAAAATCTTTGACCGCTTTAGGCAGATTGTGTTTATCCGCCAGTTTCAATCCATCCGTCACATGGCTGATAACGACCTGTGCACTTTGTTCGTAATTCAAATTCTTATGCGGATTAACCCCTCCCGACTGATTCTCCGTAAAGAAAGCCGGATTTTCCATCTTCCCGATATCGTGATACAAAGCCCCCGTACGTACTAACTGGCTTTTTGCTCCAATGCGGATAGCGGCTTCCGCTGCCAGATTAGCCACCTGCATGGAATGTTGGAAGGTTCCGGGAACCGTTTCAGACATCTGCCGCAAAAGATCGTTATTGATATTCGAAAGTTCCACCAAAGTAACATTGGAAGTAAATCCGAAAGTCTTTTCCAATAAGAATAATAAAGGATAAGTGAACAATAACAGGATTCCGTTAATGATAAAGTAAGTGTACATACGTATATTCAACTTCGAAAAGTCGGTGGAAAGACCATTCTCCGTCATCAGTTCGAAAGCAAAATAAATGGCTGCATAAGTCAGTATCACTAATAAGGCCGTTCGGAAAAGCTGGGATCTCTGCGATAGTTCCCTTAGGCTGAATATCGCCACTAATCCCGCTGCCAACTGCGTCAGAATAAACTCATGAGGGAAGCGCAAGGAGATGGAGCATATCAATATAGTGATGACATGCGTCAGAAAAGCGGTTCTCGAATCAAGAAAGACACGGATGATAATCGGCAGCATCGCGTAGGGGATGATGTACACATTAAATATATTATGTGTCACCATGAAAGCCGTTATGACGCTGTAGAACACAATCAGGGTGAATAGTAACGACAGACTGCCTTTCCGTTGATAATAGTCTTTCCGGAATAAATCGAGATAGAGCATGAAACAAAGCATCAGCATACCCACAAACAGAACCTGACCACCGAGAATCAAACGGTTTTGTCCCATAGACTCGTTGCGTTTGATGGATTCTTTGCGCAATGATTCGAGGATATTATAGGTATGCGGACTAACGATCTCTCCACGGTCGATAATCTTCTGCCCGCTGACTACCAATCCGTTTGCCCAGGAATAATTATTTAATATCTCCTCTTTGGCGGCCTGGGTGCGCTCCTCGTCAAAAGTGAGGTTGGGAGTAATGTATTCGTTCAGCGCGCATTGCCTTAATACTTCCCGGTTGAAATGGGTCGAGTCTGCTGTTAACAGGTGTTCATACGCTTTCTTTACCGTGTAAATGTTTTCGGTAGCCTGCGGGTTGGCAAGTTTATCGTCAATCACCATGACGGATGAAGTGCTGTCTTTTTGAAGCTGTTGTATATTCTCTGTCGATACGATACCTGCCTGGTAGATTTCTTTTAAGGTACGCTCGATATACCGCAAGTAATCGATGGAAGGAAGAATTCCTTTCAGGTTGGTGTGATAATTCTCTTTCAGTTTGGCGATTGCATTTTTTTCGATGTCTTTATCCAATTGGTAATAAGGCTGGAAGAAAGCCATCAGACTGTCCTGCTCTCTTTTTACTACTGCATCCTCTTTATAAATAGGAAAGTCGAAAGTAGCGATCAGCTGCCCATATTTCCAGGGCTTATTGATGTCAAACTGGTAATTGAATTTTCCGTCACGTGGCAGGAAATAGACAATCAGCGTCACAGTGCCCACAAATAGCAGTGATTTATATAGTAAATCTCTCCATGAAAAACTTTTTTTCTTCTTCAAATGTTCCATATCCACTGAAATTTTTGCGAAAAGTACAAAAAAAAACAATAGTGTGGAAAAAAAGGTTTAATTTTGCCACGATTTACCTATACTAACCCAAATTATGGCAGAAAGAAAAGTAAGAGTTCGTTTTGCTCCAAGTCCTACGGGAGCACTGCACATCGGTGGTGTGCGTACAGCTTTGTATAATTATCTATTTGCGCGTCAACACGGCGGAGACTTGATATTTCGTATTGAAGATACTGATTCTAACCGGTTCGTTCCGGGAGCGGAAGAGTATATACTCGAATCTTTTAAGTGGTTGGGTATCCACTTTGATGAAGGAGTGAGCTTCGGTGGCGAATGTGGTCCGTACCGCCAGTCGGAGCGCCGCGAAATCTACAAGAAATATGTGCAGGTTTTGCTGGAAAATGGAAAAGCATACATCGCTTTTGATACTCCGGAGGAACTGGACGCTAAGCGTGCAGAAATTGCTAACTTCCAATATGATGCATCTACTCGCGGAATGATGCGCAACTCATTAACCATGCCGAAGGAAGAAGTGGATGCACTGATTGCTGAAGGCAAACAATATGTCGTTCGTTTCAAAATCGAACCGAATGAAGATGTACATGTGAATGACCTGATTCGTGGCGAAGTTATTATTAACTCGTCCATTCTGGATGATAAAGTGCTTTATAAATCGGCTGATGAACTGCGACTTACCATCTGGCAAATATCGTGGACGACCATTTGATGGGAGTTTCCCACGTGATTCGTGGTGAAGAATGGCTGCCTTCCGCTCCTTTGCATGTGTTGTTGTACCGTGCTTTCGGCTGGGAAGATACAATGCCGGAATTTGCCCACCTGCCTTTATTGCTGAAACCGGAAGGTAATGGAAAATTAAGTAAACGTGACGGTGACCGTCTCGGATTCCCTGTATTTCCGTTGGAATGGCACGATCCGAAATCGGGAGAAATCTCTTCAGGTTATCGTGAATCGGGGTATCTGCCGGAAGCAGTGATTAATTTCTTGGCTTTGTTGGGATGGAATCCGGGCAATGACCAGGAAGTGATGTCAATGGACGAATTGATTAAATTGTTTGATCTTCACCGTTGCAGCAAGTCGGGTGCCAAGTTCGACTATAAAAAGGGAATATGGTTCAACCATCAATATATACAGCAGAAACCTAACGAAGAAATTGCGGAACTGTTCTTGCCTTTCCTGAAAGAACATGGTGTAGAAGCTTCTTTCGAAAAGGTGGTGACTGTAGTTGGCATGATGAAAGATCGGGTAAGTTTCATCAAAGAACTGTGGGACGTATGTAGCTTCTTCTTCGTTGCTCCTACCGAATATGATGAAAAGACGGTGAAGAAACGTTGGAAAGAAGATTCTGCAAAATGTATGACCGAATTGGCAGAAGTGATTGCCGGCATTGAAGACTTTAGTATTGAAGGACAGGAAAAAGTCGTTATGGACTGGATTGCGGAGAAAGGTTATCATACAGGTAATATCATGAATGCTTTCCGTCTGACATTAGTGGGTGAAGGAAAAGGCCCGCACATGTTCGATATTTCCTGGGTATTGGGCAAAGAGGAGACGATAGCTCGCATGAAACGTGCGGTAGAGGTTTTGAAGTAATCGACACAGTACTATGCTTTACGACCTGGCAATAGTCATTTATGACTTTATCGTCCATTTGGCTGCTCCGTTTAGCCGTAAGCCCCGAAAGATGATGAAAGGGCATTGGGTGGTGTATGAACTCCTGCGGCAGCAAGTGGAGAAAGGGGAACAGTATATTTGGTTTCATGCTGCTTCACTGGGAGAGTTTGAACAAGGGCGCCCTCTGATAGAAATGATTCGTGCGAAGTATCCTGACTATAAGATATTGCTGACATTTTTTTCTCCTTCCGGTTACGAGGTGCGTAAACATTACCGGGGGGCGGATATTGTCTGCTATCTGCCGTTTGATAAACCGCGGAATGTGAAAAAGTTCCTGGATATTGCAAATCCTTGCATGGCGTTCTTTATTAAATATGAGTTTTGGAAGAATTATCTGGATGAGCTTCACAAACGCCGTATTCCGGTATATAGTGTATCGTCTATCTTCCGTCGCGAACAAATATTCTTTAAATGGTACGGTGGAACTTATCGCAATGTATTGAAAGATTTCGATCATCTGTTTGTTCAGAATGAGGCATCCAAACGTTACTTGTCGAAAATCGGTATCAGCCGTGTGACAGTAGTGGGAGATACCCGTTTTGACCGCGTGTTACAAATCCGTGAAGAGGCTAAAGAACTCCCGTTGGTAGAGAAATTTAAAGGAACCAATTCCTTTACTTTTGTTGCCGGAAGCTCATGGGGACCTGACGAAGATTTATTCCTCGAATATTTCAATAACCATCCGGAAATGAAACTGATTATTGCTCCGCATGTGATCGACGAGAATCACTTGGTTGAAATCATCGGTAAATTGAAACGTCCGTATGTACGCTATACTCGTGCCGACGAAAGGAATGTATTGAAAGCGGATTGTCTCATTATAGACTGCTTCGGACTGCTGTCCTCTATTTACCGTTATGGCGAAATAGCTTATATCGGTGGTGGTTTCGGAGTCGGTATTCATAACACATTGGAAGCGGCTGTCTATGGTATTCCGGTGATTTTCGGACCGAAGTATCAGAAATTTATGGAAGCCGTTCAATTGATCGAAGCAAAAGGCGCTTATTCCATCAAAGATTATGATGAACTGAAAACTTTGCTGGATCGTTTCCTGGCGGATGAATTGTTCTTGCGTGAAACCGGAACAAATGCCGGTTATTATGTGACTAGTAATGCCGGTGCTACAGAGAAGATAATGCACATGATTAATTTTTGATTAGAGGAAATAGTGTCGAAAAGAGATGAATCCAATGAATTCGCTTTTTGTAAAAAAACGGCTTTATAAAAAATCTTATAAAAACAGCGGGATGTTCTTTCATTAGAATGTCCCGCTGTTTTTATTAACTTGTTAGAGTCTGCTATTTATCTTCCTTATACCATTGCGAATACATCAAATAATTGTGAGCAATCTTCTGATTCAGTTCTTTGGCTTGTTCAGGATCTACCTTTTTAATGAATTTAGCGGGTACTCCTCCCCAAATACTTCCCGGCTCAATGATGGTATTGCTTAATACCAGAGAACCGGCGGCAACGATTGCTCCTTCGCCAACTACGACGTGATCCAGGACGGTTGACCCCATCCCTACCAATGCATAATCTTTGATGGTCGCCCCATGAATGGTGACATTATGCCCAACGGATACGTGATCGCCAATTTCAATAGTTGATTTCTGATATAACGTATGCAAGACACTTCCATCCTGAATGTTGACACCATTGCCGATTCGTATGGAGTTGACGTCACCTCTTAATACCGTATTAAACCAAATGCTACAATCATTTCCTATTTTTACATCTCCTATAATAGTTGCATTATCTGCGAGGAAGCAGTTTTCTCCGATTTCGGGAGTAAAACCCCGTACTGATTTAATTAAAGCCATATAATATTTGTTTCTAATAAAGTTTTTTATTTAATGCAGTTCTATGTTGTACGACACCGGTGTCGTGATGGATGAGACCCGGGTCTTGAGCAGTCTGACACCCGGGTCTCAGTATGCTTGACACCCGGGTGTCAGACAAGTTCTGTTTAAAGGGAAGCAGTCGCCTCTTGTAACCAAACTTTTTCTGCTTCGTTAAGATCCGGTGACAACTTCTCGTAGACAGTCTGATGGTAATTGTTTAACCATTCAATTTCTTCATTTGTCAGCATCTCCTTGATGATCCCTTTTTTGCAGATTGGGCATAAAGTGATGGTTTCAAACTTAAGATATTCTCCAAACATTCCCTCTCCATCTTTGCAAACCAACGTCAGGTTCTCCGTACGTATCCCGTGACTGCCTGCTTTATAAACACCAGGCTCATTGGAAGTAACCATGCCGGGCTGCAAAATGACAGGGTTCTCATTCATACGAATGCTTTGCGGCCCTTCGTGTACACTCAGGAAATGTCCGACGCCATGTCCTGTGCCATGAAGAAAATTCATTCTGTGGTTCCAGATAGGCATACGAGCTAGTACATCGAGCTGGGCTCCACGGGTTCCGGCAGGGAATTTGGCCATAGCCAACGCGATGTGTCCTTTTAATATAAGGGTATAATCCGTTTTTTCTTCTTCTGTAAGTTCGCCTAAGGCAATGGTTCGGGTGATGTCAGTGGTTCCGTCCAGATATTGGGCTCCTGAATCTAAGAGTAAGAACCTCTGGGCTGAAGAGTCACGTCACTTTCCGGGGTAGCTGAATAATGTACGATTGCCCCATGTTCTTTATATCCTGCAATCGTGTCGAAACTTTCCCCCATGTAGAGAGGCTGTGCAGCCTAAACTCATGCAACTTTTTATCTATACTTAATTCTGTCTCTTTTCCGGTAGATACGGATTCTTCTAGCCATTTGAGGAATTTGACGAGTGCTACTCCATCCCGTTGCATGGCAGCGTGGATGCCGGCGATCTCCTGCTCATTGCGAATCGCTTTCAATAATGCGACAGGCGACTCTCCACGAAGAATAGAACATTGCGGATTAATAGATGAATAGATAGAATAATTCGTTTTTCGTGGATCAATCAGAATGTTTTTTCCCGGAAAAGAATTCAGGAATGTCTCTACCTCATCATACTTCTGTATTCCAATCTGCCGTTCCTTTAGATAAGTCTCTACCTCTGCCGTCACTTTCTCCGGTGAAATAAAATAAGTCACTTCATCCTGTGTGATTAACAGGTAACTTACTATGACCGGATTGCAATGTACATCGTTTCCTCGCAAATTGAGAGTCCATGCGATCTCGTCGAGCGCGGATATGAATAAAGCATAGACACCTTTCTTTTTCAACTCCGTACGGATGGCGGATATTTTCTCTTCACAGCTTTTTCCTGCATATTTGATATCATAAATAAAGGCAGGAGAATCAGGCATGGCGGGCCGGTCTTTCCAAATGCTACTCAATGGATCTCCAAATATGTCGACCTGTAACTGATGTGCCGCCAGTTCTTCTTTCATCTGTTTGACCTGTTGCACAGAAAACATTTTCCCGTCGATACTTACAGATTCTCCAGGTTTTAAGTGTTGGCAGAGAAATTCTGTAATACTGGGAGTCTCCGGCAACATCTCTTTATATAAGGTAATGCCGCTGCCCTCCAATTCCTTCGTCGCTTGCAGAAAATAACGCGAGTCGGTCCATAATCCTGCTTTATCCATCAGGATAACCGCTGTTCCGGCAGAACCAGTAAAACCGGAAATCCACTCCCGTGACATCCAGTGGGGAGCCACATATTCACTAAGATGAGGGTCGGTGCTGGGAATAATGAACGCTTTGATAGAATTGGGATGAAAGGTCATGCGCAGTGCATGCACTCGCTCTTTTATGCTCTGTTTCATACTTTATTATATTATTATAGACATGTAAGTGTTTCAAAGGTACTAACTTTCTGCATTTAATAACTTGTTTATGAATAGTTTTTGAGAAATATTTGCCGAAAGTTTTGTGAATAAAGAAAGTATGTGTAATTTTGCGGCGCAATTTGACTGCGGAATTTTTTAATCATAACATATTAATAGTAACAAAATGATTGTAGTACCTGTAAAAGAAGGCGAAAACATTGAAAAAGCGCTGAAGAAGTTCAAAAGAAAATTTGAAAAGACTGGCATTGTAAAAGAGTTGAGAAGCAGACAACAGTTTGATAAACCGTCTGTAACTAAAAGACTTAAGAAAGAACGCGCAGTTTACGTACAACAACTTCAGCAAGTAGAAGATTAATAATTCGTAATTTCCTTTGAATTATTGAATTCTTTTCATACATTCGTTGCACGATTTTAGATGTAGCGATATTATGTTGATAGAATCTTTTCTTGATTATCTCCAGTATGAGCGGAACTATTCTGAAAAAACCGTTCTTGCGTACGGTGAAGATATAAAGCAACTGCAGGAGTTTGCTCAGGAAGAGTATGGAAAATTTAATCCGTTAGAGGTCGAGGCGGAACTGATTCGTGAATGGATTGTTTCATTGATGGATAAAGGGTATACCTCAACTTCTGTAAATCGTAAGCTAAGTTCGCTCCGAACGTTTTACAAGTATCTCTTGAGGCAGGGAGAAACGACTATAGATCCTTTGCGTAAAATAAAAGGACCTAAAAACAAAAAGCCGTTGCCTGTGTTCTTAAAAGAGAACGAAATGAATCGGTTGTTGGATGAGACGGACTTTGGTGAAGGATTTAAAGGCTGTCGGGATCGGTTGATTATTGAAGTGTTTTATGCTACCGGCATGAGACTTTCGGAATTGATAGGTCTGGATAATAAGGATGTGGATTTTTCGGCTTCTCTTCTGAAAGTGACCGGGAAAAGAAACAAGCAACGGCTGATTCCGTTCGGTGACGAACTGCAGGAGTTGATGCTTGAATATATTAATGTAAGAAACGAAACGATTCCGGAAAGGTCGGAAGCTTTCTTTATTAGAGAGAATGGTGAACGGCTTTATAAGAATCTAGTCTATAATTTAGTGAAACGGAACCTGTCAAAGGTGGCGACGTTGAAGAAAAAGAGCCTCACGTGTTGAGGCATACTTTTGCTACCACAATGCTGAATAATGAAGCAGAGCTGGGGGCGGTAAAAGAACTTTTGGGTCACGAGAGTATAACAACTACCGAGATCTACACACATGCCACATTTGAAGAACTTAAAAAAGTGTATAAACAAGCTCATCCAAGAGCTTAAAAAAAAGGAGGTAAGTATGGATGTTAGAATTCAATCAATTCACTTTGATGCGTCAGAGCAATTGCAGGCATTTATTCAGAAGAAAGTGTCCAAGTTGGAAAAATATTACGAAGATATAAAGAAAGTAGAGGTGTCATTAAAGGTAGTTAAACCAGAAGTTGCTGAAAACAAGGAAGCGGGCATTAAAATATTGATCCCAAATGGAGAGTTTTATGCAAGCAAAGTATGCGATACATTTGAAGAAGCAATTGATTTAGATGTGGAAGCACTCGGAAAACAGCTGGTTAAATACAAGGAAAAGCAACGTAGCAAATAAAAAAATCCCAAATATTTTGCGGGAAAGAAATAAATAACTAAATTTGCAGCCGTTTCGCTCGCGTTAGAACGTGACGGTTGCATTTTTTAGTAAGTTTGCCTCTTTAGCTCAGTTGGCCAGAGCACGTGATTTGTAATCTCGGGGTCGTTGGTTCGAATCCGACAAGAGGCTCAAAAAGAAACCGAAGAACAAAGATAGAACATCTGTCTTTATCATATTGTTTGAAAATAGTTCTTTTATTTCTTGATTTTGAAAAGGGCAAATACCAGAGTGGCCAAATGGGGCAGACTGTAAATCTGCTGGCTTACGCCTTCGGTGGTTCGAATCCATCTTTGCCCACAATCAGAGTGACAACTTTGGCAAGAATGCGGAAGTAGCTCAGTTGATAGAGCATTAGCCTTCCAAGCTGAGGGTCGCGGGTTTGAGCCCCGTCTTCCGCTCTCTTTTCTTGCTGTTATAGCTCAGTGGTAGAGCACTTCCTTGGTAAGGAAGAGGTCCCGGGTTCAAATCCCGGTAACAGCTCATAAAGGATGTAAATGCTGATTATTAATCAAATAAATAACAAGTAAAGCTATGGCTAAAGAGAAATTTGAACGTACCAAACCGCACGTAAACATTGGTACAATCGGTCACGTAGACCACGGTAAGACAACGTTGACAGCTGCTATCACTACTGTGTTGGCAAAGAAAGGTCTTTCAGAATTGCGTTCTTTCGATTCTATCGACAACGCTCCTGAAGAAAAAGAAAGAGGTATTACTATCAATACTTCTCACGTTGAATATCAAACAGCTAACCGTCACTATGCACACGTAGACTGCCCGGGTCACGCCGACTACGTAAAGAACATGGTAACTGGTGCTGCTCAGATGGACGGTGCTATCATCGTTTGTGCTGCAACTGATGGTCCGATGCCTCAAACTCGCGAACATATCCTGTTGGCTCGTCAGGTAAACGTACCTCGTCTGGTTGTATTCTTGAACAAGTGCGATATGGTAGACGACGAAGAAATGTTGGAACTCGTTGAAATGGAAATGAGAGAACTTCTTTCATTCTATGATTTCGATGGTGACAATACTCCTATCATCCGTGGTTCTGCTCTTGGCGCATTGAACGGTGTTGAAAAATGGGAAGACAAAGTTATGGAACTGATGGATGCAGTTGATAACTGGATTCCACTGCCTCCGCGCGATGTTGATAAACCATTCTTGATGCCGGTTGAAGACGTGTTCTCTATCACAGGTCGTGGTACTGTAGCAACAGGTCGTATCGAAACTGGTGTTATCCACGTTGGTGATGAAATCGAAATCCTTGGTTTAGGTGAAGATAAGAAATCAGTTGTAACTGGTGTTGAAATGTTCCGTAAACTGTTGGATCAAGGTGAAGCTGGTGACAACGTAGGTCTTTTGCTTCGTGGTATTGACAAGAACGAAATCAAACGTGGTATGGTTCTTTGTAAACCAGGTCAGATTAAACCGCACTCTAAATTCAAAGCTGAGGTTTATATCTTGAAGAAAGAAGAAGGTGGTCGTCACACTCCGTTCCACAACAAATACCGTCCTCAGTTCTACTTGCGTACTATGGACTGTACAGGTGAAATCACTTTGCCGGAAGGAACAGAAATGGTAATGCCGGGTGATAACGTAACTATTACAGTTGAGTTGATCTACCCAGTAGCATTGAACCCGGGTCTTCGTTTCGCTATCCGCGAAGGTGGACGTACGGTAGGTGCTGGTCAGATTACTGAAATTATCGACTAATACACAATAATTAATCAGTTCCCGGTTTTCCATCGGACTGATTATGTACACACGGGAGTAGCTCAGTTGGTAGAGCACCGGTCTCCAAAACCGGGTGTCGGGAGTTCGAGCCTCTCCTCCCGTGCTAATATTATTGAAATGAAAAAGGTAATAGCTTATATTAAAGAATCTTACGACGAACTTGTACATAAAGTATCGTGGCCTACGTATTCTGAACTTGCTAACAGTGCAGTAGTTGTTTTATATGCTTCCCTGCTTATTGCATTGGTAGTATGGGGTATGGATGTCTGTTTCCAGAACTTCATGGAAAAAATCGTTTATCCACATTAAAAAATTAGGAATTGAAAATGGCTGAGATTGAAAAGAAATGGTACGTTCTACGTGCTATTAGCGGTAAAGAAGCTAAGGTAAAGGAATATCTTGAAGCTGATCTTAAGAACAGCGACCTTGGTGAATATGTATCTCAGGTATTGATTCCTACTGAAAAAGTTTACCAGGTTCGCAATGGTAAAAAAATTGTGAAGGAAAGAAGTTATCTTCCTGGCTACGTTTTAGTGGAGGCTGCTTTGGTTGGTGAGGTCGCTCATCACCTGCGCAATACTCCGAATGTGATAGGCTTTTTAGGCGGCTCCGAAAAACCGGTGCCTCTCAGACAATCAGAAGTGAATCGTATACTTGGTACAGTGGACGAACTGCAGGAAACGGGTGAAGAACTCAATATTCCGTACGTAGTGGGAGAAACTGTAAAAGTTACTTTTGGACCTTTCAGCGGATTCAGTGGCATCATTGAAGAAGTGAATAGTGAAAAAAAGAAACTAAAGGTCATGGTGAAGATATTCGGGCGCAAAACACCGCTTGAATTGGGCTTTATGCAAGTGGAAAAGGAATAACGCGGAATTGTTACGCTGTTGTTGTTCTTCGTTTAATGTTTATATATAAATCAATAAAAAAATGGCTAAAGAAGTTGCTGGACTAATCAAGTTACAGATTAAAGGAGGCGCTGCAAATCCATCACCTCCCGTTGGACCTGCTTTGGGTTCTAAGGGTATCAATATCATGGAATTTTGCAAGCAATTCAATGCCAGAACCCAAGACAAAGCAGGTAAGATTTTACCTGTTATCATTACTTACTACGCAGATAAGTCTTTCGATTTTGTAATCAAGACTCCTCCCGTTGCTATTCAATTACTTGAAGTAGCTAAGGTAAAGAGTGGTTCTGCTGAGCCTAACCGTAAGAAAGTTGCCGAGCTTACTTGGGAACAGGTTCGTACGATTGCTCAGGACAAAATGGTTGACTTAAACTGTTTTACTGTGGAAGCTGCCATGAGAATGGTTGCAGGTACAGCTAGAAGTATGGGTATCGCTGTAAAAGGGGAGTTCCCGGTTAATAATTAATAAACTTCAATTGTAATGGGTAAACTGACAAAAAATCAAAAGTTAGCTGCAGAAAAGATTGAAGCAGGGAAAGCATACTCACTGAAAGAAGCTGCATCTTTGGTAAAAGAAATCACTTTTACTAAGTTTGATGCTTCACTGGATATTGATGTACGTTTAGGTGTTGATCCACGTAAAGCTAACCAGATGGTGAGAGGTGTTGTTTCACTTCCTCATGGTACTGGTAAAGAAGTACGTGTATTGGTACTTTGTACACCGGATGCTGAAGCTGCTGCAAAAGAAGCTGGTGCTGACTACGTTGGTCTTGACGAATATATTGAAAAGATCAAAGGTGGATGGACTGATATTGATGTAATCATCACTATGCCATCTATCATGGGTAAAATTGGTGCGCTCGGTCGTGTTCTCGGTCCTCGTGGATTGATGCCGAACCCTAAGAGTGGTACTGTAACTATGGATGTTGCTAAGGCTGTAAAAGAAGTAAAACAAGGTAAGATTGACTTTAAAGTTGATAAGAGCGGTATCGTTCACACTTCTATCGGTAAGGTATCATTCAGTCCTGATCAGATTCGCGACAACGCGAAAGAGTTCATCTCTACTCTGAACAAACTGAAACCGACCGCAGCAAAGGGTACATATATTAAGAGTATTTATCTTTCTAGTACAATGAGTGCGGGTATTAAAATCGACCCGAAATCAGTGGATGAAATCTAATAAAACAGAGAAATAATGAGAAAGGAAGATAAAAGTACGATTATAGAGCAAATTGCTGCTACAGTAAAGGAATATGGTCACTTCTACTTGGTAGACGTTACAGCTATGAACGCTGCTGCTACCAGTGCATTGAGAAGAGATTGTTTTAAATCAGACATCAAATTGATGTTGGTTAAAAACACGCTGCTTCACAAAGCACTTGAAAGCTTGGAAGAAGACTTCTCACCTCTTTACGGTTCTTTGAAAGGTACTACTGCTGTTATGTTTAGCAATACTGCAAACGTTCCTGCTAAGTTAATCAAAGACAAAGCGAAAGACGGTATTCCCGGACTGAAAGCTGCATATGCAGAAGAAAGCTTCTACATTGGTGCTGATCAATTGGATGCTCTCGTTTCAATCAAGAGTAAGAATGAAGTTATCGCCGATATCGTTGCCCTGTTGCAATCTCCGGCCAAGAATGTTATTTCTGCTCTTCAATCAGGTGGTAACACCCTTCACGGAGTTCTCAAGACTCTTGGTGAACGTCCCGAATAATTTTCAAAAATCAACAAAGTATTTAAACAATTAAAATCATACAAAAAATGGCAGATTTGAAAGCTTTTGCAGAACAATTAGTTAACTTGACAGTAAAAGAAGTTAATGAACTTGCAACTATCCTTAAAGAAGAATACGGTATTGAACCTGCTGCTGCAGCTGTAGCTGTTGCTGCTGGTCCTGCAGCTGGTGCTGCTGCCGCAGAAGAAAAAACTTCTTTCGACGTAGTATTGAAGAGCGCTGGTGCAGCTAAACTTCAAGTAGTTAAGGCCGTTAAGGAAGCTTGTGGTCTTGGTTTGAAAGAAGCTAAAGACTTGGTAGACGGTGCTCCTAGCACAGTAAAAGAAGGTTTGGCTAAAGACGAAGCAGAATCATTGAAGAAAACATTGGAAGAAGCTGGAGCTGAAGTTGAACTTAAATAACATTGGCCTGGTAATCAGGTAATTCGGTTAGGAATCCTTCACAAGAGGATTCTTAACCTTTTTGTGTATATATTTCAAATTAAGTTCTCCAAATTCATTGACAGATGTCTTCAAATACTGTAAATCAAAGAGTTAATTTTGCTTCGACTAAGAATCCGCTAGAATACCCGGATTTCCTGGAAGTACAATTGAAGTCATTCCAAGACTTTCTACAATTAGATACCCCACCTGAAAAGCGTAAGAATGAGGGATTGTATAAAGTATTTGCTGAAAACTTCCCTATTGCCGATACAAGAAACAATTTTGTTCTTGAGTTTCTGGACTATTATATTGATCCGCCGCGTTATACCATTGATGATTGTATAGAGCGTGGGCTTACTTATAGTGTTCCCTTAAAAGCGAAACTTAAGCTTTACTGTACGGACCCCGATCATGAGGATTTTGATACAGTGATTCAGGACGTATTCCTCGGCCCGATTCCTTATATGACTGATAAGGCTACTTTCGTCATTAACGGTGCCGAACGCGTAGTTGTGTCACAGCTTCACCGTTCTCCGGGTGTGTTCTTCGGTCAGAGTGTACATGCCAATGGTACGAAACTTTATTCGGCTCGTATTATTCCGTTTAAGGGTTCGTGGATTGAGTTTGCTACTGACATCAATAATGTGATGTACGCATACATCGACCGTAAGAAGAAATTGCCGGTGACTACATTGTTGCGTGCAATTGGCTTCGAGAATGACAAAGATATTCTTGAGATTTTCGATCTTGCAGAAGATGTGAAGGTAAACAAGACAAATCTGAAGAAGGTGTTAGGCCGTAAACTGGCTGCACGTGTCTTGAAAACATGGATTGAAGATTTCGTTGATGAAGATACCGGTGAAGTGGTTTCTATTGAACGTAACGAAGTTATTATCGACCGTGAAACCGTACTGGAAGAGGAGCATATTGATGAAATTTTGGAGTCGGGAGTTCAGAACATCCTTTTGCATAAGGATGAACCGAATCAGTCCGATTTCTCTATCATATATAATACGTTGCAGAAGGACCCGAGTAACTCGGAAAAAGAAGCTGTGTTGTATATCTACCGTCAGTTGCGTAATGCCGATCCGGCTGATGACGCAAGTGCAAGGGAGGTTATCAACAACTTGTTCTTCTCAGAAAAACGATATGACCTTGGTGATGTAGGTCGTTACAGAATCAACAAAAAGTTGAATCTGACGACTGACATGGACGTGCGTGTCCTCACGAAGGAAGATATTATTGAAATCATCAAATATCTGATTGAGTTGATTAACTCAAAAGCGGATGTGGATGATATTGACCACTTGAGTAACCGTCGTGTACGTACTGTTGGTGAACAGCTTTCTAATCAGTTTGCTGTGGGGCTGGCTCGTATGTCTCGTACGATTCGTGAACGTATGAACGTTCGTGACAATGAAGTGTTTACTCCGATTGATTTGATTAATGCGAAGACTATTTCTTCAGTAATCAACTCATTCTTCGGAACGAACGCGTTGTCGCAGTTCATGGACCAGACAAACCCGCTGGCTGAAATTACGCACAAACGTCGTATGTCTGCCCTTGGTCCTGGTGGTCTTTCCCGTGAACGTGCCGGATTTGAGGTTCGTGACGTTCACTATACACACTATGGTCGTCTTTGTCCGATTGAGACTCCTGAAGGTCCGAACATCGGTTTGATTTCTTCATTGTGTGTATTTGCTAAGATTAATGAGCTAGGATTCATTGAAACTCCCTACCGCAAGGTGGAAAATGGGAAAGTGGATCTTTCTGATAACGGTCTGATTTATCTGACTGCTGAAGAAGAGGAAGAAAAGGTTATTGCGCAGGGAAATGCTCCGTTGAATGACGATGGTACATTCGTACTTAACAGAGTTAAGTCTCGTCAAGATGCAGATTTCCCGGTTGTTGAACCATCTGAAGTTGACTTGATGGACGTTGCTCCACAGCAGATCGCATCTATTGCAGCTTCTTTGATTCCATTCTTGGAACATGACGATGCTAACCGTGCATTGATGGGATCGAACATGATGCGCCAGGCGGTTCCTTTGTTGAGAAGTGAAGCTCCGATCGTAGGTACAGGTATCGAACGTCAGTTGGTAAGAGACTCTCGTACCCAGATACCGCAGAAGGCGATGGTGTGGTTGACTATGTGGATGCTACTACTATCCGTATTTTGTATGACCGTACGGAAGACGAAGAATTTGTAAGTTTCGAACCTGCTTTGAAGGAATATAGAATACCTAAGTTCCGTAAGACTAACCAGAACATGACGATTGACTTGCGTCCGATTTGTGACAAGGGCCAGCGTGTGAAGAAAGGTGATATCTTGACTGAAGGTTATTCTACTGAAAAGGGTGAATTGGCATTGGGTAAGAACCTGTTGGTAGCTTATATGCCTTGGAAGGGTTACAACTATGAGGATGCTATCGTATTGAACGAACGTGTGGTACGCGAAGACTTGTTGACTTCAGTTCACGTAGAGGAATATTCTCTGGAAGTTCGTGAAACAAAACGTGGTATGGAAGAGTTGACTTCTGATATCCCGAATGTAAGTGAAGAAGCTACCAAAGACTTGGATGAAAACGGTATCGTAAGAATCGGTGCTCGTATCGAGCCGGGTGATATCATGATTGGTAAGATTACGCCGAAGGGTGAATCTGATCCTTCTCCGGAAGAAAAACTGCTTCGGGCTATCTTCGGTGATAAGGCAGGTGACGTGAAAGATGCTTCTTTGAAAGCTTCTCCTTCTTTGAAAGGTGTGGTGATTGATAAGAAACTTTTCTCACGTGTGATTAAGAATCGTAGCTCTAAACTGGCCGATAAAGCATTGTTGCCTAAGATTGATGATGAATTTGAATCTAAGGTAGCTGACTGAAACGTATCCTGGTTAAGAAACTGATGACTTTGACTGAAGGTAAGGTTTCTCAAGGTGTGAAAGACTATTTGGGTGCGGAAGTTATTGCGAAAGGTTCTAAGTTCAGTGCTTCTGATTTTGATTCACTTGACTTTACTTCTATTCAATTGAGCAACTGGACAAGTGACGATCATATTAACGGTATGATTCGTGATCTGGTGATGAATTTCATTAAGAAATATAAAGAGCTGGATGCTGAATTGAAACGTAAGAAGTTTGCTATTACAATTGGTGATGAACTTCCTGCTGGTATTATCCAGATGGCAAAAGTATATATTGCTAAGAAACGTAAGATTGGTGTGGGTGATAAGATGGCTGGTCGCCACGGTAACAAAGGTATTGTATCCCGTGTTGTTCGTCAGGAAGATATGCCGTTCTTGGCTGATGGTACTCCGGTTGACATCGTGTTGAATCCGTTGGGTGTGCCTTCTCGTATGAACATTGGTCAGATTTTTGAAGCTGTACTCGGACGTGCCGGAAAAACGTTGGGCGTGAAATTCGCGACTCCTATTTTCGACGGTGCTACCATGGAAGATCTGGATCAGTGGACAGACAAGGCAGGATTGCCTCGCTACTGTAAGACTTATCTTTGTGATGGTGGTACAGGTGAGCAATTTGACCAGGCAGCTACTGTGGGCGTAACTTACATGTTGAAGTTGGGCCACATGGTTGAAGACAAGATGCATGCTCGTTCTATCGGTCCGTACTCATTGATTACTCAGCAACCTCTTGGTGGTAAAGCTCAATTCGGTGGTCAGCGTTTCGGAGAAATGGAGGTTTGGGCACTCGAAGGTTTCGGTGCTGCCCATATCTTGCAGGAAATCCTGACTATCAAATCTGATGACGTGGTAGGACGTTCGAAGGCTTATGAAGCAATTGTGAAAGGTGAACCGATGCCACAACCTGGTATTCCGGAATCCTTGAACGTATTGTTGCACGAGTTGAGAGGTTTAGGTTTGAGTATCAACCTAGAATAAAATAATGAAAGAATGTGAGATGTCAATGTACCGATGAAGGTCTGTTGGCATCCGCACTTTTTTCAATTTCCAATGATTCAATTATCAAATCTCAATTATATAGAGTATGGCTTTTAGAAAAGAAAATAAGACGAAAAGTAATTTCTCGAAGATCTCAATTGGTCTGGCTTCTCCGGAAGAAATCCTTGAGAATTCGAGTGGTGAAGTTTTGAAGCCTGAAACCATTAATTACCGTACGTACAAACCCGAACGTGACGGTTTGTTCTGCGAGCGCATTTTTGGTCCTATCAAGGATTATGAATGTCATTGCGGTAAATACAAGCGTATCCGTTATAAAGGTATCGTCTGCGACCGTTGTGGTGTGGAAGTTACTGAAAAGAAAGTGCGCCGTGAACGTATGGGACATATCCAGCTGGTTGTGCCGGTGGCTCACATCTGGTATTTCCGTTCGCTTCCTAATAAAATCGGTTATTTGCTCGGATTGCCGACAAAGAAACTGGATTCGATTATATACTACGAACGTTATGTTGTTATTCAGCCGGGTGTGAAAGCTGAAGATGGCGTAGCCGAATATGATTTGCTTTCTGAAGAAGAATATCTGGATATTCTGGATACGCTTCCGAAAGACAATCAGTATCTTGAAGATAATGATCCGAATAAATTTGTTGCAAAAATGGGAGCCGAAGCTATTTATGATTTGCTGGCTCGTTTGGATCTGGATGCTTTGTCTTACGAATTGCGTCACCGCGCCGGAAACGATGCGTCTCAGCAACGTAAGAATGAAGCTTTGAAACGTCTTCAGGTAGTAGAATCGTTCCGCGCATCACGTGGACGTAACAAACCGGAATGGATGATCGTACGTATCGTACCGGTTATTCCGCCCGAACTTCGTCCGTTGGTTCCGCTGGATGGTGGCCGTTTTGCTACATCTGACTTGAACGACCTTTATCGTCGTGTGATTATCCGTAACAACCGTTTGAAACGACTGATTGAAATCAAGGCTCCGGAAGTAATCTTGCGTAATGAAAAACGTATGCTTCAGGATCTGTCGATTCTTTGTTTGATAACTCACGTAAGTCAAGTGCTGTGAAGACAGACGCCAACCGTCCGTTGAAGTCATTGTCTGACAGTTTGAAAGGTAAACAGGGACGCTTCCGTCAGAACTTGCTGGGTAAACGTGTTGACTACTCTGCTCGTTCCGTAATCGTCGTTGGTCCGGAATTGAAGATGGGTGAATGCGGTATTCCTAAATTGATGGCTGCCGAATTATACAAGCCGTTTATTATTCGCAAGCTCATCGAACGTGGTATCGTTAAGACTGTTAAGTCTGCAAAGAAAATCGTAGACCGCAAAGAGCCGGTGATTTGGGATATCTTGGAACATGTAATGAAGGGACACCCGGTACTGTTGAACCGTGCTCCGACCTTGCACCGTTTGGGTATTCAGGCTTTCCAGCCTAAAATGATCGAGGTAAAGCTATCCAGTTGCACCCGTTGGCATGTACGGCATTCAACGCCGACTTTGACGGTGACCAGATGGCTGTTCACTTGCCTTTGAGTAATGAAGCAATTCTTGAAGCACAAATGTTGATGCTTCAATCACATAATATCTTGAATCCGGCAAACGGTGCGCCTATTACTGTGCCTGCACAGGATATGGTTCTTGGTTTGTACTATATTACTAAGTTGCGTGCCGGTGCAAAAGGTGAAGGTTTGACATTCTACGGACCGGAAGAAGCGTTGATCGCTTACAATGAAGGTAAGGTAGATATTCATGCTCCGGTGAAGGTTATCGTGAAAGACGTTGATGAAAATGGTAACATTGTAGACGTAATGCGCGAAACTTCAGTAGGACGTGTGATTGTGAATGAAATCGTTCCACCTGAAGCTGGTTATATCAATACAATTATCTCTAAGAAATCTCTTCGTGATATTATTAGTGATGTAATTAAGGTATGTGGTGTGGCTAAGGCTGCCGACTTTCTGGATGGAATCAAGAATTTAGGTTATCAGATGGCGTTCAAGGGTGGTTTGTCATTCAACTTGGGTGATATTATCATTCCGAAGGAAAAAGAAACTTTGGTACAGAAAGGTTACGACGAAGTTGAACAAGTCGTAAACAACTATAACATGGGTTTCATTACCAATAACGAACGTTACAATCAGGTAATTGATATTTGGACACATGTGAACTCCGAGTTGTCTAATATCCTGATGAAGACTATTTCTTCGGACGATCAGGGTTTCAACTCTGTATATATGATGCTTGACTCTGGTGCCCGTGGTTCTAAAGAGCAGATTCGTCAGTTGTCAGGTATGCGTGGTTTGATGGCAAAACCGCAGAAAGCAGGTGCTGAAGGTGGTCAGATCATCGAGAACCCGATTTTGTCGAACTTTAAAGAAGGACTTTCGGTGTTGGAGTACTTTATCTCTACCCACGGTGCTCGTAAAGGTTTGGCGGATACCGCTTTGAAGACTGCCGATGCTGGTTATTTGACTCGTCGTCTGGTGGACGTATCACACGATGTGATTATTACAGAAGAAGACTGCGGTACACTCCGCGGATTGGTTTGTACGGACCTTAAGAATAACGATGAGGTTATTGCTACTCTGTACGAACGTATCTTAGGCCGTGTTTCCGTACATGATATTATTCATCCTACCACAGGTGAATTGCTTGTTGCCGGTGGTGAAGAAATCACAGAAGAAGTAGCCAAGAAGATTCAGGAGTCTCCGATCGAGAGTGTTGAAATCCGTTCGGTATTGACTTGTGAAGCTAAGAAGGGTGTTTGTGCTAAATGTTACGGACGTAACCTGGCAACGAGCCGCATGGTTCAGAAGGGTGAAGCTGTCGGTGTAATCGCTGCTCAGTCTATTGGTGAGCCGGGTACACAGTTGACATTGCGTACATTCCACGCCGGTGGTACTGCTGCAAATATTGCAGCTAACGCCAGTATCGTTGCTAAAAATAATGCACGTCTTGAATTTGAAGAGTTGCGTACAGTAGATATCGTTGACGAGATGGGTGAATCTGCAAAAGTGGTAGTAGGTCGTTTGGCCGAAGTACGTTTTGTGGATGTGAATACCGGTATCGTTCTTTCTACTCATAACGTACCTTATGGTTCAACACTGTATGTAAGCGACGGCGACTTGGTAGAAAAAGGCAAACTGATTGCTAAGTGGGACCCGTTCAATGCTGTTATTATCACAGAAGCAACTGGTAAGATCGAATTTGAGGGCGTGATTGAAAACGTTACTTATAAGGTTGAATCGGATGAAGCAACAGGTCTTCGTGAAATTATTATTATTGAATCCAAGGATAAAACCAAAGTTCCTACCGCTCATATCTTAACAGAGGACGGTGATTTGATCCGTACTTATAACTTACCGGTAGGTGGTCACGTTATCATTGAGAACGGTCAGAAGGTAAAAGCCGGTGAAGTAATCGTGAAGATTCCGCGTGCCGTAGGTAAGGCGGGTGATATCACGGGTGGTCTTCCTCGTGTTACTGAATTGTTTGAAGCTCGTAACCCGTCAAATCCGGCTGTCGTTTCTGAAATCGACGGTGAGGTGACAATGGGTAAGATCAAACGTGGTAACCGTGAAATCATCGTAACTTCCAAGACGGGTGAGGTTAAGAAGTATCTGGTTGCACTGTCTAAGCAGATTCTGGTACAGGAAAATGACTATGTACGTGCTGGTACTCCGTTGTCTGACGGTGCTACTACTCCGGCAGATATCTTGGCAATCAAGGGTCCTACAGCTGTACAGGAATATATCGTGAATGAAGTTCAGGATGTATACCGCTTGCAGGGTGTGAAGATCAATGATAAGCACTTTGAGATTATCGTTCGTCAGATGATGCGTAAAGTACAAATTGATGAACCGGGAGATACTCGCTTCCTCGAACAGCAAGTCGTAGACAAACTGGAATTCATGGAAGAAAATGATCGTATCTGGGGTAAGAAAGTCGTAGTGGATGCTGGTGATTCTCAAAATATGCAAGCTGGACAGATTGTAACTGCCCGCAAGTTGCGTGATGAGAATAGTATGTTGAAACGTCGTGACTTGAAACCGGTTGAGGTTCGTGACGCTGTTGCTGCTACCTCTACTCAGATTCTTCAAGGTATCACGCGTGCTGCTTTGCAAACATCAAGCTTTATGTCGGCTGCTTCCTTCCAGGAAACGACGAAAGTATTGAATGAAGCTGCTATCAACGGTAAGATCGATAAGCTTGAAGGTATGAAGGAAAATGTGATCTGTGGTCACTTGATTCCTGCCGGTACCGGACAGCGCGAGTTCGAAAAGCTCATCGTTGGATCAAAAGAAGAGTATGACCGTATCTTGGCTAACAAGAAAACAGTACTTGACTACAATGAAGTAGAATAAATACAATTCAATTGACTATATGAAAAGGAGCAGTTGCCTAATTGGGCAATTGCTCCTTTTTTTATTTCTTTTTTACTCGCGTGTATTACCATTAGTTTCAGGAAAAATGTGTTATTTTGCAGGATAACTTTTTAATCATATTAAATATGGAAGAACAAAATAACAACGGACAATTACAGATTGAATTGAGAGAAGAGGTTGCACAGGGAACTTATGCAAATCTTGCTATTATTACTCATTCGAGTTCTGAATTCATCCTTGACTTCGTGCGCGTAATGCCGGGCATACCGAAGGCTGGTGTGCAATCTCGTATTATTGTGGCTCCGGAGCACGCAAAACGTCTGCTGCGGGCATTAGAAGATAATATAGCAAAGTATGAGCGCGTATTCGGTCCGATTCGTACTTCGGATGAACCCCCTATTTCTCCTTTGACGGGTGTAAAAGGCGAAGCGTGAGGATGATATAAAAACATTAAAAAAGAAAAAAAAGTTGTAGCGCATTGAATATTCAAATATTATTCGTATTTTTGCAGCCCAAAATGTATAGTTACGAAATTAATATAACAATAATATAAATCAAAAAACAATTAAAATGCCTACAATTCAGCAATTAGTAAGAAAAGGACGCGAAGTGCTGGTGGAGAAAAGTAAATCTCCAGCCTTGGATTCATGTCCTCAAAGACGTGGCGTTTGCGTGAGAGTATACACTACTACTCCGAAGAAGCCGAACTCTGCAATGCGTAAAGTAGCTCGTGTACGTTTGACTAACCAAAAAGAGGTGAACTCATACATTCCGGGAGAAGGACACAACTTGCAGGAACACTCAATCGTTTTGGTACGTGGTGGTCGTGTAAAAGACCTTCCGGGTGTGCGTTATCACATTGTACGTGGTACGCTTGATACAGCAGGTGTTGCTGGTCGTACTCAAAGACGTTCTAAGTATGGTGCTAAGCGTCCGAAACCAGGACAAGCAGCTGCTCCTGCTAAGGGTAAGAAAAAATAAGGATTAAGACCTAATTAAAATTAAAGTAATAACTTACGTTTTAGTTTGTTGGAAATGCTAAAGGTTGAGTAAATTCTCCGGAGGGAGAGTTGAAGAAGTCAAGAAGTAGACAACCAAGAACAAAAACATTATTTTTCAAACAAATGAGAAAAGCAAAACCAAAAAAACGCCTGATTCTTCCGGATCCTGTGTTTAATGACCAAAAGGTTTCCAAGTTCGTGAACCACTTGATGTATGATGGAAAGAAAAATACATCTTATGAAATCTTTTATGCCGCTTTGGAAACAGTGAAAGCAAAACTTCCTAACGAAGAAAAATCAGCTCTCGAAATCTGGAAAAAGGCTTTGGATAATGTAACTCCGCAAGTGGAAGTAAAGTCTCGCCGTGTAGGTGGTGCTACTTTCCAAGTTCCTACTGAAATCCGTCCGGATCGTAAAGAATCAATCTCTATGAAGAATTTGATTCTGTTTGCTCGCAAAAGAGGTGGTAAATCAATGGCTGACAAGTTGGCTGCTGAAATTATGGATGCCTTCAATGAACAAGGCGGTGCATACAAACGTAAAGAAGATATGCACAGAATGGCAGAAGCTAACCGTGCATTTGCTCATTTTAGATTCTAATACTGTAAGAAACCTAATATAAACTTAAAGTAAAGGAATTAGAAGATGGCTAAACATGATTTACATTTAACTCGTAATATCGGTATCATGGCTCACATTGATGCCGGAAAAACAACTACTTCTGAACGTATCCTGTTCTACACTGGATTGACTCACAAAATTGGTGAAGTTCATGATGGTGCTGCTACTATGGACTGGATGGAACAGGAGCAAGAACGTGGTATCACTATTACATCCGCTGCTACAACAACAAGGTGGAAATATGCTGGTGATACTTATAAAATTAACTTGATTGACACTCCGGGACACGTTGACTTTACCGCAGAGGTAGAACGTTCATTGCGTATCCTTGATGGGGCTGTAGCTGCTTACTGTGCTGTTGGTGGTGTTGAGCCTCAATCAGAAACTGTATGGCGTCAGGCTGATAAATATAACGTTCCTCGTATTGCTTATGTTAATAAGATGGACCGTTCTGGTGCTGACTTCTTTGAAGTAGTTCGTCAGATGAAGGATGTTCTTGGAGCTAATCCGTGTCCGATTGTTGTTCCTATCGGTGCTGAAGAATCTTTCAAAGGTCTTGTTGACCTTATCAAAATGAAAGCTATCTATTGGCATGATGAAACAATGGGGGCTGACTACAGTATTGAGGAAATCCCTGCAGAACTTATCGATGAAGCTAACGAGTGGAGAGATAAGATGCTTGAAAAAGTAGCAGAATTTGATGATGCTTTGATGGAGAAATATTTCGATGATCCTTCTACTATTACTGAAGAAGAAGTATTGAGAGCTCTTCGTAATGCAACAGTTCAGATGGCTGTAGTTCCTATGCTTTGCGGATCTTCTTTTAAGAACAAAGGTGTTCAGACATTGCTTGATTATGTTTGTGCTTTCTTGCCTTCTCCACTTGATACAGAGAACGTAATAGGTACAAATCCTAATACGGGAGCTGAAGAGGATCGTAAACCAAGTGATGATGAAAAAACATCTGCTTTGGCGTTTAAGATCGCAACTGACCCATATGTAGGTCGTTTGACTTTCTTCCGTGTTTATTCTGGTAAAATTGAAGCAGGTTCTTATATCTACAACTCTCGTTCTGGTAAGAAAGAACGCGTTTCTCGTCTGTTCCAGATGCACTCCAACAAACAGAACCCGGTTGAAGTAATCGGTGCTGGTGATATTGGTGCAGGTGTAGGCTTTAAAGATATTCGTACTGGGGATACTTTGTGTGATGAAACAGCTCCGATAGTACTTGAGTCTATGGACTTTCCGGAACCGGTTATTGGTATCGCTGTAGAACCTAAGACTCAGAAAGATATGGATAAACTGTCTAACGGTTTGGCTAAATTGGCTGAAGAAGACCCGACATTTACTGTGAAAACAGACGAACAGACAGGTCAGACAGTTATTTCTGGTATGGGTGAGCTTCACTTGGATATTATCATTGACCGTTTGAAACGTGAATTCAAGGTAGAATGTAATCAAGGTAAGCCTCAGGTTAACTATAAGGAAGCTATCACGAAGACAGTTAACTTGCGTGAAGTGTACAAGAAGCAGTCTGGTGGACGTGGTAAGTTTGCTGATATCATTGTGAACATTGGTCCGGCTGATGCGGATTTCACTTTAGGTGGTTTGCAGTTTGTTGATGAAGTGAAGGGTGGTAATATTCCTAAGGAATTTATCCCAGCAGTTCAGAAAGGCTTTACAAATGCTATGAAGAGTGGTGTTTTGGCAGGCTACCCATTGGATTCATTGAAAGTGACTTTGGTTGATGGTTCATTCCACCCGGTTGACTCTGACCAGTTGTCATTTGAAATCTGTGCAATGCAGGCTTATAAAAATGCATGTGCTAAGGCAGGTCCTGTTTTGATGGAACCTATCATGAAACTGGAAGTTGTAACTCCGGAAGAAAACATGGGTGATGTTATCGGTGACTTGAACAAACGTCGTGGACAGGTTGAAGGTATGGAATCTAGCCGCTCTGGCGCTCGTATCGTGAAAGCGATGGTTCCACTGGCGGAAATGTTTGGTTACGTAACAGCTTTACGTACTATTACTTCTGGTCGTGCAACCTCGTCAATGACCTACTCTCATCACGCTCAGCTTTCTTCTTCTATTGCTAAGGCTGTATTGGAAGAAGTAAAAGGACGCGCTGATTTACTCTAAAATATCTAAAGTAGCAGGCTAGCGAATGACTCTTAGCCTGCCGCTTTATCTTATTATAAATGTATTAATTAAAAAAAAATAATGAGTCAGAAAATTAGAATTAAATTGAAATCTTACGACCACAACTTGGTTGACAAGTCAGCTGAGAAAATTGTAAGAACTGTAAAAGCTACAGGTGCTATCGTTAGCGGTCCAATACCTCTGCCTACGCACAAACGTATCTTTACTGTGAACCGTTCGACTTTCGTAAATAAAAAGTCTCGTGAGCAATTTGAACTCTCTTCTTATAAGAGATTAATCGACATCTATAGCTCAACAGCTAAGACAGTAGATGCTTTGATGAAGTTGGAATTGCCAAGTGGTGTGGAAGTAGAAATTAAAGTTTGATAATTAAAAATTAGTGAAATGCCAGGATTATTAGGAAAAAAAATCGGAATGACATCCGTTTTCAGTGCCGATGGTAAAAATGTACCATGCACTGTTATCGAAGCAGGTCCTTGTGTTGTTACTCAAGTTAAAACTGTAGAAAAAGATGGCTATGCAGCTGTTCAGTTGGGTTTCCAGGACAAAAAGGAAAAACATACAACTAAACCGTTGATGGGACATTTTAAAAGAGCAGGAGTAACACCGAAGAGACACTTGGCTGAGTTCAAAGAATTTGAAACAGAGTTGAATTTGGGTGATACCATTACTGTAGAAATGTTTAACGACGCTAGCTTTGTTGACGTTGTTGGTACTTCTAAGGGTAAGGGTTTTCAGGGTGTAGTAAAAAGACATGGTTTTGGTGGTGTGGGTCAAGCTACTCACGGTCAGCATAATCGCGCTCGTAAACCGGGTTCTATCGGTGCTTGTTCTTACCCTGCAAAAGTATTCAAAGGAATGCGCATGGGTGGACAACTTGGTGGTGACAGAGTCACTGTACAAAACTTGCAGGTATTAAAAGTAATCGCGGATCATAACCTTCTTTTGGTTAAAGGTTCTATCCCGGGTTGCAAAGGTTCAATCGTATTAATTGAGAAATAATGGAAGTTAACGTATATAACATTAAAGGTGAAGACACTGGGAGAAAGGTTACGTTAAACGAATCTATCTTCGGAATTGAGCCCAACGACCACGCTATTTATTTGGACGTAAAACAATTTATGGCTAATCAGCGTCAGGGTACTCATAAGTCAAAAGAAAGAAGTGAAATCAGTGGTTCAACTCGTAAGATCGGTCGTCAGAAAGGTGGCGGTGGAGCGCGCCGTGGTGATATGAACTCACCTGTTCTTGTAGGTGGTGCTCGTGTTTTCGGTCCGAAACCAAGAGACTACTTCTTTAAGTTGAATAAAAAAGTTAAGACACTGGCTCGTAAGTCAGCTTTGTCTTATAAAGCTCAAAACGATGCAATCGTTGTCGTTGAGGATTTCACATTTGAAGCTCCTAAGACAAAAGATTTCGTTGCAATGACAAAAAATCTTAAAGTTTCCGATAAAAAGCTACTTGTAATTTTACCGGAAGCAAATAAAAACGTATATTTGTCAGCTCGTAACATCGAGGGTGCTAATGTACAGACTATCTCAGGATTAAATACTTACAGAGTATTGAATGCTGGGGTTATTGTGCTTACAGAAAACTCTCTGAAGGCTATTGACAATATCTTAATTTAAAAAGGAGGCTTAAATAATGGGAATTATTATTAAACCGTTGGTAACAGAGAAAATGACTGCAATCACAGATAAGCTGAATCGTTTCGGCTTTGTTGTACGTCCTGAAGCTAACAAACTGGAAATTAAGAAGGAAATTGAAGCTCTTTATAATGTTACTGTAGTTGATGTGAATACTGTGAAGTATGCTGGCAAGAATAAGAGCCGTTATACCAAAGCAGGTATCATCAATGGTCGTACGAATGCTTTCAAAAAAGCAATCGTGACATTGAAAGAAGGAGATACTATTGATTTTTATAGCAATATTTAATAAAAATGGCAGTACGTAAATTTAAGCCCACAACACCGGGGCAAAGACATAAAATTATTGGTACTTTCGAAGAAATTACTGCATCAGTACCAGAAAAGTCTCTTGTATATGGTAAGAAATCATCTGGTGGTCGTAACAGCGAAGGTAAGATGACTATGCGCTACATTGGTGGCGGTCATAGAAAGGTGATTAGAATTGTTGATTTCAAGAGAAATAAGGACGGTGTTCCAGCAGTAGTTAAAACAATCGAATACGATCCGAATCGTTCGGCTCGTATCGCTCTGTTATTTTATGCTGATGGAGAAAAAAGATATATTATTGCTCCCAATGGATTGCAAGTTGGTGCGACTCTGATGTCAGGTGAAACAGCAGCGCCAGAGATTGGTAATGCTCTTCCTCTTCAAAACATTCCGGTGGGTACTGTGATTCACAATATCGAATTACGTCCGGGACAGGGTGCTGCTCTGGTTCGTTCAGCTGGTAACTTTGCTCAGTTGACTTCTCGTGAGGGTAAGTATTGTGTAATTAAGTTGCCTTCAGGTGAGGTTAGACAGATTCTTAGCACTTGTAAAGCTACTATCGGTAGTGTAGGTAACTCTGATCATGGATTGGAAAGTTCAGGTAAAGCTGGACGTTCTCGTTGGCAAGGACGTCGTCCTCGTAACCGTGGTGTTGTAATGAACCCGGTAGATCACCCGATGGGTGGTGGTGAAGGACGTGCTTCCGGAGGTCACCCAAGATCACGTAAGGGATTGTATGCTAAGGGACTTAAGACTAGAGCTCCTAAGAAACAATCGTCTAAGTACATTATTGAGAGAAGAAAAAAGTAATCTGATTAATTGAGTAAACTATGAGTCGTTCATTAAAAAAAGGTCCATATATTAACGTTAAGCTTGAAAAGAGAATTCTTGCCATGAATGAATCAGGTAAGAAAGTCGTAGTAAAGACTTGGGCCAGAGCTTCAATGATTTCGCCTGATTTTGTAGGCCATACAGTTGCAGTTCACAATGGAAATAAATTTATTCCTGTTTATGTTACCGAGAATATGGTAGGACACAAGTTGGGCGAATTTGCTCCAACTCGTACATTCAGAGGACACGCTGGTAACAAGAAAAGATAACAGGATTTATTTGAAATAATAAAGTAATAAATAATAATGGGAGCAAGAAAAAAAATATCGGCTGAAAAAAGAAAAGAAGCCCTTAAGACCATGTATTTTGCAAAATTGCAAAATGTTCCTACTTCTCCACGTAAGATGCGTCTGGTTGCAGACATGATCCGTGGTATGGAAGTGAACAGAGCACTTGGTGTTTTGAAATTTTCTTCAAAAGAAGCTGCTGCAAGAGTGGAAAAATTGCTTCGCTCTGCAATTGCTAACTGGGAACAGAAAAACGAACGTAAAGCAGAAAGCGGTGAGTTGTTCGTAACACAGATTTTTGTTGATGGTGGAGCTACACTCAAAAGGATGAGACCGGCACCACAGGGTAGAGGTTATAGAATTCGCAAACGTTCAAATCACGTAACATTGTTCGTTGGTGCTAAAAGTAATAACGAAGATCAAAATTAAGGTAGATGGGACAAAAAGTTAATCCAATAAGCAACCGTTTAGGAATTATCAGAGGATGGGATTCTAACTGGTATGGTGGAAATGATTACGGTGATTCTTTGCTGGAAGATAGCAAAATCCGTAAATATCTTAATGCAAGACTTGCAAAAGCAAGTGTATCAAGAATCGTAATTGAACGTACGCTGAAGCTCGTTACTATTACTGTTTGCACTGCTCGCCCGGGTATTATTATCGGTAAAGGTGGCCAAGAAGTTGATAAGTTAAAAGAGGAGTTGAAGAAGGTTACCGACAAAGATATTCAAATCAATATCTTTGAAGTGAAGAGACCGGAACTGGATGCTGTGATTGTTGCTAACAACATCGCTCGCCAGGTTGAAGGTAAAATTGCCTATCGCCGTGCCATCAAGATGGCTATCGCAAACACAATGCGTATGGGTGCTGAAGGTATCAAAATTCAGATTTCAGGACGTTTGAATGGAGCTGAAATGGCTCGTTCTGAAATGTATAAAGAAGGAAGAACTCCGTTGCACACTTTCAGAGCTGATATCGACTACTGTCATGCAGAAGCATTGACTAAAGTAGGTCTTCTTGGTATCAAAGTTTGGATTTGTAGAGGTGAAGTGTTTGGTAAGAAAGAATTGGCTCCGAACTTTACACAAAGCAAAGAAAGTGGTCGTGGAAACAATAGTGGAAACAACGGCGGAAAGAACTTCAAAAGAAAGAAAAATAATCGCTAAACGAATTTGAATTTTAGGAAACTATGTTACAACCGAAAAAGACAAAATTCAGAAGACAACAAAAAGGCCGTCAGAAAGGTAATGCCCAGAGAGGCAACCAGCTGGCCTTTGGTTCTTTTGGCATAAAGGCTTTGGAGACTAAGTGGATTACAGGCCGTCAGATCGAAGCTGCTCGTATTGCAGTAACAAGATATATGCAACGTCAAGGACAGATCTGGATCCGTATATTCCCGGATAAACCGATCACTAGAAAACCTGCCGATGTACGTATGGGTAAAGGTAAAGGTGCTCCAGAGGGATTTGTGGCTCCTGTAACTCCAGGTAGAATCATTATTGAAGCTGAAGGAGTATCTTACGAAATCGCGAAAGAAGCATTGCGCTTAGCTGCTCAAAAGCTTCCTATTACAACGAAGTTTGTCGTAAGACGTGATTATGATATTCAAAATCAAAATGCGTAAGTGTTATGAAAATTGCAGAAATTAAAGAAATGACTACTAATGATTTAGTAGAAAGAGTAGAGGCGGAAACAGCTAATTATAACCAAATGGTTATTAATCATTCTATTTCTCCTTTGGAAAATCCTGCTCAAATCAAACAATTACGCAGGACTATTGCGCGTATGAAAACAGAATTGCGCGAAAGAGAACTTAACAATAAATGATCAGCTTGATGGAAGCAAGAAATTTAAGAAAAGAAAGAACAGGGGTTGTGTTGAGCAATAAGATGGACAAGACCATCACAGTTGCTGCCAAATTTAAGGAAAAACACCCTATATATGGTAAGTTCGTTAGCAAAACGAAGAAGTACCATGCTCACGATGAAAAGAATGAATGCAATATCGGTGATACTGTAAGCATCATGGAAACTCGTCCTTTGAGCAAGACTAAAAGATGGAGATTAGTAGAAATAATTGAAAGAGCTAAGTAATTATGATACAAGTAGAATCCAGACTTACAGTATGTGATAACAGTGGAGCGAAAGAGGCGTTGTGTATCCGCGTTTTGGGTGGTACAGGTCGTCGTTATGCTTCAGTGGGGGATGTCATTGTAGTTTCAGTGAAGAGCGTTATCCCTTCTAGTGATGTTAAAAAAGGTGCAGTATCAAAGGCTTTGATTGTACGTACAAAGAAAGAAATCCGTCGTCCTGATGGTTCTTATATACGTTTTGATGATAATGCTTGCGTGTTGTTGAATAATGCAGGTGAAATTAGAGGTAGTCGTATTTTCGGTCCTGTAGCAAGAGAACTTCGTGCTACAAACATGAAAGTTGTGTCACTTGCGCCTGAGGTACTTTAATTTGTAAAAGATTTAAGTAATGAGTAAATTACATATTAAAAAAGGCGACACAGTTTACGTAAATGCTGGTGAAGATAAGGGCAAAACTGGTCGTGTATTGAAGGTTCTTGTTAAAGAAGGACGTGCATTTGTTGAAGGCATCAATATGGTATCTAAAAGCACAAAGCCGAATGCAAAGAATCCACAAGGTGGTATTGTGAAGCAAGAAGCTTCTATCCACATTTCAAACTTGAACCCGGTTGATCCAAAAACTGGTAAAGCAACGCGTATTGGGAGAAAAAAGAGTTCGGAAGGAACTTTAGTGCGTTATTCTAAAAAATCAGGAGAGGAGATTAAGTAATGAGTAATACTGCTAGTCTTAAGAAAGAATATGCAGAGCGTATAGCACCTGCATTGAAATCACAGTTCCAGTATTCTTCTACAATGCAGATACCCGTACTTAAGAAGATTGTAATCAATCAGGGATTAGGTATGGCTGTTGCTGATAAGAAGATTATCGAAGTAGCAATCAATGAAATGACAGCTATTACAGGTCAAAAAGCTGTAGCTACCATTTCTCGTAAAGATATCGCAAACTTTAAGTTGCGTAAAAAAATGCCGATTGGTGTTATGGTAACTTTACGTCGTGAAAGAATGTACGAATTCCTTGAAAAATTGGTTCGTGTAGCTCTTCCTCGTATTCGTGACTTCAAAGGTATCGAAAGTAAGTTTGATGGTAAAGGTAACTATACCCTTGGTATTCAGGAACAAATCATTTTCCCTGAAATAAATATCGATAGTATTACAAGAATTCTCGGAATGAATATTACCTTTGTAACCTCTGCGGAAACAGATGAAGAAGGTTATGCTTTGCTGAAGGAATTCGGTTTACCTTTTAAAAACGCTAAAAAAGACTAATAGATATGGCAAAGGAATCAATGAAAGCACGTGAAGTAAAGCGTGCTAAATTAGTAGCCAAATACGCCGAGAAAAGAGCTGCTTTGAAGCAAATCGTAAGAACAGGTGCTCCTGCTGATGCTTTCGAAGCTGCACAGAAGTTGCAAGAGTTGCCAAAGAATTCTAATCCAATTCGTATGCACAACCGTTGCAAACTGACTGGTCGTCCTAAAGGTTATATTCGTCAATTCGGAATTTCGAGAATTCAATTCCGTGAGATGGCATCTAACGGACTGATCCCAGGCGTAAAAAAAGCAAGCTGGTAATTATTGTTTAAATATTGTCAGGGTAGTCCTGATTAATTTAATTTATTTTTATATGACTGATCCAATAGCAGATTATTTAACGAGGTTGCGGAACGCGATTGGTGCAAAGCACAGAGTTGTTGAAGTTCCCGCTTCGAATTTGAAAAAAGAAATCACTAAGATTCTTTTTGAAAAAGGCTACATCCTTAATTATAAGTTTGTAGAAGATGGTCCTCAAGGAACTATTAAGGTTGCCTTGAAGTATGATTCTGTTAACAAAGTTAACGCAATCAAAAAGTTAGAAAGAATATCTTCTCCGGGTATGCGTAAGTATACTGGTTACAAAGATATGCCGCGTGTTATTAATGGGCTGGGTATTGCTATAATATCTACTTCCAAAGGTGTAATGACTAACAAAGAGGCTGCAGAACTGAAAATCGGTGGTGAAGTCTTGTGTTATGTATATTAATTAGGAGGAATTAGAATGTCAAGAATAGGAAAATTACCCATTAGTATCCCTGCTGGAGTGACAATCACTCTGAAGGATAATGTGGTTACCGTAAAGGGACCCAAAGGCGAAATGAGCCAATATGTGAATCCTGCTATCAATGTTACTATTGAAGACGGACACGTAACTTTAACAGAAAACGATAAAGAAATGCTTGATAACCCGAAGCAGAAACATGCTTTCCACGGTTTGTATCGTTCATTGGTTCACAACATGGTTGTGGGCGTATCTGAAGGTTACAAGAAAGAACTGGAACTTGTAGGTGTAGGTTATCGTGCTTCAAACCAAGGTAACATCATTGAGCTGGCTTTAGGTTATACACACAATATTTTCATTCAATTACCTGCTGAGGTAAAAGTTGAAACGAAGTCTGAAAGAAATAAGAATCCTCTTATTATATTGGAATCGTGTGACAAACAATTGCTTGGTCAAGTTTGCTCTAAAATACGTTCTTTCCGTAAGCCTGAACCATACAAGGGTAAAGGTATTAAGTTTGTTGGCGAAGTAATTCGTAGAAAGTCTGGTAAATCAGCCGGCGCTAAGTAATTCATATAAAATTAGATTATTATGACAACAAAAATAGAAAGACGAGTTAAGATCAAATATAGAGTACGCAACAAGATTTCAGGTACTACTGAATGTCCGCGTATGAGTGTATTTAGAAGTAACAAGCAAATTTATGTCCAGATTATCGATGATCTTTCTGGTAAGACACTGGCTGCTGCTTCTTCTTTAGGTTTGACTGAGAAAGTCGCTAAAAAAGAACAAGCTGCTAAAGTTGGTGAAATGATTGCTAAAAAGGCTCAGGAAGCAGGTATAACTACTGTTGTTTTCGACCGTAATGGTTACTTGTATCATGGGAGAGTAAAAGAAGTAGCTGATGCTGCTCGTAACGGTGGACTTAAATTTTAATCATTATGGCAGGAGTTAATAATAGAGTTAAGATTACTAACGATATAGAACTGAAAGATAGATTGGTTGCTATTAATCGTGTTACTAAAGTTACCAAAGGTGGTAGAACTTTTAGTTTCTCTGCAATCGTTGTTGTAGGTAACGAAGAAGGTATCATTGGTTGGGGACTTGGTAAAGCAGGTGAAGTAACAGCTGCTATCGCTAAAGGTGTTGAGTCAGCTAAAAAGAACTTGGTGAAAGTACCTATTTTAAAAGGTACTGTTCCTCATGAACAATCAGCTAGATTTGGTGGTGCTGAAGTATTCATCAAACCTGCATCTCACGGAACCGGTGTTGTAGCTGGTGGTGCTATGCGTGCTGTATTGGAAAGTGTTGGTGTTACTGACGTTTTGGCTAAATCTAAAGGTTCTTCGAATCCGCATAATCTTGTTAAAGCTACAATCGAAGCTTTGAGTGAAATGCGTGATGCAAGAATGGTTGCTCAGAACAGAGGTATTAGTGTTGAAAAAGTATTTAGAGGATAAGGAGGAGATATGTCAACTATAAAGATTAAACAAGTTAAAAGTAGAATTGGTGCTCCAGCTGATCAGAAAAGAACTCTTGACGCACTGGGACTTCGTAAACTGAACCGTGTGGTTGAACACGAAAGCACTCCTTCAATTCTTGGAATGGTAGATAAAGTAAAACACTTGGTTGCCATTGTTAAGTAATTATTTGTTGAATAATAAAACGAAATTACAATATGAACTTAAGTAATTTAAAACCTGCTGAGGGATCTACTAAGACAAGAAAAAGAATTGGACGTGGTGCTGGTTCTGGCTTAGGTGGTACTTCTACAAGAGGTCATAAAGGAGCTAAATCAAGATCTGGATACTCTAAGAAAATCGGTTTTGAAGGTGGTCAGATGCCTCTTCAACGTCGAGTTCCTAAATTTGGTTTCAAGAATATCAATCGTGTTGAATATAAAGCTATCAACTTGGATACTATCCAGAAACTTGCTGAAGCTAAAAGCTTGGCAAAAGTTGGTGTAAACGACTTTATCGAAGCAGGATTTATTTCTTCAAATCAGTTGGTAAAAGTATTGGGTAACGGAACTCTGACTAACAAGCTGGAAGTAGAAGCTCATGCATTCTCTAAGACTGCAACTGCTGCTATTGAAGCTGCTGGTGGAACTGTAGTAAAACTCTGATTCAATGAGAAAAGCTATTGAAACATTAAAGAATATATGGAAGATTGAGGATCTGAGACAGCGGATCCTCATCACCATATTGTTCGTGGCAATTTACCGTTTCGGATCGTATGTCGTATTACCGGGTATCAATCCGGCGATGCTGGCAAAATTGCACGAACAAACAAGTGAAGGCCTTTTAGCCTTGTTAAATATGTTCTCTGGAGGAGCATTTTCTAATGCCTCTATTTTTGCATTAGGAATCATGCCTTATATCTCTGCATCTATCGTAATTCAGTTATTGGGAATCGCTGTGCCGTATTTCCAGAAGTTGCAACGCGAAGGTGAGAGCGGCAGAAGAAAAATGAATCAATATACTCGTTACTTGACGATTGCTATATTGTTAGTTCAGGCCCCTTCTTATTTGCTCAATCTTAAAATGCAGGCTGGCCCTTCCTTAAATGCTTCATTAGATTGGACTCTGTTTATGGTTACCTCTACCATTATTTTGGCAGCAGGTAGTATGTTTATTTTGTGGCTTGGTGAAAGAATTACTGATAAAGGTATTGGTAACGGTATTTCATTTATCATCTTGATTGGTATTATCGCTCGTTTCCCTGATGCTTTGTTGCAAGAAGTTGTATCCAGAGTAGCAAATAAGAGCGGTGGTCTGATTATGTTTATAATTGAAATCGTATTCTTATTATTAGTGATTGGCGCTGCTATTCTTTTGGTGCAAGGTACAAGAAAGATTCCTGTACAGTATGCAAAAAGAATTGTTGGTAACAAGCAATATGGTGGTGCTAGACAGTATATCCCTTTAAAGGTGAATGCTGCCGGTGTTATGCCTATCATTTTTGCTCAGGCAATCATGTTTATTCCAATTACATTTATCGGCTTTTCAAATGTAAATGATGCAGGCGGTTTCTTGCATGCGTTTACAGATCATACAAGTTTCTGGTATAATTTTGTCTTTGCGGTAATGATTATATTATTTACGTATTTCTATACTGCAATTACAATTAATCCGACTCAGATGGCTGAGGATATGAAGAGAAATAATGGTTTCATCCCTGGTATTAAACCGGGAAAGAAAACAGCAGAGTATATTGATGATATAATGTCTCGTATCACTTTGCCGGGTTCTTTCTTCTTGGCTTTAGTTGCTATTATGCCTGCTTTTGCCGGTGTATTCGGAGTGCAAGCAGGATTCGCTCAATTCTTCGGCGGTACATCTTTGTTAATTCTTGTAGGTGTTGTTCTTGATACCCTGCAACAGGTTGAAAGTCATTTGTTGATGAGACACTATGATGGTCTGTTGAAATCTGGTCGTATTAAAGGACGCGCTGGTGTAGCGGCATATTAATTCTTTAGATTAGAAATGATATTTCTAAAACAGAAGATGAAATAGAATTGCTCCGTCAGAGTAACCTGCTTGTTGGTAAAACTCTTGCAGAGGTTGCCAAACTGGTGAAGCCTGGTGTAACTACACGTGAGTTGGATAAAGTTGCTGAAGAGTTCATTAGAGATCATGGGGCAACTCCAACTTTCAAAGGATTTCCGAATCAATATGGAGAACCGTTTCCCGCATCTCTCTGTACTTCTGTCAATGAACAGGTGGTACATGGAATCCCAGGGGATATCGTACTGAAAGATGGTGATATCGTATCAGTGGATTGCGGAACTTACATGAATGGTTTCTGTGGTGATTCTGCTTATACTTTTTGTGTAGGAGAGGTAGACGAAGAGATTCGTAACTTGTTGAAGGTAACTAAAGAAGCGTTATATATTGGCATCCAGAACGCAGTGCAAGGTAAAAGAATTGGTGATATCGGATATGCTATTCAGCAATATTGTGAGTCTCATTCTTATGGTGTAGTGCGTGAGTTTGTTGGCCATGGCATCGGTAAAGAGATGCACGAAGATCCTCAGGTTCCTAACTATGGTAAAAGAGGATATGGACCATTGATGAAAAGAGGCCTTTGCATAGCGATAGAGCCGATGATAACATTGGGAGACCGACAAGTGATAATGGAAAGTGACGGATGGACTGTGAGGACCAGAGATCGTAAATGTGCTGCACATTTTGAGCATACGATAGCTGTTGGAGCTGGTGAAGCTGATATTTTGTCTTCATTCAAATTCATAGAAGAAGTTTTAGGAGATAAAGCAATATAATATGGCAAAGCAATCTGCAATAGAACAAGATGGAGTTATAGTTGAAGCATTGTCAAATGCAATGTTTCGTGTTGAATTAGAAAACGGACATGAGATTACCGCACATATTTCAGGCAAGATGAGGATGCATTACATCAAGATCCTGCCGGGAGATAAAGTGAGAGTCGAAATGTCTCCTTACGACTTATCGAAAGGAAGAATTGTGTTTAGATATAAATAAAATAAGATATGAAAGTAAGAGCATCATTAAAGAAACGCACGCCAGAATGTAAGATCGTTAGACGTAATGGCCGTTTGTATGTTATTAACAAGAAAAATCCTAAGTATAAACAACGTCAAGGATAATTTGTTATTTTTGCAAAAAAAATAATTTAGTATATGGCTATAAGAATAGTTGGTGTAGATTTACCTCAGAACAAAAGAGGTGAAATTGCGTTGACCTATGTATATGGAATAGGTCGCAGTAGTTCAGCAAAAATTTTAGATAAAGCTGGTGTAGATAAAGATCTGAAGGTTAAAGACTGGACAGATGATCAAGCTGCTAAGATTCGTGAGATTATCGGTGCAGAGTATAAAGTAGAAGGTGATCTTCGTTCTGAAATCCAATTGAACATTAAGCGATTAATGGATATTGGTTGCTATCGTGGTGTACGTCACCGTATTGGTCTGCCTGTTAGAGGTCAGAGCACTAAGAACAATGCACGTACTCGTAAGGTAGAAAGAAAACCGTTGCTAATAAGAAAAAAGCTACTAAATAATAATTGTTGATATGGCAAAAAAAACAGTTGCAGCTAAAAAGAGAAATGTGAAAGTAGACGCTAATGGACAGTTGCATGTTCATTCATCTTTCAACAATATTATTGTTTCTCTTGCAAATAGTGAAGGGCAGATTATCTCTTGGTCATCTGCTGGTAAAATGGGATTTAGAGGTTCTAAAAAGAATACTCCTTATGCAGCTCAGATGGCTGCCCAGGATTGTGCAAAGATTGCATTCGATCTTGGCCTGAGAAAGGTAAAAGCATATGTGAAGGGTCCAGGTAACGGACGTGAGTCTGCTATTAGAACTATCCACGGTGCTGGTATCGAAGTTACTGAAATCATTGACGTGACTCCGCTTCCACATAATGGTTGTCGTCCTCCGAAAAGACGTAGAGTTTAATTTACCTTTAACTTACACAATGATCTTGATTTTGTTTTTGGATTACATTAATTTCTCTCTGTAATCGCGGCTGCAACAAATTGAGTTCATGAATAAACAATTAAATATTTAAAAGAAATGGCTAGATATACTGGACCAAAATCGAGAATCGCCCGTAAATTCGGTGAAGGAATCTTTGGAGCTGACAAAGTTTTGTCAAAGAAGAACTATCCTCCCGGACAACATGGTAATTCAAGAAAAAGAAAAACTTCTGAATACGGTGTGCAACTTCGTGAAAAACAGAAAGCTAAATACACCTATGGAGTTTTGGAAAAACAATTCCGCAATTTGTTTGAAAAAGCAGCTACTGCTAAAGGTATTACCGGTGAGGTACTTCTTCAATTGCTGGAAGGCCGTCTTGACAACGTAGTATTCCGTTTGGGTATTGCTCCTACACGTGCTGCTGCTCGTCAGTTGGTTAGTCACAAGCACATCACTGTAGATGGTGAAGTAGTAAACATTCCTTCATTTGCAGTAAAACCAGGACAATTGATTGGTGTTCGTGAAAGATCTAAGTCTTTGGAAGTAATTGCTAATTCTCTTGCAGGTTTCAATCACAGCAAGTATGCTTGGTTGGAATGGGACGAGGCTTCAAAGGTTGGTAAAATGTTGCACATACCTGAAAGAGCAGACATTCCTGAGAACATTAAAGAACATTTGATCGTTGAATTGTATTCTAAATAATAATTAATTTCATGGCGATATTAGCATTTCAAAAACCTGATAAAGTATTAATGTTGGAGGCGGACTCCAGATTCGGAAAATTCGAATTCCGTCCGTTGGAACCGGGTTTTGGTATTACTGTAGGTAATGCATTACGCCGTATCCTTCTTTCTTCATTAGAGGGTTTTGCTATCACTACTATCAGAATCGATGGTGTGGAGCATGAATTTTCTAGTGTACCTGGAGTAAAAGAGGATGTTACCAACATTATCTTGAATCTGAAACAAGTGAGATTCAAGCAAGTAGTTGAAGAGTTCGAGAGCGAAAAAGTGAGCATCACTGTCGAGAATTCCAGTGAATTTAAAGCAGGTGACATAGGTAAGTATTTGACTGGATTTGAAGTGTTAAATCCGGAATTAGTTATTTGTCATTTAGATTCTAAGTCAACTATGCAGATTGATATTACTATTAACAAGGGTCGTGGTTATGTACCTGCTGATGAAAATCGCGAGTATTGCACGGATGTTAATGTAATTCCAATCGACTCTATTTATACACCGATACGTAATGTCAAGTATGCTGTAGAAAACTTCCGTGTAGAGCAGAAGACTGACTACGAAAAGCTAGTGCTTGAAATTAGTACCGACGGTTCTATACACCCGAAAGAAGCGCTGAAAGAAGCTGCAAAAATTCTGATTTATCACTTCATGTTGTTCTCTGACGAGAAGATCACGCTTGAAAGTAATGATACTGATGGCAATGAAGAGTTTGATGAAGAAGTATTGCACATGCGTCAGCTGTTGAAAACTAAACTCGTTGATATGGACTTGTCAGTTCGTGCCCTCAATTGCTTGAAGGCTGCTGACGTAGAAACTCTCGGCGACTTGGTACAATTCAACAAAACTGACCTGCTGAAATTCAGAAACTTCGGAAAGAAATCGCTTACCGAGCTTGATGATTTGCTGGAAAGTCTGAATCTGTCGTTTGGAACCGACATTTCTAAATATAAATTAGATAAAGAATAAAAAATGAGACATAATAAAAAATTCAATCATTTAGGTCGTACTGCTTCTCATAGAAGCGCTATGTTATCTAACATGGCTTGCTCTTTGATCAAGCACAAAAGAATCACTACGACTGTTGCAAAGGCGAAAGCTTTGAAGAAGTTTGTTGAGCCTTTGATTACTAAGTCTAAAGAAGATACTACGAACTCTCGTCGTGTTGTATTTAGCAACTTGCAAGATAAGATTGCAGTAACAGAGTTGTTCAAAGAAATCTCTGTTAAGATTGCTGATCGTCCGGGTGGTTATACTCGTATTATCAAGACTGGTAACCGTTTGGGTGACAACGCAGAAATGTGCTTTATTGAGTTGGTTGACTACAATGAAAACATGGCTAAGGAAAAAGTTGCTAAGAAAGCTACTCGTACTCGTCGTTCGAAGAAAGCTGCTGAAGCTGCTCCTGCTGCTGTTGAAGCTCCTGCAACTGAAGCTCCTAAGGCTGAAGAACCAAAAGCTGAATCGGCTGAATAATTTTACAGTTATTCTTATAGATATAAAAAAGCTACCTTCAAAGGTAGCCTTTTTTGTTTGTCTGCCGTTTATTAATACTAAGATACATTAAAATATATCCTAATTAAACTTTTCATAGAGAGAATCTGTTATATTTGCAGGTGAATATGGCAAAATTTGTAAAGGTAATATTGTTTCTGTTGCTGACAGTTGCTTTTCATAGCATAGCAGGCAATGTCTCTACCGAAAAAATGGTGGATAAGCAGGGGTGTGATATTACATATGCTATGGGGCAGCGTGGGGAAATCTGTGCACCCGATCTTCCGGGTAAGCCTGTGGCTGAATTGACCAATTTGCAGAGCCATCAAATATCTGTGACACGTATTCAACGTGTACAGCTTGGAGAATATTTCTTTTCTTTAAAGAATGCGCTACAAGGTTGTGCTGATCGTGAGAGCTCACTATCACAACACTGGGGGCGGATTTATGATACAACAACTTCCTATTATTGCCAGCCATCGAGTGAATACTATGTATACACCTTGAGGCGTATAATTATTTAGCAGTATATTTATTGGTATTGTTTATTTTGTGGTTACTGGTATCTTCTGTATACTGGTGATACTACTTCTTTTTATCTTTATATTTTTACTAATAAATTAAACTTTAAATATTATGGCAACTACTCAAACGATTGATGCTACTATATTCGCATCTACACACCCCGATATCGCTAAACGCATAAGTGTTTCAGGAGTTTTAATCTCTTCTGTTATGTTATTGATTGGTATTTTAGCTTTTGCTTCAACATTCGAATTGGATGACAAGTCTTCTACAACCAGTATGGCTTTGATGGTTTTGGGGACAGGTTTATTTCTTATGGGAATTTTCCGTCTTTTCTGGAAATCAAAGGAGGTTGTTTATTTACCAACAAAAAGTGTGGCTAAAGAGCATAGTGTATTCTTTGATTTGAAGCATATGGATGCTTTGAAAAATCTTGTAAATTCGGGTTCATTCTCCGCTGATTCGAAAATAAAAAGCGAGGCTAGTGGTAATATACGTATGGATGTGATACTTTCTGCTGATAAAAAGTTTGCAGCTGTACAGTTATTCCAATTTGTACCTTACACGTATCAGCCAATAACATCGGTGCAGTATTTCACTAATGAAAAAGCTTCTGCGATAGTCGCTTTTTTGTCGAAAAGTAAAATACAATAAGTATATATCTATAACACCTGTTTGACTTTGTTTTTTCCGACACATTAAAACTATGCAGTTTGAAACTTTATATTGAGTTTGCTGCTACTAAATAAAACAGGTTTTAGATGTTACTGTAAAAGATAACTTTGATTTTCATACGAAGATGGGGATTAGTCGTTAATGACGGCGATCCCCATTTTTTTCATTAAGAAGCAGGCGTTCATGTTTTGAGCAACTCCGTTTCTCATTTGATATGAGAAGGTGAGTTCATTGTTGGTAATGTCGGCTTCGAAACAGTAATTTCGGATATTTTGTGGGAAGGACTCTATTAAAGTCCCTAATAACAAGTCATGGGTGGCGATGATACCGTTGGCGTTCATGTGCATGAATTGTTTGATAAGGGCGAAAGAGCCTTTCTGTTTGTCCATGGAGTTGGTGCCTTTCAGTATTTCATCAAGGATGATGAAAAGCTCTTCCCCGGCTTCAAGTTTGTCTATGATTAATTTAAGTCGCTTGAGTTCTGCAAAGAAATAAGATTCGTTGTTAGCTAGGGAATCACTGGTTCGAAGGCTGGTAACGAGACGGGCCGGATATATTTTCATTTGCTTTGCCCAAACGGGAGCTCCTATACATGCCAGTAGATAGTTTACTCCTACAGTACGTAAATAAGTACTCTTGCCTGCCATATTGGCGCCTGTGATTATAATAAAGAAAGGACGTTTTTCAATGTCTATTCCGTTACGCACACATTGGTTGCGATCCATTAGGGGATGCCCCAAGGCTTCAGCTTGTAGGTGGAAAGATTGAGCAGCGATAGTGGGGTAAATATAATCCGGATGATTATATGCGAATGTTGCCAGGGAACAATAGGCATCTATTTCTCCGATTGTTTCTATCCATCGGGGGAGGTCGGAGGCATGAATCTCTTTCCACTTCTCGATTCGCATCACCTGTCGTAGCTCCCAAAATATCAGTCCGTTGAGTATAGTACTCATGAGCAGATTGCTTCGTTGGTCGAGTGCGTTCATCAGTTTAGAAAGCTGGCGGACTGCTTGAGAAGCGGTTTGATTTTGACTTGTAAGGTCCGCTTTTAACTCTTGCAGTATATGACTGTGCATTTCTTTTTGTTCAGTGAGCAGAATTTGGTCAGCGTATGTCGAAAGAACCTGCAGCTTTTCTCCGTAGGTTGTTTGCAGTTTAGTGATTCCTTTAGAGAAAATAGTACTGAATAATACAAAGCTGACAAATACTCCTCCTGCAATGTTAGCCGAGATAATGCCTAAAATGGCTAGACTTATACATAAGAAATTAATGACGGTAACCGCTATTGGGAGGATACGCAGGAGCGTACGTTTTCGATAATAACTCGGACTGGCTGCCCATTCTTTGATTTCGGTGGTATCGGCAGGTTTTCCTTTATAGAGTAATCCGAGTAAGCGGATTTGTTGGCGATATTCCAAATCGGTGGAGAGTTCCCGGATGGCTTCCTGGCGGTGGTCAATAGCTGCTTTATTTTCCAGATGTGCATTGAACCAGTTTGCGAGATGTTGCTTGCCGATAGGGGTTGCGGTGCGGTTGATGTATTGGAAGAGAGAGTGTTCGCCAAATACATCCAGATCAAGAGTGTAGAGGTGAGACGGGTTAATGAATTCTTTTCCATCGTCAAAATCGGAAAAATCATATTGTATGGCACGTAGTTCCTGCTCGTTGATTTCTATTTTCTTTTTCAGAAAGTCTTTTCGGTAGAACCAGAAATTATGGCGTTTTACTAACCAAATGAATAAGATAAAGGGTAGGACAGCGAATGCAGAGAGGCATAGCCAACCGTCAGACCAAAAAATAATGGCATTTGCTACGGCTCCTACGAATAAGATAAGTCGAAGAAGACTTATATAATAGATACGTTTTCGTGCATTCTGTAACTCCAGTTCTGTTTTCTGAATGATTTGCTGATATGTGGTAATGATCTGTTCTAGTTTTTCCATGACAAATTTAAATCTTTTGCGCAAAGGTAATATAATTCATAACGGTCGGGATAGGAGCTTGTTTTTGTCAAGAGTAGATTTACTGTTTATTAACGGAAGTAGGAAGATGTGTGGGCTTGGATTATAACTCGTCTTGATAATGTTGTTGTTAGCTGGAAGAAATTTTCAATATTTCTTTTCTCATTCTTGCATTTATCCGCTAAAATTTATAACTTTCCACTCGAAAAGGCGTTAGACAGGAAAGGAGGATGCTTATGAAGAAAGGATGTATCTTATGTTTGCTGATAAGCGTGATTAGCCTTCCGTTAATTGCGCAGAATATTATTTATTCCAACCTGAAAGAGTTGCTGACTCAACATGGCGATACCACTGCTGTGTTGCGTGTAGAAAAACGTTCCAGAAATCAGATTGTATTAACAGGAGGGGCTGATTACCGGATAACGGCCGGTGATGACGAGTCGATGTGCCGGCGTTTGAAGAAGCGTTGTTTTGCTGTGCGTGACGAAAAAGGAAATTTATATTTGAACTGTCGTAAGTTGCGCTATAAGAAATTGCGTTTTGGAGCATGGTATGCTCCTGCCGTTCAGTTAGGCAAAAACATCTATTTTTGTGCGATGCCTTTAGGATCAGTCATCGGAGGCAACTTTGTGGAAGAAGATGATGTAAAACTAGGAGGAAATATAGGCGATGCTCTTGCCGCTTCAAGTCTGGTTACAAAACGTGTTTGCTATGAATTGAATGGTGAAACGGGAAAAGTCGACTTTCTGGGGAAAGATAGAATGCTGCAATTATTGAAGAATTATCCGGAACTGAAACAAGCATATTTGAAAGATGATAGTCAGGAGGCAAAGCATACTTTTAAATATCTGTTAGAGTTGCAGAATAAACAAAAGAAATAATTCCATTAATTGCGGTTGGTATCGTATAAAAAGCCCTATCAATAATACAATCATCTATATAATGATATTATTGAGATGCGGGTTACGCTAGTTATACAAATTCCACCGATTTCATAGCGTTGATTTTAGAAAGGGCTGCTATTTGCTTTACTAAAGATTCTCTTTTATTTTAATGAAAGGTTTTTTACCAACGATCCTTCCATTCATTTTAATGAAAAGTCTATTTTTAGCTTTAGTGAAGCTCCGCCATTCGTTTTAATGATAGTTTTGCTATTTACCGTAATGCCCCCTGCTATCTACTTTAATGAAAGGTCTATCTATCTGTTTTGACAAAACGGTTTGTATTCGTGCCTGTATAAAAGCATAAGAGAGTTTTGACATCGCTTGTGTCTTGTTCTTCTATCAAACTGTAAATGTAATAATACCTTTCTGATAATAAATCTGTCAAATCTCTTGTCTTTTATCTTCTTTTTTTCTATCTTGCGAAGAGTTATAAGACTGTATTGCTTACAGTTTGTAATCCTTAATTCTGTTTATTATGAGAATAACTCTTGGCAACACACTACCTCCTTATCCGGATTTTGTAGAAGGTATCCGGAGAGCTCCCGACCGTGGTTATACACTTACCCCGGCGCAGACAATCACTGCATTAAAAAACGCTTTGCGTTATATTCCTACCGAGTGGCACGAACAATTGGCTCCTGAATTGATGGAAGAGCTACGCACTCGCGGGCGGATTTACGGATACCGTTTCCGTCCTGCCGGCGACCTGAAAGCCAAACCGATTGACGAATATCGGGGACAATGCATTGAAGGCAAAGCTTTTCAGGTAATGATTGACAATAACCTTTGCTTCGATATAGCATTATATCCCTACGAACTAGTCACTTACGGTGAAACCGGACAAGTCTGCCAAAACTGGATGCAATATCGACTGATAAAACAATACCTCGAAGAACTTACCCAAGAACAGACGCTGGTTATTGAGTCCGGACATCCATTAGGGCTTTTCCGCTCCCGTCCCGATGCTCCCCGCGTTATAATAACCAATTCGATGATGATCGGGCAATTCGACAATCAACATGATTGGCATATTGCTGCCCAGATGGGAGTTGCCAATTACGGACAAATGACCGCTGGCGGCTGGATGTATATCGGTCCTCAAGGAATTGTGCATGGCACTTTCAATACCCTCCTCAATGCCGGGCGATTGAAACTGGGGATTTCCCAAGATCAGGATCTGCGGGGACATTTATTTGTATCTTCCGGCTTGGGAGGAATGAGCGGCGCACAACCCAAAGCGGCGGAGATAGCAGGAGCAGTCTCCATTATAGCCGAAGTAGATAGTTCGCGTATTGAAACCCGCCACCGCCAGGGATGGGTGGGACACGTGACTGCGGATATAGCCGAAGCATACCGGATGGCATCTCAAGCAATGCAACATCGTGAACCCTGCTCGATAGCCTATCACGGCAATGTCGTAGATCTGCTCGAATATGCCGAACGCGAAAGAATTCCTATTGAATTATTATCCGATCAAACCTCCTGTCATGCCGTTTACGAAGGCGGTTACTGCCCTGCCGGACTAACTTTTGAAGAACGCACACGCCTTCTTCACGAATCTCCGGAACAATTCCGTCACTTGGTAGATATATCCTTGCATCGTCATTTCGAAGTTATCAAGAAACTCGTAGCCCGCGGAACCTATTTCTTTGATTATGGAAACTCCTTCATGAAAGCCATATACGATGCCGGAGTAAAAGAAATCTCCCGTAATGGTGTTGATGAAAAGGACGGATTTATCTGGCCAAGCTATGTTGAAGATATTATGGGACCCCAACTCTTTGATTATGGCTACGGTCCGTTCAGATGGGTTTGCTTGAGTGGCAAACACGAAGATCTGATAAAAACAGACCATGCGGCTATGGAATGTATCGACGTCAATCGGCGCGGTCAGGATCTTGACAATTACAACTGGATACGGGATGCCGAAAAGAATCAGCTCGTGGTGGGTACACAGGCACGTATTCTGTATCAGGATGCAGTCGGGAGAATGAACATAGCCCTCCGTTTCAATGAGATGGTCCGCCGGGGCGAAGTAGGTCCTATCATGCTGGGGAGAGACCACCACGACGTAAGCGGAACGGATTCCCCTTTCCGGGAGACATCGAATATCAAAGACGGAAGCAATGTGATGGCAGATATGGCAGTGCAATGCTTTGCCGGAAATTGTGCCCGTGGAATGAGCTTGGTAGCTTTGCACAATGGCGGTGGAGTCGGTATTGGCAAAGCAGTCAATGGCGGCTTCGGTATGGTATGCGACGGTAGCGAACGGGTAGATGAAATACTCCGTTCGGCAATGCTTTGGGATGTGATGGGCGGAGTAGCTCGTCGCTCATGGGCGCGTAATCCGCATGCGATGGAGACAAGCGAAGCATTTAATGACTCCCATGCAAGAGACTATCAGATAACAATGCCGTATGTAGCAGACGAAGAACTTATAAAGAAGATAGTCCCATATATTGTGGGAAAATAGTATCACATATTATGGGAATTTATTCTCTTAATATGAGAGAATAATTCCATAATATATGGAACTGTTTAAACATGTAGCTGTTTAGTATAAACCATGCGGTTATTCGGTATGAAACTCGTGTGAACCGTGCCTGTTCATATAAGGACTATTTGGCAAGAACACTTGTTTGATGTAAAACATATAATTATTCAGTTGAATATAACCTCTATAATAATAGATATTTGATATGAGTTGGAATAAAATTATTGAATGCGTCCCCAATTTTAGTGAGGGACGTGATTTAGAGAAAATAGATCAGATAGTAGCCCCTTTTCGTATTAAGGCCGGGGTAAAACTGCTTGATTACAGTAATGATGAAGATCATAACCGTCTGGTTGTAACCCTTGTCGGCGAGCCGGAAGCTCTGTACGAAGCAATCGTTGAAGCCGTCGGTGTCGCTGTCCGTTTGATAGACCTGAATCAGCATACCGGGCAACATCCCCGTATGGGAGCAGTCGATGTCATCCCTTTCATCCCGATTAAGAATACCAGTATGGAAGAAGCCATCGAACTATCCAAGAAAGTAGCCGCAAAAGTAGCCGAGATCTATCATCTTCCTGTCTTCCTGTATGAGAAGTCCGCAACTTCACCGCATCGGGAAAATCTCGCTTCCGTTCGTAAAGGAGAATTTGAAGGCATGGCCGAAAAAATCAAACTACCCGAATGGCAACCAGATTTCGGACCTGCCGAACGTCACCCAACCGCAGGTACAGTCGCCATCGGAGCCCGTATGCCGCTCGTTGCCTACAATATCAATCTTAGTACGGACAATCTGGAAATAGCTACCAAGATAGCAAAGAATATCCGCCATATCAACGGAGGGCTCCGTTATGTGAAAGCAATGGGAGTGGAGCTAAAGGAGAGAAACATCACCCAGGTATCCATAAACATGACCGACTATACCCGTACTGCCCTTTACCGCGCCTTCGAACTGGTACGTATCGAAGCCCGCCGCTATGGTGTTACGATTGTCGGTAGTGAAATCATTGGCCTCGTACCGATGGAAGCCCTGATTGATACAGCTTCCTACTATCTCGGACTCGAAAACTTTTCCATGCAGCAAGTTCTGGAAGCCCGTATCATGGAATAGCCGGTAAAGAAATATGTTAGCGAATATTCAATCCAAATCAGAACGGATGTTTTACAGGAGAACCTGCCTGATAAAAAACAACGGATCAAGAAGCAGGATGAATGAAACAAGAATAAACAAAGATAATTCGGATAATTTATGAGTGAAAACCTAATCATATTCAATGCCCGTATCGTAACCCCCATCGGCTTTTCCGCCCGTAAAGGAGAAGAAATGTCCCAACTGCAAGTCATAGAAAACGGAACCGTGGAAGTCACCAAAGGAATCATCACCTACGTTGGTGAGAACCGTGGCGAGGACCGCGATGGTTACTACCAACACTACTGGCATTATAACGCTCGCGGACACTGCCTCTTGCCCGGCTTCGTCGATTCCCATACCCATTTTGTGTTTGGCGGAGAACGTTCCGAAGAATTCTCCTGGCGTCTGAATGGCGAAAGCTATATGTCGATTATGGAGCGGGGAGGCGGAATCGCAAGCACCGTAAAAGCCACCCGACAAATGAACTTCCTGAACTCCGTTCAGCAGCCGAAGGCTTCCTGAAAAGAATGAGCACAATGGGCGTGACCACCGTAGAAGGTAAAAGCGGCTACGGGCTGGATCGGGAAACCGAACTATTGCAGCTAAAGATAATGCGTAGCCTGAACAACACCGAGCATAAACGTGTCGATATAGTCTCCACCTTCCTCGGTGCCCATGCCCTTCCCGAAGAATATGCAGGAAGAAGCGACGAATACATCGACTTCCTGATTCGTGAAATGCTTCCTCTTGTCCGTGCCGATGAACTGGCAGAGTGTTGCGATGTCTTTTGCGAGCAAGGCGTTTTCTCTATTGAACAGTCCCGACGCCTGCTTCAGGCAGCCAAAGAACACGGCTTCCTGTTGAAACTCCATGCTGACGAAATCGTCTCCCTCGGTGGAGCTGAACTGGCAGCCGAACTGGGAGCACTGTCTGCCGACCACCTCCTGCACGCTTCTGATGTTGGCATCCGTGCAATGGCCGATGCCGGAGTAGTAGCCACCCTGTTACCTTTGACAGCTTTTGCTCTGAAAGAACCCTACGCACGCGGTCGTGAAATGATTGACTCCGGCTGTGCGGTAGCACTTGCCACCGACCTGAATCCCGGCAGTTGTTTCTCCGGTTCTATCCCGCTGACCATTGCTCTGGCCTGCATCTATATGAAAATGAGTATCGAAGAAACCATCACCGCCCTGACCCTGAACGGAGCTGCCGCCCTTCAGCGAGCCGACCGGATCGGAAGCATCGAAGTAGGCAAACAAGGCGATTTTATCGTTCTCAATTCCGACAACTATCATATTCTACCTTATTATATAGGCATGAACTGTGTAATCATGACTATTAAAGGCGGTATGCTGTATCCCGTTGCTTAATAGTTGACCCAATTAATCACTTAAAACAAAATACCATGTTAGCAGATTTAACCGTAAAAGATTTCTTAGATAAAGTAGCTTGCAGTGACCCTGTACCCGGTGGAGGTAGTATTGCCGCTTTGGATGGAGCGCTAGCTTCCGCCCTTTCTACAATGGTAGCACGGCTCACCGTAGGAAAAAAGGGATACGAAGCCAGTGAAGAAGTAATGCAGCACGCACAAACAATCACCCTCCGTTTGCTGGACGAATTTATTGCACTTATCGATAAAGATTCCGCTGCCTACAACGAAGTCTTTGCCTGCTTCAAACTTCCTAAAACAACCGACGAAGAGAAAGCCGCCCGAAGTGCCGCCATTCAGGAAGCAACCAAACAAGCCGCCCTCGTCCCGCTGGAAGTAGCCCGCAAAGCCCTGGATATGATGTCCGTCATAGCAGATGTTGCCCGCTTGGGCAACCGCAATGCCGTCACAGATGCTTGTGTAGCCATGATGGCCGCCCGTTCCGCCGTATTGGGAGCCTTGCTGAACGTCCGTATCAACCTCGGTTCGCTCAAAGACAGAGATTTTGTCCTCCAACTGCAAACCGAAGCCGATACAATCGAGCAAACCGCCTGCCGGAGAGAAAAAGAATTGTTGGATGCCGTAAATCAAGACCTGCGCGTATGAGTAAGAATGTATATCATATCGGTTCCGGAGCATTGACCTTCGAAATCATCGAACGAATTATCAACGAAAACCTGAAACTGGAACTAGCTCCCGAAGCCAAGTTGCGCATCCAGAAATGTCGCGACTACCTCGATCACAAAATAGCTTCTTCCGAAGAACCGCTGTACGGTATAACAACCGGTTTCGGCTCTTTATGTACCAAAAATATTTCTCCCGACGAACTCGGTACGCTTCAGGAGAACCTGATAAAAAGCCATGCTTGCAGCGTAGGCGAAGAAATCCGCCCCGTCATCATCAAACTGATGATGCTCCTCAAAGCCCACGCTCTCTCATTAGGACATAGCGGAGTACAAGTAATCACCGTACAACGCATCCTCGACTTCTTCAACAATGACGTCATGCCCATCGTCTATGACCGTGGCTCCCTTGGAGCCTCCGGCGACCTTGCACCGCTCGCCAATCTTTTCCTCCCCCTGATTGGTGTCGGCGATGTCTACTATAAAGGGAAAAAGTGCGAAGCCATCAGCGTACTCGACGAATTCGGCTGGGAACCCGTCAAACTAATGAGTAAAGAAGGACTGGCCCTGCTTAACGGCACCCAATTTATGAGCGCCAACGGTGTATTCGCTATGCTCAAAGCCTTCCGCCTCTCAAAAAAAGCCGACCTCATAGCCGCCCTTTCCCTCGAAGCCTTTGATGGTCGTATCGACCCGTTTATGGACTGCATCCAGCAAATCCGCCCCCATCAGGGACAAATCGAGACAGGCGAAGCCTTCCGCAAACTATTGGCCGGCAGCGAACTTATCGAACGTCACAAAGAACACGTTCAAGATCCCTACTCCTTCCGTTGCATCCCGCAAGTACACGGTGCCACGAAAGACGCCATCCGCTACGTTGCCTCCGTATTGCTGACCGAAATCAATTCCGTCACGGACAACCCCACCATCTTCCCCGATGAAGACCGGATCATCTCCGGCGGAAACTTCCACGGGCAACCGCTTGCCATCTCTTATGACTTCCTTGCCATCGCTTTGGCCGAATTGGGAAATATCTCCGAACGCCGTGTCTCCCAACTGATTATGGGACTCCGCGGACTACCTGAATTCCTGGTTGCCAACCCCGGTCTGAACTCCGGCTTTATGATTCCGCAATATGCCGCCGCTTCGATGGTCAGCCAGAATAAAATGTACTGCTATGCGGCTTCGAGCGACTCCATCGTCTCCTCCAACGGACAGGAAGACCACGTAAGCATGGGCGCCAACGCCGCTACCAAACTCTATAAAGTGATGGACAACCTGGAACATATCCTTGCCATCGAACTGATGAATGCTGCACAAGGCATCGACTTCCGTCGTCCGCTGAAAACTTCTCCCGTTCTTGAACGTTTCCTTCATGTCTATCGGAAAGAAGTGCCTTTTGTGAAAGATGATATCGTGATGTACAAGGAGATACATAAAACAGTCGCCTTCCTGAAGAGGACACAAATTGACTATTGACCATAAACCAACCCTTTTTCGCTTTTCGTTAATAATGGTGACTGTTGTTGCCGGGTAAGTGTTGATTCTATCGACATTTATCCGGCATTTGTCGATTATAATCCCTCTGCCGGCGATAAAACTTTACTTCGTATTCCCATCATTCCTACCTTTGCCCTATGTTTGTTCCGTATTTCCTATTAACACTTGTTTTCATTTTACTCTATTGAATGATAATAATTCCCAAATGCATTATAAATAGATGGAAACTTGATTTGTTAATTGAGTTTTCTATATATCTTTGTTCCGTTTTTCCTTTGGAAATGAAAAGAAAACTGCATTTTAATAAAATAGAAAAACGGATGATGGCAGAGCATGGAAAAGACGCTTCCCAACGGGTAGAGTTAAGAGAACGGATCATAACGGCAGCAACAGAAGCTTTTACTTCAAAAGGCATCAAGAGTATTACGATGGACGATATTGCAGCAGCATTAGGAATATCCAAACGTACCCTCTATGAAGTCTTTTCGGATAAAGAATCGTTGTTGAAAGAATGTATACTGAAGGCACAGGCCGACAGAGATAAGTACTTGCAGAAAATCTTTGAACAGTCGCATAATGTGTTAGAGGTAATACTTGCAGTCTTTCAGAAAAGTATTGAGGTGTTCCATCAGACGAATAAACGCTTTTTTGAAGACATCAAGAAATATCCGAAAGTATATGAGATGATGAAGAACCGGCAGGACAGCGATTCGCAGAAAACGATGTCCTTCTTCAAGACGGGAGTAGAGCAGGGCATTTTTCGTCCGGATGTGAACTTCGCTATCGTTAATTTGCTGGTACGAGAGCAGTTTGACGTACTTCTGAATACGGATATCTGCAATGAATATCCTTTCATTGAAGTGTACGAATCCATCATGTTTACTTATATACGCGGCATCTCCACCGAAAAAGGAGCAAAGGTACTGGAAGACTTTATACAAGAATATCGTAAGAACCGCATCGCAGATTAGAGCAAGAGTGAGGTTTTATTGACAAACAAGTAAGATTAAATTAGAAATTCAGTTTATGAACAAGATGAAAAGATTGGCAGGTAAGAAGATTCTTCTGGTAGCTGTGGCACTCTGTGCATTTGGTTTTGCAAAGGCGCAGGACACACAGGCGGAGAAGAATATACTAACCTTAACCTTAGACAAAGCCCTGGAAATTGCATTGGATGAGAATCCGACAATAAAAGTGGCAGAAGAAGAAGTTGCATTAAAGAAAGTTGCCAGCAAAGAAGCCTGGCAAAGTCTGTTGCCGGAGGCTAGTATTGCCGGTTCAGTAGACCATACCATTAAAGCGGCTGAAATGAAACTGAACGATATGTCGTTCAAGATGGGACAAGACGGTTCGAATACCGCCAATGCGGGGTTGAGTATTAACCTGCCACTCTTTGTGCCGGGCGTTTATCGTGCCATGTCGATGACAAAGACGGATATTGAACTGGCAGTAGAGAAGTCACGCGCTTCCAAACTGGATCTCGTGAATCAGGTGAGCAAGGCTTATTATCAGTTGATGCTTGCGCAGGACAGCTATGAAGTGCTTCAAGGCAGTTATAAACTGGCAGAAGATAACTACAATGTGGTGAATGCCAAATATCAGCAGGGAACTGTGAGCGAATATGACAAGATTAGTGCGGAAGTGCAGATGCGCAGTATTAAACCGAACTTGATTTCGGCAGCTAATGCGGTGACTTTGGCTAAGTTGCAGTTGAAAGTCCTAATGGGGATCACAGCCGATGTGGAGATAAAGATTAACGATAGTCTGACCAACTATGAGACGGCCATGTTTGCCAACCAGTTGAGAGAAGAAAATGTAAATCTGGACAACAATACCACCATGAAGCAGTTGGACTTGAACATGAAGTTGCTTGAAAAGAACGTAAAGTCTTTAAAGACAAACTTTATGCCGACTCTTTCAATGAGTTTCTCCTATCAATATCAATCACTGTATAATCCGAATATCAATTTTTTCAATTACAACTGGAGCAACAGTTCCAGCCTGATGTTCAATCTTAGTATACCTTTATATAAGGCAAGTAACTTTACGAAAGTGAAATCCGCCCGTATACAGATGCGCCAGCTCGATTGGAACCGTATTGATACGGAAAGACAATTGAATATGCAGATTGTCAGTTGTCGCAATAACATGAGTGCCAGCACAGAACAGGTAGTCAGCAACAAGGAAAATGTGATGCAGGCAAAGAAAGCGGTAGTGATTGCCGAAAAACGTTATGATGTAGGTAAGGGCACGGTGCTCGAACTGAACAGTTCCCAAGTGTCACTGACACAGGCGCAACTCACCTATAATCAGTCCATATACGATTACCTGGTTGCTAAGGCAGACCTCGATCAGGTTCTGGGAAAAGAATAAAGATAGACAACTAAAAAATTACAATTAAGGAATATGAAAAGAAGTATCCAATTGGTAGCCCTGCTGTTAACTGTGTTTATGGGCTCATGTACAGGTGGAAAAGACAAAGCGGCTGCGGAACATGTGGACGCGAAGCCCATTGTGAAGCTGGCAGACGTAAAAGCCCGTCCCGTAGATCAAATACAAGATTACACAGCAACGGTGGAAGCCGAAGTAAAGAATAATATAGCTCCTTCGTCTCCCGTACGTATCGACCAGATTTTTGTGGAAGTGGGCGACCGCGTATCCAAAGGCCAGAAACTTGTGCAGATGGATGCAGCCAACCTGAAACAGACGAAGCTGCAACTAGATAATCAGGAAATAGAATTCAACCGTATCGACGAATTATATAAAGTGGGCGGTGCGTCCAAATCAGAGTGGGATGCTTCGAAGATGCAACTCGATGTGAAGCAAACCGCTTATAAGAATCTGCTGGAGAATACCTCTTTGCAAAGCCCTATCAATGGTGTGGTCACTGCACGCAACTATGATAATGGCGATATGTACAGCGGTGGAGAACCCGTACTTGTAGTAGAACAGATCACTCCGGTGAAACTCCTGATTAACGTGTCCGAAACCTACTTCACGAAAGTGAAAAAAGGTACTCCTGTCGACGTGAAACTCGATGTATATGGCGATGAAGTATTTACAGGAACCATCAATCTGATTTACCCTACCATAGATGCCACTACCCGTACATTCCAGGTAGAGATCAGACTGGATAATAAAGACCAGCGTGTGCGTCCGGGAATGTTTGCCCGTGCGACATTGAACTTCGGTACAGCAGAAAACGTCGTTGTTCCCGATTTGGCAATCGTTAAGCAGGCAGGTTCCGGCGACCGTTATGTATTCGTTTATAAAGACGGTAAAGTATCTTATAATAAGGTCGAACTGGGTAGACGCATGGGTACGGAGTATGAGTTGAAATCCGGTGTACCGGATAACTCACAGGTGGTAGTTGCCGGACAGTCACGTTTGGTGAACGGTATGGAAGTAGAGGTGGAAGCCTCTTCCCAGCCTTCTTCCAAATAAGAGGTGTTCAGTACCTTTCGCCCGATGCTTTTATTAATTAACCTGATTTCAAAACGATCTTCCGGCTCCCTCTTTTGGGGAGAGGAGCAGGGAGAGGCTTTTAAATAAAATAACATGAGTTTATACGAAGGTGCGGTTAAGAAACCGATTATGACCTCCCTCTGCTTCCTGGCAGTGGTGATTTTTGGTCTTTTCTCTTTGTCCAAGTTACCTATCGATTTGTATCCGGACATTGACACGAATACAATCATGGTAATGACCGCTTATCCCGGAGCAAGTGCTTCGGATATAGAAAATAATGTGACTCGCCCGCTCGAAAATACGTTGAACGCGGTGAGCAACCTGAAACATATTACCTCCCGTTCTTCCGAGAATATGTCATTGATTACATTGGAGTTCGAGTTTGGTAACGATATTGACGTTCTGACCAATGATGTGCGTGATAAACTCGACATGGTAAGTTCGCAGCTTCCCGATGATGTCGAGAATCCGATCATCTTCAAATTTAGTACGGACATGATTCCTATCGTGCTGCTTTCCGTACAGGCCAATGAAAGTCAGTCAGCGCTTTATAAGATATTGGACGACCGTGTGGTAAACCCGCTGGCGCGTATTCCGGGAGTCGGAACCGTGTCTATCAGTGGTGCGCCGCAACGTGAGATTCAGGTATATTGCGACCCCAATAAACTGGAAGCCTATCACCTGACCATCGAAACAATCAGTTCCATCATCGGCGCCGAGAACAAGAACATTCCCGGTGGTAACTTCGATATTGGTAGCGAAACATACGCGTTGCGTGTAGAAGGTGAGTTCGATGATTCCCGACAGTTGGCAGACGTAGTGGTAGGTACGCATAATGGGGCAAATGTCTTTTTGCGTGATGTAGCCCGAATCGTCGATACTGTGGAAGAACGTGCACAGGAAACCTATAACAATGGTGTGCAAGGTGCGATGATTGTTGTTCAGAAGCAGTCGGGAGCCAATTCGGTAGAAATCTCCAAGAAAGTGGCCGACGCATTGCCGAGGCTTCAGAAGAACCTGCCGAGTGACGTGAAGATTGGTGTCATTGTCGATACCTCCGACAACATTTTGAACACCATCGACAGTTTGACGGAAACCGTTGTTTATGCCTTGCTCTTCGTTGTCATCGTCGTGTTCCTTTTCCTGGGACGTTGGCGTGCAACATTGATTATCTGTATCACCATTCCGCTTTCGTTGATTGCCTCGTTCATTTACCTGGCTGTTAGTGGAAATACGATTAATATCATCTCGCTTTCGTCGCTTTCTATCGCTATCGGTATGGTGGTGGATGATGCGATTGTGGTACTTGAAAACGTAACGACCCATATCGAGCGTGGCTCCGATCCGAAACAGGCAGCCGTGCACGGAACAAATGAGGTGGCAATTTCTGTAATCGCTTCTACGCTGACTATGATTGCCGTGTTCTTCCCGTTGACAATGGTAAGCGGTATGTCCGGTGTGCTTTTCAAACAGTTGGGTTGGATGATGTGTGCCATCATGTTTATTTCTACGGTCGCCGCACTATCTTTAACTCCGATGCTCTGTTCCCAGTTGCTTCGTTTGCAGAAGAAACCGTCGAAGATGTTCAAGCTCTTCTTTACTCCGATAGAGAAAGCACTCGACGGGCTCGATACCTGGTATGCGAAGATGCTGAACTGGGCTGTACGTCATCGTCCGATTGTTATTGTGGGATGTATTGCTTTCTTCATTGTCAGTTTGCTGTGTGCAAAGGGCATCGGTACGGAGTTCTTCCCGGCACAGGATAATGCTCGTATTGCTGTACAGTTGGAGCTTCCGATCGGTACACGAAAAGAGATAGCGCAGGAACTTTCGGAGAAATTAACCAACCAATGGCTGACGAAGTATAAAGACATCATGAAAGTCTGCAACTACACCGTTGGTCAGGCTGACTCCGATAATACTTGGGCATCTATGCAGGACAACGGTTCGCATATTATCTCGTTCAACATCAGTTTGGTGGATCCGGGCGATCGTGATATCACTTTGGAAGCAGTCTGTGATGAGATGCGTGAAGATTTGAAAGCCTATCCGGAATTCAGTAAAGCACAGGTAATTCTCGGTGGTAGTAACACGGGTATGTCCGCACAGGCAAGTGCCGACTTTGAGGTTTACGGATATGACATGACAATGACCGATAGCGTAGCAGCCCGTCTGAAACGTGAATTGCTGAAAGTAAAAGGCGTGACCGAGGTAAACATCAGCCGTAGTGACTACCAGCCGGAATATCAAGTAGACTTTGACCGTGAAAAACTGGCAATGCATGGCTTGAATCTTTCAACAGCCGGTAACTATCTACGTAATCGTGTCAATGGTGCAGTAGCGTCTAAATATCGTGAAGATGGAGATGAGTATGATATCAAAGTGCGTTATGCGCCTGAATTCCGTACAAGTCTGGAAAGTCTCGAAAATATTCTCATTTACAATGCGCAAGGACAATCCGTTCGTGTGAAAGATGTCGGAAAGGTAGTCGAACGTTTCGCGCCTCCTACTATTGAACGTAAAGACCGCGAACGTATTGTAACCGTTTCCGCAGTAATCTCCGGTGCTCCGTTGGGCGACGTAGTAGCTGCCGGTAATAAGGTGATAGATAAAATGGATCTTCCGGGAGATGTCACCATTCAGATTTCCGGTTCATACGAAGACCAGCAGGATTCGTTCCGCGATTTGGGAACACTTGCCATCCTGATTGTTGTGCTCGTATTTATCGTGATGGCGGCACAGTTCGAGTCACTGACTTATCCGTTCATCATCATGTTCTCCCTGCCGTTTGCGTTCAGTGGTGTCTTGATGGCGTTATTCTTTACGGGTAGCACGTTAAGTGTCATGAGTTTGTTGGGAGGTATCATGTTGATTGGTATTGTGGTGAAGAACGGTATTGTGCTTATCGACTACATCACTCTTTGTCGAGAGCGCGGACTGGCAGTCCTGAACTCTGTGGTAACAGCAGGTAAGAGCCGTCTCCGTCCGGTACTGATGACTACTGCCACTACCGTTCTCGGTATGATTCCGATGGCTATCGGTGGCGGTCAGGGTTCTGAAATGTGGAGCCCGATGGCGATTGCCGTAATCGGTGGTCTGACAGTATCTACTGTTTTGACGTTGATTCTGATTCCTACGCTGTATTGTGTATTCGCAGGAACAGGTATCAAGAATCGTCGTCGTAAACTCCGTCGTCAACGTGAATTGGATGTTTACTTCCAGGCGAATAAAGACAGTATTATTAAGAAATAATAAAGAAAGAATATGAAATCAGTATTGATAACATTCGATCAGGCTTATTACGAGCGAATCATGGCGTTACTCGACCGTTTGGGATGCCGTGGTTTTACGTACCTCGAAAAAGTACAGGGACGTGGTTCAAAGACAGGCGATCCGCATTTCGGAAGCCATGCCTGGCCAAGTATGTGTTCGGCTATCCTGACGGTAGTCGATGACAGCAAAGTCGATCCGTTGCTCGACACCTTGCATAAGATGGACTTGGAAACGGAGCAATTAGGCTTGCGGGCATTTGTGTGGAACATTGAACGGACTATCTGACCGATGTCCGGCATGTAAATAAGTAAAAAGGGAGAATCTCATAAATAATGTAGATTCTCCCTTCTTTTTTATTGCTTTTCTCTATCTTTGCAGCCTGAAAATGTCCGGCACCGATGAAGGCCTCCTCCGGCACCGATGAGGAGATGGTTCGGCACCGAGGAAGAGGTAGCTCGGCACCGGGTAAAAACAAGAACTAAAATAGTGCCTATATCTACTTGTAAAGATGGAGATAATAAAGAATTATTTGAAATATTCGTTGTGGTTCGTACTGATTGTGTTTGCAGTCTTACTCGGGCTTCATTGGCTTCCGGCGCTGACTATTGACGGGCACACGATGAGGCGTGTAGACCTTTTGAGCGACCTTCGTTATCCGGAATCAGAGACTGCCGCAGCTGATTCGGACAGCATCCCTTTGCCTCCTGTTGTAAAACCTGCCTTTGTAGATACCTGTCGTACAGGTATGACTTGCATTGAAGATTACAGTGATTCCACTCTCCGGGGGATGACTCCTTTTTATAAAGCACTCGACCGTGTCTCTTCCGATGACTCCGATGACAAACAGGTGCGTATTGCCGTATTCGGAGATTCCTTTATCGAAGCGGATATCTTTACGGCTGACTTACGCGAAATGCTTCAGAAACAATTCGGCGGTTGTGGTGTAGGTTTTGTAACCATCACTTCTATGACAAGCGGTTACCGCCCTACGGTGCGACATACGTTTGGCGGATGGTCCAGTCATGCGGTAACAGACAGCGTCTATTTCGATAAGAAGAAACAAGGCATATCCGGTCATTATTTCGTTCCCCGCAACGGAGCTTATGTAGAACTGCGCGGGCAAAATAAATATGCCTCCCTGCTCGATACTTGCCAGCGTGCCTCCATCTTCTTCCATAACAGAGACTCCGTTCTCCTTTCTGCCCGTGTGAACAAAGGAGAAAACAAGAATTATTCATTAGGCCCTTCCGACGGATTGCAGCAAATCCAGGTAGACGGGCGCATTGGCTCTATCCGTTGGACAGTAGACCGTGCAGATTCTACATTGTTCTATGGTTTGGCAATGGATGGAAAGAAAGGAATCATTCTCGACAACTTCTCGTTGCGTGGCAGTTCCGGTCTTTCTCTGCGGGGCATTCCTCCACAGATGTTGAAACAGTTTAACCGTCAACGTCCTTACGACCTCATTATCCTCGAATATGGTTTGAATGTAGCTACCGAACGGGGACGCAATTATGATAACTATCAAAAAGGACTGCTCACAGCTATCGAGCATTTGAAAGAATGTTTCCCACAAGCAGGAATCTTGTTGTTGAGCGTCGGCGACCGTGATTCTAAAAACGAGAACGGCGAACTTCGTACCATGCCCGGTGTGAAGAATCTGATTCGTTATCAGCAGAACATTGCAGCCGAAAGCGGCATCGCCTTTTGGAATATGTTTGAAGCAATGGGCGGAGAAGGCAGCATGGCAAAACTGGTGCATGCCAAACCTTCTATGGCAAATTACGATTATACGCATATAAACTTCCGTGGCGGCAAGCATTTGGCGGGACTACTTTATGAAACGATGATTTATGGTAAGGAACAATATGACAGGAGGCGTGCTTATGAGCAAGAATAATCTGCAGTCTGTCTTTATTCTTATTCTCGCCGGTATGTTGAGTGTTCCTTGTTTCCTTGCAGAAGCAATCGCGCAAGACCGTATCCCTGCATGTCCTCCACTGGGAAAGACCGCAAAACTTATAAAGCCCTTACGGGAAATGAACTGGGCAAATGATACGATCACTGTACAAATATCCTTCCCTTCAGCTTTCCGCGAAACCGGTCGGAATGAGATTATTGATAGTATCGCTCTGCTGGCTCCCGTCTTCGAACATCTCCGTCAGGTGCGTGCCGGACTCTCCGAAGATACAGTCCGTATCGTTCATATTGGCGACAGCCATGTACGTGGGCATATCTACCCTCAAACCACCGGTACCCGTTTGACAGAAACTTTCGGTGCTGTTTCTTATATAGATAAAGGCGTCAACGGAGCTACTTGCCTTACCTTTACCCATCCGGATCGTATTGCCGAAATTGCCGCCCTGAAGCCCGAACTGTTGATTCTCTCTTTCGGAACCAATGAAAGCCATAACCGGCGTTATAATATAAATGTGCACTACAATCAGATGGATGAACTGGTGAAACTGTTGCACGACAGTCTTCCTAACGTACCTATTCTTCTGACTACCCCTCCCGGTTCTTATGAAAGTTTCCGGCAACGAAGGCGTAGACGCACGTATGCCATCAATCCACGTACAGCGACAGCAGCGGAAACCATTCGTCGTTATGCAAAAGACCATCGTCTGCTCGTGTGGGATATGTACGATGTAGTCGGAGGGAAGCGCCGTGCCTGCACGAACTGGACAGACGCCAAACTGATGCGCCCCGATCATGTACATTATTTACCCGAAGGATACATCCTGCAAGGAAATTTATTATACCAAGCACTTATCAAAGCATATAATGACTATGTTTCCCATTGATATAGATTTCAGTAGACTGAAAGAGGTACTTACCTACGATCCGCAAGCGCCAATGATATTCAGCAGCGGTATCTTTCTTTGGTTGTTCGCTGCTTTCATGGTGGTGTATGTGTTGTTACAACGCAAATATACCGCCCGTATCATGTTTGTTACTCTCTTCTCCTATTATTTTTACTATAAGAGTAGCGGCACCTATTTTTTTCTGCTTGCCATAGTCACCGTTGCCGACTTCTTCCTTGCGCAACTTATGGATCGTGCAGAGGGTTATTGGAAACGTAAAGGATTGGTCGCTTTGAGTTTGGGAGTTAATTTAGGACTTCTTGTCTATTTCAAATATACCAATTTTCTGGGTGGAGTGATTGCGTCATTGATGGGAGGAAAATTTACCGCTCTCGATATATTCCTGCCGGTCGGCATCTCCTTTTTTACTTTCCAGTCGTTAAGCTACACCATTGATGTTTACCGAAGAGACATAAAACCATTGACCAATCTTTTGGACTATGCCTTCTACGTATCTTTCTTCCCCCAGTTGGTGGCAGGACCTATCGTTCGTGCCCGCGACTTTATTCCGCAAATCCGGAAACCCCTATTCGTCTCGCAGGAAATGTTCGGACGCGGAATTTTTCTGATCGTTTCCGGTCTTTTCAAAAAAGCCATCATATCCGATTATATCAGTATCAACTTTGTGGAACGTATTTTTGACAATCCTACTCTCTATTCCGGTGTTGAGAATCTGATGGGAGTCTATGGTTATGCTTTGCAAATTTACTGTGACTTTTCCGGATATAGCGACATGGCTATCGGTATCGCCTTATTATTAGGCTTCCATTTCAATCTCAACTTTAATTCTCCTTATAAGTCGGCCTCTATCACGGAGTTTTGGCGGCGTTGGCATATCTCTTTATCCAGTTGGCTAAAAGATTATTTATACATTTCTCTGGGAGGAAACCGAAAAGGTAAATTCCGACAATACCTCAACCTGATAATTACCATGTTTATTGGTGGTTTGTGGCATGGCGCCTCCTGGAACTTCGTTCTTTGGGGAACCTTTCATGGAGTAGCTTTGGCATTACATAAAATGTGGATGTCTATCACCGGGCGTAAGAAAGGAGAGGAAAGTCACGGCTGGCGACGTGTGTTCGGAGTAATTATTACTTTCCATTTCGTATGTTTCTGCTGGATATTCTTCCGCAATGCCGATTTCCAGAATTCAATGGATATGCTGGGACAGATATTCACCACTTTCCGTCCGCAACTGTTCCCGCAATTACTAGAAGGATATTGGAAAGTGTTTGCGTTGATATTGCTTGGCTTCCTGCTTCATTTTGCTCCCGATAGTTGGGAAAATGCAGTTTGTCGAGGAGTGATCCGTTTGCCTTTCGTAGGAAAAGCTGTTTTGATGGTAGCTTTGATTTATCTGGTTATTCAGATGAAGAGTTCGGAGATTCAGCCGTTCATATATTTCCAATTCTAATTAGTTGAATTTACTTTTGTACATTGGTTTAAAACCAAGAATCCGTTTCTCACCGAGAAACAAGTGTTTCCACACCGAGGAAACTACAGTTTCTCGGTGAGGAACAAATTGTTGGTTAAAATGCGGAAATGAAGTTTCCAATAAGTTTCTCTAATAAATCTACCCCTGCACTGTTGTATGGCAAAGGTAGACTTATTAGAGAAATTATAGAATATCGATTGGCTTTGCTGTTGCTAATTCAACGGAATGTCTTTGATGCAACGTAGCCGATTTCTATCTGTAGAGGTTTTATTAGCACCTTCGTATATAGTAAGACCATAATTTACATCAATAAGACCACTCGTGGCTTTGTCTAGAGAGTATGAAGTAGAACTTTGTTCTGTGGAACTCCAATATCCATTACTGAGATAATTCGCCGCTTTTGCCTCGTATAACTTCTGAAAACCTGTTTCTGAAGAAAACTGTTCTAATTCGTGAGCGAATACTAAAATCATGGATAATTCTCGACTATTGGGTACGCGCCAACTTCCGGGCTCGTCTTTCCCGCTCTTACCTTTATAGGCATAACATCCGGTATTCATTGCTTTTGATGGGATATTCCAGCCTTGACTATTGGCAGTATTGAGTCTTCCGTTCGCTTCAGCCCAAGTCATTGTGATACTATTGGATTGTGGAGTACCTTCAGTGTCTTGAAGTATACTGCTTGCAGAGTTACTTTTCGTGTCGCCATCATTATATACGTCTGTAGGTGATACGATAAATCTTGGTGAAGAAAAAGAGGACACTAAAGTTTGGAGTGTGACGGTAGTAGTAGTCTTACTCGGCGGATAATTTTTTCTTCCGCGGAAAACTTTTTTACCTAATGGTTGGGAAGCATCTTTTTGAGGGTTCTCCGGGTCATATTCCGTACCTTTTGTAGAATAACTGTATAGGTCCAGTTCCTCATATAGCTCGGTTTTCCCTTCTGCAGTGGTTCTATCTGTGATTCCGTAAGGCAGAGTTGATAAATCTATCAGGCATAGGTGTCTCCATTGTCTATATATGTGGTTACTTTGGTTCCTGTTTTTCTTTCTGGAGGAACAGGTATGTCTCTGACACAACGAACCCATTTCCAACTGTTTTTACCTGTGTTGCTGGAATACCAGCCTCCCCCCTCCATCATCCAACCGGTAGCTAGGGTTGCATTACGTTCCAATGCTAATGCGTTCGGGGCATCATAAATAATAGTTCCTGCGGAGGTCAGTATCCCGAATGCCTGATATGTGGATGGCAAATACCATTCAAATTCATTCTTTTCAGGATCATCCGGTAGATAATCTATCACACCGTTTCCGTTTTTATCTCTGTTTAAATCATGACAGAATCTTGCCTGGAAACTATTATAGTAATTATATTGATATAAATCTATATTACCATTGATTTTCCGCATAGGTGGAATGATGCTTTCTTGCCCATTATTAACAACATAGTTCTTAGGGTTTGTTGCTAAATTGAATGTTGCTTGCTTGCCGTTCATAAAACTGCGGTAGTTTGTCTCGGGATCTTCTCCTTCCTTCCATACATAATTGGTCATGACATTATAATATCCGGAGTACATGTAGAATGCTGTTGCTATTTCATCGTCAATTTGGAAATTATTCTCATTAAATGCATCAATGATGAGTCCCTCTGTGTATTGTCCATTCTCTATTTCACCGCCAAATAGACCGACATAATGTCCTTGTTTTTGCTTAATGGTATACTTCCCTTCTCGTTTTTGGGAGGTTCCTTCAGCGGTAATATCTTCGGTCGTTACTTTTACATAGAGAGTTCGTTCAGATACGAAATTGGTCGGCAGGTAGTTTGTAGCAGCATTATAAACCTTGTTTCTATCGAATTCGGGGTCTGTAATCACTCCATTCTCGTCAGTGATATACTCGTCTGCATATAGGTATAGTTTGAACCGTGTCGGTACGAAAATATTAGTTTCTATCTGGTTTGTGAGCACATTTGCGCCACCATTACGTACCACCTCCGTATAATTGGGGTATGCTGACAGTTGAAGCCAGTTTTCCGTTGCAGAGTTCATGTTGGCTAATTGCGTACATTGTGCATCCTTATAAATGCCGACAGTCACCTTACGCCCTTGTGCATAGATGATAACAGGCCGCCATCCGTAGTGAGCGTCAAAATATACATTGGTTTTTCCGGTTATTGTTCCAGTTCCGCTTCCGCTGCTTGTGGGATAGGAAGAGGATGAAAGATAAACTTTCTGGACGGCTGTGTAGGAGCGGATACGTCCGTCATTAAGATCTACAGAATTGATGATTGTTCGAAGATCATAGTAGCTGTTTATTTCCACATCGAAATTGTTTGTGTTGTTATTTCCAACGTATATCTGGTGAACTGTATAGAGCTTTCGGTCACTTTTAGAATATGACCACGCTTCGATATTTGTGCCGGCTTCGGGTGCTTTTCCCGATCCGTCAGTCACTTTCCGATATCTGTCTCTTTCTGATACTATATCTGATATGGTTCCTTGTTTATTTTGCGCAACATACCATTGCGATGTGAAGAAACCATCCGTGTCCTTGTCCGCATCCCCGAAAGCATTGTCGCTTTCCAGGTCTGCCATCGGGATATTGTCTATTACGTCTTTATCTGCTGATGCGGGATTGATACACAGTTTGGTTGGTACTTTGAGCAGTCTCATGCCTTCAAGCGTGTTTTCCGTGACATCGAATTTGTGCTTCAGTGTGATGCGTGATACCAGACGTTTGACTTCTATGCCACCGGAGAAACCATCAGGTGTGCCGTAAACAATCTCACCGTTGTCGCTATTTCCTGTTTTATTTACGCTGATACCTTTCGCGGCTCCGGCGTATGGGATTTCGCTCTCATTGGTTATCCGCGAATAATAGAGTCCGTTTCTGTTGTCGACATAGTCCAGTTGCAGGTTTTCAAGTTCCTTGATAGTCCGTACTTCCATCAGATTGCTCGCTACGGTTACTTTTTTGCCAAGTGCTACAATGTAGAGTGTCTGGTCAGTACCTACACGTAGCGTGACGTTTAATAGAGCCATTTCGTTTACCATCGTCACCTGGTCGGATACTTGCTGGGGCGAACCATGTATGGAGCCGTCACTATGAAACTGAAATAACCACAGATTATATAGCTCTGCCACCTCACCCGACCGCGTTTTTGTCAGAGACGCCTCTTTGAAGAATTCTACAGAGAAAGCATTATCAGTGGACATACTTCTCGATTGTAGTTCCTGCGGACTCGAAGCCGGAGGTATCTTAAAGCTAAGTTCTACTTTTACGCTTTCGCCTTCTTCTCCATTGCGGGAGGATGACAAAAGTTCTTCTCTGACACATGAGGTCAGAGTCATTATTGCCATTACTATGATTATGCTTGTTATTCTATTTCTCATTGTCACTCATTATTTTGGTAATAAGAATCTGATGTTATCTCGCGATATCCCAAACCGTCTTTTTCGTTCATGTATACATGAAATACCAGTCCGATAACATCCGGCGTATCATTAGGGAGGATGTTCAGTACCACGTCATATTCACGTTGGATTGCATTTATAGTGGTGGCGATTGTGCTTTCTTCACCACGGGAAGTACCAAGATAGGTATATCGAACTTTAAGTTCAGCCCCTACAGGCATAGGTACGTCATCAGGAGTGAGTTCAATATGTATGGTATACTTGCCTCCCTCTTTTTTAATTCTATTATTATCTTCCAGATTATTGATACTTAGTTTTCCGCTGATGCTATATCCATTCTGTTTTATAGTGAAATAATAAGTATTCTCTTCACCGGTGAAGTGCATGGAAGTGAATTTTACTCCAAAAGTGCGGCTTTCGTTTCTTGATGCTCTGCGCGCAATGTATGCTTTGGGAGTCTGGGTATAAGAACCTTCGATTTCGTGCATAACTCCTGCGGCTAAAGGTGTGAATGAGAAGTCTTCGAAATTCATGGAAGTTCCTACGTGGGCTCCGCTCTGGATAAGTTCCATTTTCCAGTATGGCACGTTGCTGTCTATATAGAAAGGAAGTCCGTTGACGGCTGCCCCCTTATAGTCTACGGAAGTAGGAGGATTGATTGTTATACGAGCTTCAGGAATGCTGTTTCTTACGCAACGAACGGTATATCCTTGTCCGGGAGCGGCTGCGCCGAGCGCTGCTGCTGTCGGATTCCGGCTGTCGAAGGAGAATGCCTTGTTGCTTTCCGTGCTCCAATAGTTTCCGTTGTAATTATGGGAGGAAACCAGCACTCCGCTTTCATTGCGGTACTTGACGTTGGGTATCAGCAGTTCATGAAAAGAACGGTATCCATTATCATTTTTACTTTCTGCCCCGTTGGCTGCCTTCATCAATATGGCATATTCGGTAGAATTGGCCATGTGCCACTGTTGGTTGTCTACCTTCCCTTCCGCACCTATCTGATGAGGGGATAATGCTGCCAGACGGCAGGGATCTCCCTTACCCTGTGCTACCAGTTCGAGCGTATTCCCTGACGGGATATTGCTCGCATCCGTGATATAAGGGACATCATCCCAGTTACCGATACCCGTCACATTGAAATCTCCGGGATACCAGATTACATCGTTGGTCGTTTCAACAGCCGTCGGGGCAGTGAACTCCTGCTCTGTAGTAGCCGTAGCATCATTACCGGTAGCTATCAGGCTGCCGTATTTGAACAGGGCATCGTGGTAGGCGTCGCCTTTATATACTTTAAGTATGCCGGAATAAGCCGTGTAGTCACTCCACACATTGACATTCTTGTTGAAGTCCGCCTCCCGGTCACTCACGATGACCAGTCCTTCTACCGGAGCCCAATTAACCGCGATATTGTACAGTTTGACAGGTTCAATCACCACATAGATGCCTTTGCTGCCTATTTGCTTAATTGTAGCATACACATTGTAATTGGTATTACGAAGGAGCCTGAAATTAGCATCTCCTTCACGAAGCAGTATCTTGTACGTAGTGGGTATGCCCCCGTAGGTTGCGTTGATAAATATATAAGCGGCATAATCTGGGTCGGCGGCTTTTGTCTCGTCGTCTGCTCCATCCTTATAGAACGATTTTTCCGCAATAATGGCGGTAGGAAAGGGGTGGTACTGTTTGCTGTTGTACACCTTGTCTCCCCCGGATGCGGAAATGGTCATTTCGGGACCGTTGAAGAGATTCAGATTGGTATTGTCGGTATCCTGTTGGTCTATCAGATAACTGTAACGCGGTATATTGCTAACCTGCACGTTGCTGATTTTTATTTCTTCCGTCACCGCATCGTCCTGTCGCAAAAACACGGATACTTGCGACATCACGCGGGGCATATCGATGCTTGCGGTTGTGGATGCTGTCGTGAAATCACCTTTGTATCTGCCGCCTTCCGAATTGTATACGGGGCGCAGTTGCGCCACTCCTTGTCCGGACGTCGTTCCCGGTTGAATCTTTATCTCTCCCAGATTGGCCAACGGCATATTGCCGGAGGTCAGCGCGCTGCTTTGCCAGTCGAATCCGGCGCCGTCGATATCCGTACGCTTCGTCACGGCATTCAGTTTCTCCGTCAGTTCGGGCGTCTCGTTGATGATGGCGGCGAAAGAATATACTCCCGGGCTGACAGCAAGATTGAACAACCCGCTGTCGTCAACGTTCAGCGTCCCGTTGGAAGTGGTATAATTATTTAATAATGTCTCATTCTGAAAGAGCATGAAACGCACTTTCTCTATGGTCACTCCCTCCACCACGCTGCCGGTAAGGGCTTTGGTCTTTATCTGTACGGTCACTTTCTCCGCTTCAGGCAGGTTCATCACAGCGGATTCTTTGGCGCAGCCCGACAGGAGCGCGGCCGCGGCCAATGCCAGTATTCTATATCTTATTCTCATTTTCATATCCTATTCAGCAGGTTTTACGTTCACAATTTCCCATTCTCCGATAAAGATTCTGATGTTCAGGTTAGCGCCGATGCGTACTTCCACCGGATGTTCGTATATCCGGTCGAAATCGCTCTGCGATTGGTAGATATACGCTCCCGTGTCGGGGTTGCGTGCCTTGAACAGCATACTGACGATGTCAATCGGCTGTTCCGGAATCCTGCGTCCGCCGGGTGTCTCGATATATAAAAGCACCGGGCGGTCCATTGTCAGCCGCAATACCTTGATGTCGGCAGAGAGCGTGTTCGCGTCCATCAATGTCTTGAATGGAGAGTAGCGGACGGAGCGGGTGTACCCGTCAAATGTGTTGTCGGACTTATACCTCTCGTCGGTAGCAACCGCCCACAGTTTGAAGTCCGTATCCCGGTTCGCGGCGTGCGTGTCCCGGACTTCCGGCGTGAGATGTTCCAGTCCGCTTAAAGTGACTTTCAGTAGGTTGGTGTTGCGGATCAGTTCGATGCGGCGTGCGGTGACCACGCTGTTTTTAACTTCCACGGTTTCATAGGTATACATATCGCTTTGGGGATGGCGGGAGCCTGCCGCGCCATACCACAGGTCGTTTATCTCCTCTGCTTCCGGAACAAGTTCTTCGGGCAGTCCGGATGCGTCCGGCATTTTAAGAACATATAGAGGTCGTCCGCCATTGTCGCTCCCAGCGTGACGTCTTTCCTTAAATTATGGCTTGCCGGATTTTTCATTTCTCCATGAAAATAAGTAGTGTTGTCTTTCTGCCCGTTATCCGCCCATGATATAATTCTGTATTTTCCCGGCGGCACTTTATCCAGATTCATCACATACTCGTCAGAGAGCTTTCCCCACGGGTTCGGTTTTGACACCGTCTGTATCTGTCCGTTTTGCAGGTAACTATATTCCAGTTTGTCTCCGTTGTCTGTCGCGTGGAGTTGAAGTATGCCCTCCGTGTCAAACAGGTACACGTGAATCCGCCGCACCTTTTCGCCGAAGAGATTGCCGTTGCCGGTATGATGGGTGAAGTAGAAATCGAGTCTGAGTCCCGAAAAGCAATCTTCCGTGTTCTCTTTGGTGCATCCTGCGAAAAGAGATGCAGTAATCAGGAGTATTCCTATGAAATATGTTTTATTCATTCTTTCTTTTATTTTCTCCGGTTAAAGTTCTACTTCCAAGTCTTTGTCTCTCCACTTGGAGACACGAAGCCCGAGTGCTAGATCTGCGCCTTCAGGTTCGGGCACGTGAGACGTCTGATCGAAATCTTTGATGATGGGATCTGACTCCGTCACTTTATCGCCATCGGTAATGCGAACGTCCAAACCCAATGACCATGGGGTGATAACGACATCATCAAGGTCGAGGGAATAGCAATACCCCGGCTTAAATGCGTTGATAATTTCATTATTACTTTTGTCGCTGAATGCCCTGACCGTCAGCCAGCGTTTTATCTTATCGGTACTAAAGCCCATAATCAGATGAGGCATTCCGTCTTTGATTTGTTGCAAAGTAGCGTCTGCCGCCACCGATTGGGGAAAAAGATGAAAAGCGTTCACCTTTGTAGTCTCTGATGTTCTTGCGTCATACATATTGGACTGCTGTCCTCCTTTCTTGTATTCAGCAAAACCTGTGGTCATGTTCCAGTCGGAGATACCATCGTTTGTATTCTTTATGATAGTGGCGGCGTTGAGGCTCGGCTTGAAATAATTCATATAAAAATAGAATCCGGTTGGCGTGCTGTTGATATCGAAGCCGTCGGGGAAGGGCGACCGGATGAGCCGGACACGATAGGAATAGATAGCGGCAGCGGTAGCGTCCGTTCCGTATTTCTTCCTGAAATTCTCCCGCGCGCCTGCTTCGGCTACGGTGATATCGGCTTCGGTGAAGTTCTTGATTTTGTCTCTGCCTGCGGTTCCGTCCGTCCAGTCGAATGAAGCGCCTGTGGTTGCAGGGTTGGTGACCACGATTTCGCCCGGTATGATTTCAAACCGGCTCAATACGGGAGCCACTTCCACGATGGCTTTCACCTTGACGGAGAAAGGGTCCGATTCCTCGGGGATGACGATAATTTCTTTGGTAACTCCTTCGTAAGGAATCTCTGTCCGGTTCATGGTAGGGGCGGGCGGGTCGTCCTGGCTGCTCACCTGTAATTGGTTGATAAGCGGATTCTCCTCTTTAAACCGGTTTATCGTCACTTTCACGTATTGGGTTGTTACCGGAATCTTGGGTATGGAGAGTCTTGCCAACTTTCCGGTGGCGGTATTCCTGATGCCAGCAATCTCTGCATCGGTGGCTGTATAGGTGAATATGGGGGCGGCTTCAAGAGATTTATATAAATCGACTTTCAGCGTTTTTACCTCTGTGAAAGGCAATACATATCCCTCTCCGTCGTTGCCGGTGATAGGGGCATCTACGGCTCTGGTGGAGACGCTGCCTAACGATAAATTAATTTGTAGCTCGATACCGGAGTCTTCCGGCGAAGAAACGCGGCTCTCCTGGCTACAACCTGTCAGTATGGCAATCAACCCTACGAAAAAGACTTTTCTCATAATTCTGCATCAAAAAATGAATCTCATACTAACCGTTACAGGGTGCGGTTATCACCCGTTGCCGTTATTCTTTCCGGGGGAAGGGAGACGGCTTTGTGAAGGGAAGTGGTAATCAGCCACGTCCCCCCTTTTTTTATGCGTCGTTTAACGTCCGGTAATGGTCGTAATTACCACTCGGGTTTCACGTTGACAATAGTCCACTCGGTGATCTTGACAAGAACGTCGAGGTCTTTGCCTACCGGTTCCGGATTCGGGTCTGTCGGGTCTACGGGTTCCGGTATTTCAGGACCTGGTATATCGTTGTTAGTGGTAACTTTCAGCTTGGCGGAATATTGATTGATATTAATATCGGTGGCATTCAGTACGTATACTTTGCCGGCGTCGAAAGAGGTAATCAATACATCCGCAGCTTTCAATGCACGGATTGTCAGCCATCGGGGGGCGGTTGCACCGTTTGCTTTAGTGGTAAGTTTCAGAACGAAGTGCGGCATACTTGTTTTTACATCGGTGGTGCTGGCACCTGTGCCGTTTGTCGCTGTTTGAGGGAATAAATTGTATGCGATAACTTTGTCTGCTTCTACAGTGGTATCGAACATTTTTTCCATATCGCCACCTATTTTATATTTTTCCTTAGCAGCATCGTTCCAGTTGCCTGCACCGTCGTTGGCATTTAAGACTAAATCTCCATCTTTGGTGAGAGGTATATTATTCATATAATATTCGTCAATACTTTCAATCGTGTATGCGTCATCGTATGCATACGCGACGGTGTATTTGAAGCTCCATGTCGAAGGATCCGCAGTTCCCGGATTCGCTTTTCTCCACGCTTCTTGAGCGGCCTTTTCTGCCGCTGTAATTGTAGCATCGCTTACATGGCTTTAGCCTGGTCTTTTGTTCCGTCTGCAACTCCGCTTGGTAGTATACCGCTTGCCGAACTATTCACCTTAATGTCTGATGCCTTGCCGTGAAACTCGAAACGTGACAATACAGGCGCCACTGAAACTTCGACACTGTAAAGGTCGTTCGTATTGTCGCCTATTCTTTCCCCTTCTGGTGTTTTCAATGTGATATCTTTAGGTGTACCACGATATTCCATCTTCGTGTATCCTATCTGCAAGTCATTGATGTCGGCAGCGTTCTTATCAACGTTCATATAAACGTTCACTTTAGTCGTAGCGCTGGGAATGTTGCTAATATTAACGGGTTTGCGGCCTGCAGCAGTGGCAGTCTGGTCGTCACCTTTTGCCGTAGCTACCTGCTCGGGTGTGAAATCATACGTGCCGAGCGAAGCATTGGATGCGTTGAAGTACTCGATGGTAATGTTTTGAATATTGTTTCTGACCGCTGTTATTGCTGTGGTCACTTCGTCATCGCTCATTCTCGTTTTAGGAGTAGCGACATCAAAAGAAAAATCGAGTGATTTCAGGTTCGTTGTTTCTTGGGTCACCTCGTTGTTCTCATTGGAACAAGCGGAGAGAGTGGCGGCGAATAAAGCCATGAAAATAATTTTCTTCATTGTTTTTATAAATAAAATGTTTAATAATTGCGTCAGCTTTTGCTTTAGCTTTTGTTTTGCCCGTTTGATAGTTTGGTCCCTAAACAAACTATAGGTGAATGCTTACCTGTAGGAGGTTGTTTTTTGTTATGCTTTCCTGTTTTTTAAAAGTGTTTATAAATCAGTTATTTATCTCTGTTGTTAATCTTTGTTGTTTATCTCTGCTGTTTTTTCTTTGACTGTTGTTGCCTGATAAGAATGGTATTCTCCTGTTTCTTTGTCATTTCTGCCAGATTTTGTTTGGCTTCCGGCAGTCCGGTTTCCGTTGCTTTGTTCAGGTGTGATGCTGCTTTGTCATAGTTGCCGCAAAGCATTTCCAGTACTCCCATTGTGTTGTGGTATTCGGGGATATCGAGTGATTTTTCTATTTTATTCAAATATCGCTTGGCGTAGACCGTATCTTTGCGTGACAACGCGGCTGCTGCTGCATTCAGATTGGCGGTCACGTCGTCGGGATATAGCTTCACGGCAGTTTCGAACAGGTCGATAAACTCTTGTGATCCCTTTTCGTAGGTGTTGGCAACAAGGAACATCTCATTCAAGCTAAGGTTTTGCGGACGGCTTTTGAATACCTCTTTAGCCTGTTCGATGCTGAAATTTCTGACGTCAAAGTCAATCTTACAAATCGCTTTGCGAAGCAAGGGGCAGAACTCCGGATGATGTATCTGTATGGCTCGCCGCCTTTCAGATTCATCAATGTTTTTTTGCGCCTCACTTGGTCAGCGTAGCCACATTCGGCCGGGAAAGACCCGATGAACTCCAATACTTCTTTACGATACGGCATTTGGGATGCCTCTACACATTCTTTGAGTCCGTCCCAGTTCTCACCCCCGAAAGCGACTTGGTATAAACTCCGCGGATAATCGAATCGTGAAGCCAAATAACCGGTCAGTGCTTTGGCCCGGCCTTCGGACAACCGTTGATTGTTGGACAGCAAGCCTTCCGGTGAAGCGTAACCGATTACGTTAATCGCGCGGACTGTGACGTCCGGGTCGTCTTTTATCTCGGCAACGAGGTCGGTGACTTTCTTCAGTTCCTGCGGATTATTCATGTAATCGGGGCGGATATCGGTCTTGTTTACAACGAAATCCAGAAAAGCCTCGCTGATGATTTCGCGTCTTTTTACCGGTTCGACGACAGGTTGCACGTATGCCATGCTGGGAGTTATTTCGTACGGCTCTATTATTTTCTCTAGCGTTATACGGTTGGCAAGCATGGTGATGCCTATCCTCCGCGCAGGATTGCCGCAGCCGCAAAGGTCTTCATACATATCCAGCTTTGCGTCCGCCATCCACGGATTGTATTTCACGGCTACGCTGTATGCAATTGTTTTTGCGTTCCCCGATTTGAATCCGGGGACGACTGCATACGGAGCTTCTGCGGCATACGCCGTTTTTTCCCGGTTACTCATCAAGGCGGTTTCCCGTCGGTACACGTTATAGTTTTCACGTCCTTTGACGACTACTTCGGGCAGGTCCAGTCTGTCGCCTGCCGCTACCAGAGTGGGAATCAGGCTGATCGAACGACGTGAATCTACGTTTACCCCGGAAATGTCGAAAGAGAGTTTCACGTACACTGAATCCCCTTCTTGTTGCAGGGACAGCGCCGTGACGTGTATTTTCCCGGAATACTCTTTTTGCTGTGCTGATGTGTTCGTGCAGAACAACAACACGATGACGAATAGCATATATTGTCTTTTCATGTTTGTTTGTCTATTTAAGGTAATATATCAGTGATATTCCTGCTTTCGTAGGACCGAAATAATTTCTGCTTTCTGTTCCGATCTTTTCGCCGCACTTTTGGCATTTGTACTTGTCATAGTGCAAGCGTGCATATCCGATTCCTAGATTGGCTTCAATACTCCATCGTATGCCTAGAAAGAAGTTGTAGCCGTATGAAATTCCCCCTCCGTAGCCATAGCCTTCGAAGCGGTATTCTTTAGAACCTTTCCCGAATATGAGTGGCAAATCCTGTTGCGCAATATTATATTGGCTACCGAGAACGTGCACTCCGAGAAAGTGGCCGGAGAAGCGTTGGCATAGCCAGTAACGATATTCTATTTCGCCTAGCCAGTGGACTAGTTTTTTGTTGTTTTCAGCCGTTCCGTCAAGATTCCAGGGATTATAGCCGCCGCCTAAATCGAGTGTGCTTCTTTTACCCAAACCTATTTCAAGACTAAGATTCGGGGTATAGGTATAACCTCCGTAAAGTAAATTTGTTTTTATGGCTATATCCTGCGCTCTCGAGTATGAAACGAGGAGGGTTAGGATGAGGAGGGTGAAAATACTTCTTATTTTCATTATATTTACTTGTTGATTATTTTTGTATGTGTGTTTTTAAGTTTGTACTATTTGCCAGTTTGTTTCGTTAATTGAAAAAAATGTAATATCTGCCTATTCTTTCTCTTCAAAAGAGACGGAATAAAACTTGTATTATGTGCGTAATCGTCTTATAATTAGATGTGTAGTTGTGCGCTTGGCTGACGGAAAGTTCCTTTTATTTGTGAAATATGGGTAAATATATTTGCGGTAGCTTGAATTCATAGTGATCTGATTATTTTGAATATAGCTTAAACATTGTTTGAGAAATACTTGCGAGTAAAGATTTAAATTGTTTATTTTGCAAATAAATATTTTATTCCGTCTCTTTTGAAGAGAAAGAATTGCAGTGAATAATAATGTGTAAATCAATTGATTATGCATAGACTTTAATTCCATCTTGCAGTCCTGCATATATTCTTATATACCGGAAATCAGTTTGGCATTAGCATCATCAATCACGGACCTGTCAAGAGATGAGAGATATATTCGGGTTGTCTTTTCGCTATTATGTCCCATACTTTCACTGATGATTTGTGTAGATATACCTTTTTTCTTGGCTAGTGTAGCCCAACTATGGCGCGCCACGTATGAAGTCAAAGGTTTGGGAAGTCCCATGAAGCCGGAGATTTTCTTTAAATGAATATTATGAAGTCTCAAGGCACTATCATAATTCTGTGTACTTTCTGATAAAACAGGAAATAAGAAAGTTCCGTTACTGTAATGAGAGTATCTATCAATAATAGTTTTTAAGCATATTTCTAGTTTTATGCTAAGTTCTTGTCCGGTCTTATGGCGTCGGTAAATAATATATTCTCCTTGGATATTCTCTTTGGTTAGGTACGCCAGATCAATAAAAGCCATCCCTCGTGCATAAAAGCTGAACATAAACATATCGCGTGAAAAAGCCAATCGTGGTTTTGACGATAAATCCAATGTTTTTAATCTTGATATGACATCTTCGTCTATTGCCCGTTTGATGGTTTTATCATTGCCTACGAATACTTTTTTAAACGGATGCTTTTGTTCTGTATAGCTTTCTTCGACAGCTCTATTATAAATGGCTCTTAGGTTTCGCATATAGAATGAAATAGTATTATTACATATCTGCTGCTCTTTCAGATATCTTTCGTAGTCTGAAATAAGTTTAGGAGTCAGTTCTTCGAAAGAAATGTCAACTCCGTTTCTGAACCGGAGGAAACTTTTTACTGAAGCTATATATGATTTTGCGGTTCGGGGTTGGTTCTTGATATACAAATCATTTGTGACACTCTTGCTGAATACGGATAATAGGCTTTCACCTTGAATTTTTTTGAAAAGTTTGATGATGGTATCAATGTTGTTTTCACTTGTCAGAATGTGCTGAAGGTGTCGAATATCCCGGATGATGGAGTTTTCAATGAGCTGCAGTTCATATCTGCGCTGGTATTCGGCATTCGATATCGCAATTAGCGAACGCTTGTCATTCCACTCGTGTGAATGAATCTTATACGGAGTTGTTATCTCTCTGTATTCTTTATTCCTTGTCAACAGATAATAGATGGTTCCTTTCTTTTTCTTAATTGTTGATTCTCTAAATTTAACCTTGATAGTTATCATATTTTTCTATTTTTTTTAGGTAACGTGGACTACCGGCTATTGTTTTTTGTAAGGGGTAGAACGGTTTTATATTTTTGTTTAATTGTCTCAAGTAAAGAGACTGTCAGGGTTGTTATGGAAATTTTATTTAAATAATGCTGCCGTAAAATTTAGGCTGGTTCAAAAGTATTATTAAATATATTTCCTTTCTTTGTGAAAGGAAAATATAAACATTCTGTTTTATGGAAAACTCTTTCAGTTATCAGCCGGCAGCCGGACGCTACGAACGTATGCCCTATAAATATTGTGGCAAGAGCGGCTTGCAGTTACCTTTAATCTCTTTGGGGTTGTGGCACAACTTCGGTAGTGTGGACAATTTCGATGTAGCAACCGACATGATTAAGTATGCGTTCGATCATGGTGTCACCCATTTCGACCTGGCAAACAATTACGGTCCTGTTCCCGGAAGTGCTGAAACCAATTTCGGACGAATCTTGCGAGAGAACTTCCAGGGTTATCGGGATGAAATGATCATCTCTTCCAAAGCCGGACATGACATGTGGGCTGGCCCTTATGGCGGAAATAGCTCTCGTAAAAATCTGATGGCGAGCATTGACCAAAGTCTCCGTCGGACAGGGTTGGAGTATTTCGACATCTTTTATAGCCATCGTTATGATGGAGTTACTCCGGTCGAAGAAACCATTCAGACATTGATTGATATCGTGAAACAAGGGAAAGCGCTGTATATCGGAATCTCCAAATATCCTCCCGAACAAGCACGTATGGCCTACGAAATGATGACAAAAGCCGGTGTTCCCTGTCTCATCAGCCAGTATCGGTATAGTATGTTCGACCGTGAGGTGGAGGCCGAAACACTTCCGCTGGCAGCAGAATATGGTTCCGGTTTCATCGCTTTTTCTCCTTTGGCGCAAGGACTGTTGACAGATAAATACTTGAATGGTATTCCGGAAGGCTCTCGTGCCGCACGTTCTTCGGGTTTTCTCCAGCTTTCGCAAGTGACGCCTGAAAAGGTAGAAGCCGCCCGCCAGTTGAATGAAATAGCCCTCCGACGTGGACAAACACTTGCTGAAATGGCACTGGCATGGGTATTGAAAGACGAACGGATGACTTCGGTGATTGTGGGCGCAAGCTCTGTCAACCAGTTAGCCGACAATTTAAAAGCGTTGGATCATTTGGAGTTCTCGGCAGATGAGTTGAAAGAGATCGAACAGATTTTACCTGAATAATTTCAGTCTGAATCGTATGCTGATTTCACCTTATTATTGAAAATGATAAGGTGAAGTCATCTATTTTAAGGATGCTCCTGTCCAGTCATATACATATTTCCAAGATTTAACCATGCGATTGCATCTCCTCTGGCTGCTGCTATTTTAAAATATTCAAAAGGTTTTTAAAGTCACTAGCATCTATATCATTTAATAACAAAAGAATGGAATATTATTGAGTAAGAAAACAGAAAAGTGTTAGGAATGCTCGAAAAAAATATATACATTCGTATAATATTCACCTTAAATACTTGTGATATGAAGCAATTAACTGTAGTATTCGCTCTGTTGTGTATTTTTGCTTGTAGTAGCGAAGATATTGTAAGTACCGTTGAGGAATCTGTAAAGCCGGCTAATGAAGTGGCTATACAAACTGTTAATTTGCTTGATAGCCTTGAAATTATGGATTATATTTATAGCATTATTGGACCGATGGCTAAGACACGATCAAATCTACCAGGGGGAGGGTATATTCTTCCTGATAATTGGGATTCTCAATTAACAGATGAACAGCGCGAATTGATCAGGAACTCTTTCCCACGACCTCTCTTTTCTGCTGAAAGGAATGCTTTAAGGAAATCGTTTCCTTTAGTTGAATATTCCAATACAGTTGTTATGAATTATCCGTCATCTGGATATAATTGTTTTGCCTATTCGTTGGGGTTTAATAATAAGTGGATAGAGTTTAGTACTTGGGATCAAGTAAGATATGGATATGAAAATGCGAGTTCCGTGTATCATGCCGCTTATGATTACATGAAAGGGGCAACCTCAATATCAAGATACTATCCTGTAGTTTGGGGTTGGGGAAATACCCCTCTGCATGCATCTCTTGGAGGTAGTCCCCATTGCGAGGCACCTTATTCTAAGATGGGGCGTATGTGGCTATTGTGGCACCTTGTAAGTGTGTTTTCTAATGGAATGTATGGAGTTCCTGTGGAAACCTATGGGGCAGTTTCTCCTACCCGTAGTCTAAGTGAAATAGATGCTAATGCAATGAAAGAAATAAGTGAGGATATTCACGAAAATATAATCTTCTCACCGGATGAGTTGATGATGATTGCTAGAAAAGTAAAAACATGTAGAGATAGTTCAAGGTTTGAATCTCTGTTTAATGAATGGAAGGAAGCATGGCATTACTCGCTTAGTAATAACACTGCTACTACAAGAAATTTACCTCAATATGCCGATTTAAAGGCTATGGGAAAAGAAATCATTCCATTATTGATTGAGAAGATGGTAACAGAAGAGGATAATTTCTTTGCAATAAGATTGTATGAAGATCTACAAGATAATCCTAATCTGATAATACGATATGCGAACGATGATCCACACCAACTTGAAGGATTACAACAAACAACCAAAAAAACTATAAAGAAGTGGTTAGAATATAATTCCAATTAAAGTTATCTTGGGAATGATAGGTTGTTGGATATTGCGTATACCTTTAAATTAAGAATATCGGCTCAAATTGGGCCGATATTTGAATATAAATATTCAAGAAATGGGATATCAATAATAATAGAGATAAGTCTGTTTTTAGGATCTTTTGCTGGAGTGTTTCTCGTTTGATTTTACTGTGAAAAACTTATTTGTAGTCTTAATCGAAAAATGAATTTTTGAGGTAAAGAAAATATGAATAATATTTCTCTGCTTTTGAAAGAACTGAATGTCATATGTGAGGATTATGAACGTAGGGAAAACTTACTGAATACTTTCAGTTCACATCGGATATACATCGTATGATTTATACCATAAATACAGTTGAGGACTGTCATCATCAGATACGGAAAGTGACAAAAAAACAAGGGCGTGTTCCCTAACAACACCGCCCTTAAAAAACTGTTTTACCTCGCTTATCGCAATATATGTAAGAAATGGACCATGTCATACTGGCTAACTGGGGAGCTAGTGCACGACAACTGGCGATAAAATTTGTAGATAGGTTTAAAATGTTGCAATTTTACGTCCGTTGGGACGGGTAGTCCTGCTCCTTGGCGCTGGCCGTTCACCGACCGATGAGATTGAATGAGAATAAAGCATACATAGTTTAATTTACACATCTCCCTGCCTGGTGAATGATTCCTCTTGTTCTTTTCTTCTGCAAACGATTTTTCATTTTCATTTCTCATATTCTCATAAATAATACGGTAATTATATGTAAATCAATAATATAATAGTATGAGAAATAAAATATAAAATGGTATTTCTCATACTATTTCTATCATTTATCCTTAAAAATGATGCATTTCTCATAGGTTTTAAATCGTTTCTCATCTTATTCTCATACTCCTTTTATCTATTTTACTCCTTTCTCATGCATTATGGCTGTATCTTTTCCCAGACTCTCGTCGAACTTTACGATTATTCCTTTTTCTTATGTCGTTTATTAAGCAACTTCCTATTGTTTACTGCTTTCCTGTGTATCATGCACCTTATATCCTTATGCTTTTCCTTAATTATTACCATTTTTTCCTACTACTATCTGTATCGTTGCACTCGAGTGAACAGATCGTTTCACTCGAGTAGACGGTTCTTTCTACTCTAGTGCACAGGCCTGTTCACTGGAGTGCAACGATGCAGATGCAGGTAGGAAAATATGCGAATGTCTGCTCTATATACTTTCAATAAGCACTGATAATATATTGTAAAGCAGTGTCTAGTCTGGTATTCAACTTGGTCTTTAGTTTAGGATCTAGCTTGAGAATTTATAGCATAAATAGTCAAAATACTATGAGAAATACCTTGAAAGGGTATGAGAAATACGTTGTTTTATGGATGAAACGCTGGTAATACTATGAGAAATGCCGTTTTGAATAGTATTTCTCATAGTGTTATGCATTTGATTTATATATAGTTATTGTATTTACTATGAGAATATGAGAAATGAAAGTGAAAAATCATTTTCAGGAAACGTCGGGTTAATGTTTTTTTATATGATATAAACTGGATTAATAGACAAAGCATGTTTTTTTCTGTCAAAATTGTTTGTTTAATAGATATTTATTTCTACTTTTGTCATAGCTTACTTTCGAGCGAAGGAAGTAGCTTTTTAATATTTTTATTGAGAACGGTTATTTATTATATATCTCTCCAAAAGAATCCGCTAAATTTTTCCCGGAGATTGTAGTAAGTGACATGTCTCACGTATTCTATGCTAATATCCTAATCTCTTATTCCGTTTAACAATAAATTAACTTCTCGTTCTTTTTCCTTTCTATAACTTCTCGTTCTTCATAATATTTGTATGTAT
>NZ_QTMZ01000050.1:0-35673 GCF_003602935.1 Bacteroides sp. AM54-2NS
AAGATAGAAGACTGGGAGAGTTGAACGAAAAAATCAAGAGAAAAGCTCACGTAAAGCAAAGCTTTTCTCTTGATTTTTTAGAAAGAGGAACATTTACTGAATATCCCTATCTTAAACCGTATAATTCCGTGTAATCCGTGCCTGAATAAAATATAAAGAAGTTTCAACGCATCCTTTAACAGAGACAAAAACGCATTGAATCAATTATTTTTCGAGCAATGGAATTGAGAAACTAAATGTAGATCCGTCTCCCTTCTTTGAAGTAAACCACAGTTTACCACCATTCTTGACAACAAAGTCCTGACACAATAATAATCCGAGTCCCGAACCTTCTTCATTATTTGTACCGAAGGTACTGAAATGAGTATCAGTGTGCAACAACTTCTTCTGATTTTCGTCATCAATACCGCAACCACTATCTTTCACACTTACGATTGCCATACCATCTTCCTCTGTCAGTGACACCACTACTTCCGAACCTTCATTGCTAAACTTGATCGCATTGCTGATCAAATTACGAATCACTGTCTTAATCATGTCAATATCAGCACGAACAGCCACATTTTCTACAGGCACATCTTGTACTATCTTAATATTTTTCAGGCTGGCCACCATCGTAAAGATTTCACTTACGCCCTCTACGACTTCCACCATATTAATATCCTGATAAACCACTTTCAGCTTACCAATCTGGCTCTTCGTCCATTTCAGCAGATTATCAAGCAATGAGAATACATCTTCTGTTGTCTGATTAGCCATCGTTAACAATTCATACATCTCATCACCGATTGTATCACTCGGCAAATTCAGAATCAGCATGTTCAATACCATCTTGATAGATCCCATTGGTGAACGCAAGTCATGTGCAATCACAGAATAGAGTTTGTCGCGTCCCATGATCGTCTTACGCAACTCTTCCGTTTGTGCAACAATGATTCTTTTCGCTGCAACCAACGAAATCTGGTGCGTCACACGAATAATCAATTCTTCTTTATTGAATGGCTTTGAAATAAAGTCATTACCACCCACCTGAAATCCTTTTACGATATCCGCCGTACTATTTAGAGCAGTCAGGAAGATAATGGGAATTTCAGCCATTTCGGGGTCCGCTTTCATTTGTTGAGCTACCTCAAAGCCACTGATATCCGGCATCATTACATCCAGTAATACAAGATCCGGATTTTCCTTCTTCACTTGTTCCAACGCCTGCGTTCCATTACCGGCAGTCACAATTTTGAATTTCTCGTTAGTCAAAAGTACCTTTAATAAAAGGACGTTTGAAATCACATCGTCCACAATAAGGACTTTATATTCAGAAGGATTAATTTCCATATTCATAATTTTCTTTTTTTATGCTTCAGACATTTTTAAAATATTCAATCATACGCTTCAACCCCTCTTCAAGTTCAACAGTAGCTGCCAGCCCAATTTCTCTTTAGCCAATGTAATATCCGGTTGGCGTTGCTTCGGATCATCATCCGGTAAAGACTTAAATACAATCTTCGAAGATGAACCGGTCATACTAATGATCCTTTCCGCCAATTCCAATACCGGAAATTCATTCGGATTCCCCAGGTTTATAGGACCTGTAAACTCGTCCTCCGTATTCATCATTCTTATCATTCCTTCAATCAAATCATCAATATACTGGAAGCTGCGTGTCTGCTTCCCATCACCATATATCGTTATATCTTCATTATTCAACGCTTGAAGAATAAAATTAGAAACAACCCGTCCGTCATTCGGCAACATTCGCGGACCATACGTATTAAAAATACGGATAATCTTCACACGCACATTGTTCTGACGGTGATAATCCATAAATAACGTTTCTGCACAACGCTTTCCCTCATCATAGCAAGACCGGTATCCCACCGGATTCACATTTCCCCAATAGCTTTCCGGTTGCGGATGAACGATTGGATCTCCATATACCTCGCTCGTAGAAGCTTGCAGAATCTTGGCATCCAGTCTCATTGCCAATCCCAGCATATTAATAGCTCCCATCACAGATGTTTTGGCAGTTTGAATCGGGTCATGTTGATAATGAATGGGAGATGCCGGACAGGCCAAATTATAGATTTCATCTACTTCAGCCGAATAAGGATAAGTGACATCATGCCTCACCACCTCAAAATGATGATTATCCATCAAGTGAATGATATTATCTTTCGAACCCGTAAAAAAATTATCCAGGCATATCACGTCATGACCTTCGTTTATAAGCCGTGTACAGAGATGAGAGCCTATAAAACCGGCTCCGCCACTTACCAATATTCTTTTCATTCTAAATATTTCTATTGTTTACTAAAGAGACGCTGTCTCTTCGTTTTGTTTATGGTCACAAATGTAACCGATTTGCTTAAAATAAACAATTTTCGGAGAGGATATTTTAAAAAAAAGAAGATTTAAATAGTTTCAATTTCCGAAACAACTTGCCACTGACAAATGTTTATAATAAAAAAGTATTATTTATTAGAACTATTATGATGACAAATAATCCAAATGCAAACCTCATAGAAGCGATGAAGGAAAAGCTCCCGCTCAAAGGCAACTGGCAGATATGTTAATGGACACGCTATACATAGGAAAAGAGGCAGTATATAGAAGATTGCGCGGTGAAGTACCTTTCACCTTGCAAGAGTCGGCTCTTATTTCAAGAAAACTGGGTATATCGTTAGACAAAATTATAGGACTAAGTTTCAAATCGAACGCCATGTTCAATATAAACATTGTAGATTATGACGACCCGTTCGAGAGTTACTACAATATCCTTGAAAAATATGTCTCGCTGATTAATACGATGCCGGATGACCCGAATTCTGTAATGGGAACTTCCGCCAACATTATTCCACAGACTCTCTATCTGAAACATGAGCTTCTGGCAAAATTCCGTTTATTCAAATGGATGTACCAGAATAAATATATTGATTGCAAGAGTTTCGAAGAGTTGGATATTCCACCGAAACTGGTCAATATCCAAAAAGACTATGTAGCAATGACACGTCATATCCACTCCATAGACTATATATGGGATAATATGATTTTCCAGCATCTCATCAACGATATTCAATACTTCGCCAGCATCCATCTCATTTCCGACGAAACAAAAGAAGAAATCAAAAAAGAATTATTCTTATTGGCGGATGAACTGGAAGAACTGGCTATCAACGGTAAAACAGCCGACGGCAATCGTGTACGCATCTATGTGTCGAATATCAACTTCGAGGCAACATATAGTTATGTAGACACCAATAACCTGCAACTGAGCCTCATACGTATTTATTCTATCAACTCCATTACCACGATGGACAACGAAATTTTCTGTACCTTGAAAGAATGGATTCAATCTCTGAAAAAGTTCTCCACTTTGATATCCGAAAGCGGCGAAATGCAGCGTATTCAATTCTTCAAGCAACAGCGAGAAATTATTGACGCTCTTTAATTTTATTTTCGCAGATTAGAACTTCAAAAAAAATTAAGTTCCAATAAATGAAAGTAGATAAGAATCTTATCTACTTTTTTTCATTCCCTGTTCCCATCCTACCCACTTGATTCCCAATCAGAAAAAGACCTGTACGCTCATCTCTGTTTTACCACACAAATCTTTCAAACACAAGACGTAATTTTGCATAGAATGTATCACAGAGATTATTAACATTAAAATTAAAGGAACAAACAATGAAAAACGGTATTCTAAACGAATTAATATCTACAATGAGGGAGCGAATTCCTCAAGATATGAATCTGGCCAATACTTTGGCTGACATTTTATGCATGGGAAAGGAAGCTGTCTATCGCAGATTGAGGGGTGAGGTGTCTTTTACAATAGACGAAGTAGCGCTGCTTTCTCAAAAACTCGGTATTTCTATCGACCAGATTGTCGGTAGCCATGTATCTAATAAAGTTACTTTCGACCTAAACTTGCTTCATGCTTCCAGTGCGCTGGAAAGTTATTACGAAATAATCAACCGTTATCTGCAAATTTTCGACTATGTGAAAACAGATAATACGACGGAGGTGTATACTGCATCCAATTCCCTGCCCTTTACACTCTATTCTTCCTATGAGAATTTGTCTAAATTCCGTCTTTGCCGATGGATGTATCAGAATGGAGATATAAAGACGCCACATTCTTTGGAAGAGATGTCTGTAGATGAACGGATCGTCAATGTGCATAAGAAGCTGAGTGAAAGTATAAGACAGTGTCCAAAAACGTTTTTCATCTGGGACACAAATATCTTTTATTCTTTTGTGAAAGAGATCAAGTACTTTGCCAGTCTGAATCTGATAAGCAAGGACGATGTCATGCATTTAAAGGAAGAGCTTCTTCAGTTACTTGGCGTGGTAGAACATCTGTCCATAAAAGGAGAGTTCAGCGAAAACAAGAAAGTATCTTTCTATCTGTCCAATATCAGTTTCGAAGCCACTTACAGTTATATCGAGAAACATGATTACCAAGTCAGCCTGCTGCGGGTATATTCTATCAATTCGATGGATTCGCAAAGCTCGTATATCTGCCAGATGCAACGCAATTGGATTCAATCGTTGAAGCGCCACTCTATTCTGGTTTCAGAAAGTGGAGAAGCACAGCGTATCGCTTTTTTACAAAAGCAATTGGAAGTTATCAATACGTTGTAAACAATTGTAGATTTTAGGATATAAAAGAAAGAGATGTAAAAGACGAGCTGTATCAGAATGAAGACAAACAAGATTCTGATACAGCTCTTTTAGCTTTTATTCTATTGTGCGCACACAACGATACCAAGCCCAATCTGTAGATTCTGGCGTAGTCCATGCGCCGAATTCACCATTATTATGCCCGACCACCCAATAGCCGCCATCGCGTAAAGTCAATGTCCAATGCACAGCGCTAATCTTCTCGAATCCGCTCCCTGTCCAAGTAGTTGAGCTACCGAAACCTTGGTTTTTGATGCTGGTAACGGTTCCACCCATACTGAGTACCAAATACATCTCACGCTGGGTGGGCAGACGCCAACCACTCCCTTTGCTTTCGCATGCCGCTTTTGCTTCCGACCATGTTTTACCATTACTGCTGGTATTTTCAATCTGAAACTTAGGAGCAATCTTATTCATCGCGTCACTTGTATTCGGAGTTTCACCTGAAGCAAATAACACCGAAGGATCTGTTCCTCCACTGGCATCGCGGGAGATAATAGTGACCCCCGTGGATTCTACTGTCAGATAAGGGTACTTCTTTCCGCTATTTGCATTATTCCTTACGCAACGGAAATAATTATTATCGCTAACAGGTGCGGAATCCAGATAACCTGCCGACATCTCCATCCAAAAACGGGTAGCAGAGCCTTTAGCCTCATAGTATGATGAAGTCCAGTAATTACCAGTCCAGTTTTGATACCACCCATATATATTCTGGCTATCATGATTATTATAATTCTCCGCATTGCCACCTAAAGCATTTTCATAAGCGAATGACAGCAACAGTTCACTGGCAGTAGGCAGACGCCAACCATCGCCTATATTCCTACAGATATCCTCCGCATCGGCTACATTTTCCAACCGCCCCACACTTTGTTTCGTTTCGCCTATTTCCTTATAATATAGCCTGTTATCAAACCGAAGCGGATAAAGATAGAAAAGAGGTTCCCCGGCAGTTGTGTAAGATTTGGTTTCGGACACCATCTGAAGGTCAATCGTACGATAAAACGGGAATTCTTCATCCGCAACGGTATGCATTACATTTCTGAACGTAATTCTTATCGTTCCGCTTTTTCCCTCTTTCCACTTGCCGGGGTGAAGCTTCAGCCTAAAATCGTATCCATGGCCAACCACATCATTCCCCTTGCCGTCATCATAGCCTATGATAGACTCAAGATACATCTTGTCGTCCGCATTCTTTCTGCCTATAATTACATCATTATCCGAATCGGTCCGAATTAGTCCGGTACCATCATCGTTCGTTATATTCAATTCCTCAATATCCATAATTTCCCAATTGTTATTGACAAACAATTGCAAGTATTGTTCCGCACCCAGATTGACTTTATAAGTACGGCTATTGACTGTAGTGGGAATATATCGAAATGAGAATTCCAACTCCCCTTGATTGATGGGGAATTGTACATGAGTGAGGTATCCCTCCTTATCGTACAGGCCGAATAAGATGAAGTCCCAACGCCACCACCAGCCTTCACCATCTTCAACAGTACCATCACCCGCTCTTCGCGGATTAGGCTGTATGGTAAACGCCTGCACCCTTTCACTGAACGGTACCGTATTCGTCCTGTCTAAGTGCGGAATCAAACCGCCGGTATTATATTGGATCATACTGATATCGTTAGCGTCAAAAAGTTTACCTTCTATCTTATCCACGGAAAACATGACATACACCGTCTGCGGTTCAAGAGGGAGTTCGTCACCATCGGGATTTCTAATCGGGAAAAAAAGACCTCTCTCCAACACATTTCCGTATGCATCGACAAATTTGATAATTCCCGGATCTATCGTATACTGCGTCACTTCAATATTGTGAGTCAAGCGCCCTGCTGTCAACGTAACAGTAGCCTTACGCTCAACACCTATAGTTTCATTATTAAAATAAGGAATCTTCAATTTGAGTTGGGTATCATCGTTCGCAACGCCCGACGCCGCATCGACCCCACCTTCAAATTTGAGCCAGTCGCTCCCTGCAGTAACAGTGGCTTTCCAGCCACCGGGACTGTCAGTAAAAACGTCTATGGCATAACTATTATTCTGGTATTGAGTTACAGCGACCTCCGACTCACCCACTCCGAGCATATATTGCCCATTGTAGACTACATCTTTGACCTTGTCACGGTCATAGTGTATCAACCGGAATTTAAGGTTGGACATGACTGTATAAGATGCCAACGCCTCGCTAAAACTTTTATAACCGATTCCCAACGCCTTAGTAATGGTAATGATGTATTTATGGTTTCGCTTCAAGGACAAATATTCCACCTGCTCTCCTGTATTTCCGGTTTTGGTAAAATCCACCCGGTAAAATGTCGATTCGCCCGTACCGATTCTTCCTTTCACAATCAGGCAAGTAGCATTCTTACGGCTCGCTTCTCCATCTTGTCCCACACCACCGGCATCCTCTGCTGCTAGAGATTCAAATGTATAAATCTCCCCATCGTAGGGTGTGTTGCCATTTACGGAGTAAAGAATTGCATCCCCTTCTTCCGTCATTTTACCACTGTTCACAGGGAGAACCGGAGTATCCGGAGCCGGGTCAGTAACCTGCCCGTTCGTGTTCCATGCCGGAGCAATGTATCCGGTGGTATTGTAATTAGCCAGGTAAACCTCTTCGACCGTGAAATTCGAAGTGGCACTGTTATTACGGATATCGATGCGCGCCAGCATACGTTTCATATTTATGCCAGTTATCGGATCCATCGAAGGAGTGATTTTGCTTATTACCTTCTCCCCGTACATCGGAATCCGCGTATACCCATCAGTCGTCGAACCGTCTGCCAGCCATTTGCCGGTCTGGGTGTGGAGCATCTTTTCCATTGCCTCAACCTTGGTGGTCGTTCCCTTCATGAAGCCCGACACAATATTATCAAGTTCCTTATTTGCCACAACCACGATGCAGGTAGATGCGGTAGTGGGAGAAAGCACAGCAGAGAAACTCACAGTGGAATTGTCAGCCAAGTCCTGAGTAACTCCTGTAGCGCTGACCCATTCCAGGTATACCGCCGGTGTTTTTGACATATCAAAAACAAGAATATCCACCGTTTCTATTTCGTCTTCTTTCTTTGCTGTTCCCGTTCCAGTCATCGTACGCGAAGATACGGACGGGAGGTTTACATCGGGAACCGTTAATGTAAACCGGATACCGTTTCCTGCCGGAGAAGGTGTTGATCCTAATTCTTCCTGTACGCATCCGGTAAGCCATACTGTCATCAACAAAACAGACAAAAGATAGTACCTTCTTATGATTGAAATCCCATATTGCATATTTCTATTTCCTTTCCTTAAACTTTAATATTGCATATTCGCCATTATGGCGCGGTCAATGTCACCGCTATTGGCAGATTATCACCATTCGTATTGGTTAGTGTGAGTGTAGCCGTATCACCGGACACAGCATCGGCTCTAAAGTAGAAGTAAACCACATCACCACTCACGCCACTTGTTTCGAGCATTGTCTCACTGTTAAGCAGAATTTTATCCGGATCCTGTATCTGGGTTATCTTCCACTCCCACGTTCCCGGGTTGCCCGAAGTAAAGACAAGCTTGCGACGTTGCATATTTCCGGTTCCACCATCACTGCCGTCCAATTCTACGTTCGAGGTCAACCACTCTCCGTCTTCTTTCCACTGGCTCAACAGTACATGATGTCGCAGATTACCGGCATTGATATAAAAGCCTGTTTCCCGCTTAGTTCCGGTTCCGGAGTTAAATCCGGGCATCACAACTTGTATATTATAGGTATACACACCTCCCGAAAAGGATGTCTGGGTCATGTTAACCGTTGGCCATGTATCCATAGCACTTTTGTTTAATGACGCACCCGGCAGATAGCCCGTATCCGGATTGGCATCATAATTCGTTTTCGCTTCTATATTGACAGTGACACCATCACCAGCCGTCTGTACCTTGGTCTGCGATAACTTGAGATAATACTGTTTGTCGAAAATCACATTCACCGGGCTTTCCGTCCATTCAAGCGGGGTGGCTGAAAGCTGATAGGTTTCGTTGGATATCGTAAGATTGTAGTTGATGTACTCGCCCGACCCCCAAGAGTGCGGGTTCTTGGCGATAATATCACTGAACAGGAATTCCCGGTCACCAAAGTTGGTGGTGACAACGATTTTGGCGGTTGCGGAGAAAGCGTCGGTCGGCAGCATGAGGAATGTATCCCCCATCAAGGTGGCATCTTCGGTCACCATTTTGTTACCAGTGAGAGTAGAAGCAACCCTTCCGGTGGCGACATCGCTCCAGACAAACTTCGGTTTGCCGTTTTTCGTCGTGGCGGTTGGAATTTCAGCCACGGCAAGTTTACCGCTTTTTCCCACATTCTGGAATTCTATTTTCTCGATAGTCACCTCATCCGGTACAGGAGCTACTTTCTTGAATGTAAAGGTAACCTTGGTCAATGTGTGGTAGAAGTGTATATTCACACCTTCAACCCATACAGGGTCCGATATAGCCGCCAGTACATCGACATGATTGGCTGCGGACGCATTCGCTGTATAATTCAGCACCATTTCTCCGGGATTAGTGAAACTCGCAGTAGGCGCATTCACATCACTGTACGGATACCAGGAGAAGAATTTCATGCTCGCATTCAGCAATCCGGGCCAATATTGCAACGGCGAGATGGTGGCTGTCAGGTCGGCGTTAACCGTGGCACTTGCATTGAAGTATGGTTGGGGAACGGAAGCATTGGGAGTCAGTGAGCCGTAAAGACCGAAAGTCTCTTCTTTCAGATCAGTATTCGAAGAGATTGCCGCACCACGAGTGTAGACATAGCCGCCTTCTCCGATACGTTGCACAACAATTAATTCCTTATCACACGTCATCTCTTCTCTGACACACGAAAAGAGGACAGCCGAAAGGACAGCCATTGCCATAATCATCTTAATATTATTTATAGTCTTTATCATCTTACTTCTTTTCCGAAATTAAAAACAATCAACGAAAGATATTACAAGTCCAGATTCAAGTCAATGTCTTGTCTTTCACCCCAATCTTCTACGCTTATCGTCAGTATTTGAATACCTATTTTTCCGACGCGTGCCGTTACCTGATACACATTGTTCCGACGGATCTCCGTAAAAGGTTGCGCCGTCGGACTGCCTGTGCCATCAACCTTTGTTACGCTTTCAATTACTTTCTCGGTTATTCCGGTGACGTCCGAAGGGCCTTTCGGGACATTAGCCATACTGATAGACAGTCGGTCGGAATAATCCGACTTGAATAGACGTTCGGCTGTGTAGAACGAGCAAAGCAACTTCCGGTTTTCAGCTCCGGGAGCAGATGAATATGCCCAAGTTTCTGTAGTCGCAGCTGTCCACTTATGCGTTAACAAATTGCTTTTCGACACGTCTTCCTTCACTTTTCCGTAGTTTTTTGAAGAGTCGGTGTTATCACGCGTGCCGTTGTCCACGTTTCCCATCACGAAATAGCTATCGTAGGAGAAATTGTGCAAGGTGACACTAGTGCTTCCGGCAATATATCCGGTCACCGCCCCACCGTCTATAGCTTCGATAAAGACATCTACCCGGGCTACGGCACGTTCGATCACCATTTGTACTGTTTTGGTTTCATCAGGTGCTATGGATATATCCCGGATCACTCCTGTCATAGGCATTCCGGTTGCCGAAATAATCTGCCCGTCACTATTCAGTATGCTGGAGATATCGTAAATCATCTCTTGCAATGTCAAAAGATTGGCTATACCGTCAAGTTTGCTTGTGAGGCTCTGCGGTTCGTTGGCAATAACTACGACCAGGATATCATTACTGGAAGTCACTTCGAGAAGTTGCGCATCTATATCAGTAGCTGTCTCCGGAGTACTCAACAGGATGTGTTCATTCACATCCAGCCTCACGCCACCGGGCGTGCTGCCGAATACGATAAACCGCATGGAGTTTATCTTCTCCTGTTGTTCCACATCCCCATTGTTCACCAAGTCGATGCTAAGTTGCGCCCGGGTAGTATGGGCAGGCAACTCATAAGCCACATCAGCTTCTCTACTACATGAGAACAAAAGGATGGTGGATGCCAGACAAATGATATGTAATAGCTTTTTTCTCATTCTTAAACTTCCATCCCGTGGAGCCAATGAATCCAGTTCCCCACGACAATACCAATTTGAAGGAATCCTCCTCCGGTTTTTTCAACAACTGTAAATATCAGGTTCCATTCACTCTGCCTGTCAAGATATTCCTGAAAGGGAAGCTCCGTTCCGTCGTAACGGGAAACCGGACGTGCAATACTCAAGAGTGTCATCAGATTGTAGCTCCAGACTTCAGCTTCGGTATTCGCATCCCTTATAATAAATTTATAATCCCATCCGCTCCTGTTGAGCAAACGCATCGTGTTCAGGCGTGCGGACATAACCACGTCGGATATTTCACCCGGACCTGTATAGTAAGGCACATAAGTAACCGGCCCTTGTCCTGTGGGTTCGTTTTCCCAGGAATAAACCGCATTTTCCGGCGCCTGAATTTCAAATGTATATTGTGTGCCATCCACTTTATTTTCCTCATATCCCATTAACGCGAGATTAAACCGATTGGTGTCACGTATCAGGTTCACCGGATAAATTTTATGGTCGGTACTGGATGGCAGGTGGTCCACTTCTACAACCTCTCCGAAGTAAAGATGCTGAAACTCGAAATTAACAACATCCGTCTCTCGCTTCAGGGATACAATGACCTGTTGGAGGGTGGTAGTTCCCGGTGCCAGTTTATTACCTGCATTGTCCGAAAGCCGGAATCTGTCAGACAGACTTCCGACGGTCAGTACTTTATAACTTCCGAAATCGAGCTCGTCGGTCAACGACATCCGGTTTCCACCCACCAGCGCAGCAACCTCGGCACTTTTGGTGAAAAGCAATTTATCATCGCTGTCGAACACAAGTACATCCACCGATTTAACCTGCGGATTAAATGCATCCGCATATTCCATATTGTAGTCGAATACAAATTCCAACCAAAGTTCGCACCGTGGAAGGTCTTCGCGTATACTGTCGCACGAAGCCATACATAGCATCGAAGCAACGATAAGGAACAGCGATTTAGTTTTTCCGAACATATCTTTTTCTTTTAGGGGGCAACCCTATCGGTTTGCCATTTTATATTGTCAGAGATCTCTATTTTGTGACCTCCGGTTATTTCCTCTTTTAGGGGCGCGCTTTGCATTTCATTGCATCTCGGATGCGCCGGTATATTTCAGTGCTGTTTTTGGGAAGCCTGTCACCGGCTTGTTTTTACTTTTTTCGGCGGCCTGTTCCGCACGGAATATCTATTAAAAAAAGTACAGGGCAGGCAGTCCGCACTGCCCTGTTTTCTTTGAAAGTAAAGAGTTTATTTAGATTTCGAAATTTGTAGTCCAGTATATCCACGGAGCAACTTTAATCTCAAAGTGGAGATAAGCACCTTTCTTATCGATATCTTCTTCTTCATCCGGATCTTCGGGACCACCACCAGGATACCACGGTGTACCGTTACCATTCACCTTTGTCAGCGTAAGCGTATAATAGTTATTACGTACTACACCGTATTTTCCATACTCCATATAAGAGTTGGCTGCATTGTCATGACGAATCTCATAGTAGTAATAGTTGAGACTCTTTGGATACCAATAGATGCAACCTTCTTCTTTGCACAGTTCACCGCCATTCTTAATATTGTTGTCGTTAAGAATAGTATGTGTAAGAAGAGCAAAACTACCTGGATCATTGGTGGTAAGTTCAGATTTTATCTGGTTATAGAATAGTTCGCATGCCGTAACCAAGAGTTTTTCCTGGGCGGTCATAGGTTCTGAGTTTGTTTGTTTAACTTTAGCAGGTGTATAAGCAGCCAGCAAGTCAGCAAAACTCTTGAAGTTTACAGAATTAGTTCCGTTAGGAAGACGATACCAGTCATCTCCTAAAGTAAATTCACCGGCCTTCCAAGGTGCATACTGTCCCTTAAGTACCAGACGCGTAGCCGCACCGAACTTCTGATATCCTGCGGCCATCGTATTTTCGATACAGTATTTGTAATTATCACCCGCAGTCGCACTTTCAGTAACCCATTCTACCTTAGGTTCGCGAGTAGTAACTTCGAGTGTATTCTTAACAATACCTGTAAGATATTCACTTCCACCTGCAGTCGTAAAGTTCGGGTCAACTGTATAGAAGTTGCTTTTGTAGAATCCGGTAGTATGAGACGACTCTGTGGTAGTCTTCTTTGCAAAAGGAAAGAACAGGGAGTTGTAGTAGTCTATAGTCCAATTTCCAAAATCAAACTGTCCAAGACTTGCATTTGTTCCATCTTCAAAAGGTCCTACTTCTAATGAACCGCCAATCATAACCTCCAATTTTGCAGCAAGGCGTTCTATCTCAAGAGTAGCCGGATTACTTTTCGCCGCATTCTGAGCTTGCGCTTCCGATTTATAGTCGCTGACCAAAACAATCTTGTCCGATACATCGAGCAGACATTCTTCTTTCCATGCATGATTGGCTGGATCTGAATCGGAATCATCGTAGAATCCGACATTAATCATTGCACAACCATTAGAGTGTACAACCTCCTCTACCAGATAAGCATTGTTGGGCTTAGTATTGTTTTCAGGAACTGTAATCATTCCATTGATGGTAGTATAGGTTGCACCCGCTGAAAGGTTATCCAAGCGATCCTTTAATTGGTAACCCGGATTGGCTATAACAAGCAAATACTTAGTATTCGGATCCACTTTAACCGGAGTATTCGGAGTCGTAACTCCACTATTTGTCCCGAAAGAACTTGATCCCAATACCGTGGCATACTTAGTTGCCTTTTCATCCTTAGTCACCACCTTACCCGCATCGAACGTAATCACATAAAGCTCATTAATCGCGCTTTCCGCAGGCAAAGCCGGCTGTTCACCAGAAGCACGTGAACCAGGCACTTTTGGATTAGTCAGACTAATTGATACGTAAGCTACATCATAACCTGCTCCCCCTTCAACCTCCGGATTTTCCTCCAGATTCTCATTTGAACAACTTGCTAATGCCACAACGGCCAGCAACGAAACTAAAATTGATTTAATCTTTAGCATAATACAAAAAATTATTAGAATTAATACATATATAATTTCCCACTTAATCAGTAAGTTTTACTTACCATTTTTTCTCATTTCGGCAGCATTAGTCTTCTTCCTGACTAATTCTTCCAGATTGCCCCTAGCTGCATCCAGACCTGACTGCTCTGCAACTTTCAAAAATTTCTTCGATAATTCATAATCTTCCTTCATTAACATTAATATTCCCATAGCATTATTATATTCCGGCAAATTCTTATTCGAATTCACCATGCCAGATAACGTTCGGCCGAAACCAAGTCATTGCGTGATAAAGCGGCAGTAGCAGCATTTATATTTGCAATCTCACTCTGCGGATACATCCGGACAGCCGTTTCGAACACATCAATAAATTCTTGCGAGCCTGTCGGATAGGTATTAGCCACCAGAAACATTTCATTCAAGCTCAAATTCTGCGGACGCGTCTTGATTATCTCTTTCGCTTCCTCCACACTGAAATCCCGCACTTCATAATTCACTTTGCAGATAGCCACACGCAGACTTGGGAAAATATACTTCAACAAGTATCGGTAAGGCGTCCCTCCATGAAGTTGCATCAGTTTTGTTTCTCTTCCTTTTTCAATAGGTATGTTCCTGATAATATCCAGCACTTCGTCTTTATATTCCACTTCGATTGTTTCAAGCGCTTTCTCCAGTCCGTCCCAGTTTTCACCTCCAAAGACAATGTAGTATTGGTTTCTCGGAAAATCGTACCTGTATGCCAGATAATCCCGGAGCGCCATGGCACGTCCTTCAGACAAACGTTTATTCGCTGCCAATGTTCCTTCCGGAGATGCATAACCGATAATATCCAGACGGTTCACTTTCACATTCGGATCGGACTTCAGCTCATCGATCATCTTGCGGATTTTAGCCAGTTCCTGAGGATTATTCATGTATTCGGGACGAATATTGACTTTATTCACCTCGAAATCCAGAAAACATTCTGCTTGAATATCCCGTTGTTTGATTTCTTCCGCTTTCGGTTGCAGATAAGCAAACTGAGGAACCACTACGTAAGGCGTCCATACACGTTCCAACGTCACTTTGCCAAACTCCTCTATGTTCATCAATTCCGTTTCGCCGCAACCACATTCATCACGCTGCACGTCCAGACGCGCATCCTTCATCCATGATTCGAACGGAACCAGATATTGATACCGAATCGTATCATTTCTTAGTTTTCCGGCTTTTTCCACTATATATGGCTTCTCGTAGTTTCTCTTCTCTTTGGCACTCATCAACGCAAACTCACGCTCATACGCCAGATACTCGTCACGACCTTTAATAGAAACTTTCGGAAGATTCTGTGTGTATCCGGGAGTCACCAGTCGCGGAATAAAATCCATTCCCCGGGCAGATTTCACTTTCACATTATTCAAAACAAAATCTATATCGACATGAATAAAATCACCTTTCTGTTCCAACCGCACCGGATTCACAGTAATGCCACCTTCATAAGAGCGGGATTGAGCCATAGCTGTGTTTATATTCAGGCTGCAAACCACCAACATACACACAAGGAAACCTATTTTTCTTATTATCATACTCCTCATTATTTAATTACATAAATAAGTGACACACTTGCTTTAGTAGGCCCGAAATAGTTTTTGCTGCTTTCCTTTAATCTCGTACCACAAGTAGAGCAAGGATATTTGTCATATACAATGTGCGCATATCCCACTCCGACAGATGTTTCTATACTCCAGCGTTTTTTCAGAATCCACGAATATCCTACGGAAAAGCCACCACCATAAAGATATCCCTGATAACGCGTATGCTGCATATTGTCACTGATAAAAGACCAGTCGGGCCATCCCCCTACATTGAAATCGGCATAATGTCCATGCATTCCGACAAACATACGGCGAAAACTCTCACAAAACCAGTAACGGACTTCAGGTTGTATTCCCCAATGACGGAGGCGTTTGCCGTCGGAAAGTTTCCACGGATTATAATTGACCGGAATATCCAGCGTCCATTTACGCGCCAGTCCGATCTCCAGCCCCAGATTCATGGTAGTAGTAGCGTCATACAGCAGATTGCTTTTCAGCGCAACCTTCTGGGCATGACCCTCGGAAATGGCACATCCGAGCATGAATAATATGAGTATAGCAACTTTCTTCATTTATATCACATTTACTGTTGTTTATTGTCCTAATTGAGTAACATCTATTTTTATGCGTTGCACATTACTGATGCCCGTTTTAACGGAAGACACCATTGTTGTGAGATGTACGATTCCGTTTCTGGAATCCGCCTCTACATTGGGCAATACCTTAATATATATCTTACCGTCTTCAACGATAATGCGTTCTTCTCCTGTATGTCCCTCCGGCATTACGGAAGAATACAGACGAATCCAATTTTTAGCACTTTCATCCACTTCGCCCGTAAGGCAGAAATAATCGATTTCATACACCTCCGAATTTGAATTTCCAGTAGGCATGAGCTGAAGTGTACTTCCCGTAGCAGGAACAGCTTCCCTTTGTCTAATATGAACTTCTTTTTCCAAATTTCCTGTTTTTAATGTTATAAATTCATGGGGATAGTTTCTTGAGTGTCACTATAAGACAGAGAGCCAAGCAAAGGATTGCTCAACGGCTTAGTCAACAACCTGGCATATATATCCGCACAAGTTGTCACCTTCGATGTTAATTGAAAGAGAGTGCCGGTCACATTCGACCCCTGCACACACATCACAGATAATAAAAAAATCAAATATAAAATACTGATTGTAAGTTTTGTTATTTCTCTCATTAATTCTCTAATATACTTTCTTCTACTTCTTGTATATCTCTCTTATTTCTCTTTTTGCTTTTCTCTCAGGACAATATTTTTGTCCAAATCTCATATTGCAAATTTCGGAATATTAAAGGAGATACAAAATTGTATTCATTTCTGTTACAGAGAATCAACTTAGAATAAAGGGGCTAATTATGCAGGTAGCGAACAAGAGGGTTACGAAATTCACAACAAAAATATTTAATATCCTCATTTCTTTCGATATGCGAACATTAAAAAAAACCAAGTTTCTCTCATAAAAACTTGGACAATGGAGGGAAGTTATGGTTTTCTGTGTCATTTAGACACAACTTAGGCACAAATTAGACAAAAGACATAGCTATTTTATACAACAAAATAGCCCAATAACTTGTATAATTTGTGCCTAAATGACAACAAGTTCAATTTCTATATGTATATATAGTTATCAAATTATAAGGTTTTACGCTCTGTTTCCGTAGGTGCCACCTCATCAGGAATACTGAATTCGCGATTAGCAAACAGATCGGCAAGTCCTGAAATTTGTTTCAGGCGCAACAATTCATCACGATCCATACCAATATTTTTCATTATCCATTGATCGGACATACCTGCCTTGTCAAGTTCCGCAACAATATTGCACATCAATTCAATGTTATGCATTCCACGCGCACGGTTGTGCCGGATGGTCGAACTCATACGGTTAGACAAATCTTTGTCTATCACCACAATCGGCAACAAGCCGTTTTCACGCTTATAGATTCGTTGGGAAGTTTTCAATACCGTATAGCGATGGTAACCATCCACCAGTATATAATGGTCTTCATCTTTATTGTAGTAACACACACATGGCATTGTAAAACCATCTTCCCAAATAGAAAGTTCCAGCAACTTCATTTCAGGCGGTGCAACGACATTCGGATTATAATCGTTCGCATATACTTTTTCTACGGGTACCGCTTTTACCTCATAAACAGGACTTTTATCTACACTCATGATACTATGATTCTATATTGTTCCATAATTTGACTTCTCTTACTCATCTCCTCCTTCGTAGGTGAGAATCCCATATATTTGCAGGCATGGTCATTCTTAAGAATACAAACACACATCCGTTTATACGTAGGTATTTCTTTGAATTCCGGAATGTCGATATCATCCTGATATTCCATACGTACCGGTTTTTTCAACGTTTTGTAGTTACTGTTGTCCATAACGATAATCGGTACTTTCGCATCAATCAACTTTTGGATGGTAGCATCACTTAGGCATCCACCTTTTGTCCGCCAGAAATTCACACTCACTGATAGTTTACGGAGATAGTTTTTCCTCGCCCGTTCCGGCAAAGTGGACAACAAAAAATACATAAACTCGCGCCATGTATATCCTTCGGGAAGTTTCACCGACTGCCATCCCATCGCATGAGTACCGCCATACATACCGGTAAAGTTCACACCGTTCACCCTTCCGACCATTTTACCCCAGGTATTGGGATCTAGCACCCGGTAAAGCTGCAGGCTCTCTTGCGCTTCGTTAATAAAAGGACTTGCTACACGCTGACGCTCCAAATTGACTCCGGCACGATAGTAAAGGTCATATAAAATATTATAATCCCACTGGAATTTTCCATTGGCTGTCCATACATCCGTTGTCTTCCAGTCGAATATAGGATAGGCATTATAAATATCATTTCCTACTTTTGAAGTCCATTTGTATTTATGATACATCTGGAATTTGCGGCTCATATAGATACACCTCCACCGGTTGAAACTCTCCTGTGTACGGATTCCGATCAGACAACAAGTGCGCACAGCGTCATTTTTAGTATGTATCCATTGCGCAAAGCGCATCTGGAATTCATAATCCCACATGGTTGTATTATAAAAAGGAAAATCATCTTTAGTCATTGCCTTTTTAGGCATGGAACGAACCCATATATTCTTTTTATTATCTTCCCAGGGACGCCAAAAGGATTGATACATCGAGGTACAGGTAGCCACACGGAAAGGAATACATACCCGGTACACATCCAGAATATCCTTGTTAGCTTCCAGCATCCGGTCCACATAGTCGATGGTCATTTTATACTGGATTTCATAATCCATGTGAAAGACTCCCAAACGTACCTTCAGGTTATTCTTCCGGATATAATCGATACACATATTCAGCAGTACCCCGCTGTCTTTACCTCCGGAGAATGACACATATATATTATCAAATTCATTAAATATAACTTTCAGTCGTTCTTGTGCTAATTCATATACATTCTTTGTGCCTGCTATTTTCTTTTTCGCCATAAGTTATCTATACATTTTTACATACCGTGTCCATTTCTTGTCCATCGATACAAATTCAAACTTTTCAAATGTTTCTTTATCTTGTACCAGTGTGACCGAATTGAGCAACCAACTCTCAGGCCCGAATTCCGCAATAACGGCAGGCAACAAATGCGACAGGATTTCCTCCCGTCCGGCATCTTCTGCCTTTACATAATAATTATTGATTACAGCTTTCTTCCGGCTTTTCTGTTCCACCGGCACGAAGCCCACCACTTCTTTATCTTCAATCGCAATAAACCACACATACTCTTCGCCCGTCTTGAAAGGGTAATTATTGTTTGCGCGTATCACTTCGGGATCCATCACCATCGGCGCCACAAGCCGATATAAATGTTTGTCTTTTCCTTTTAATCGTATTATCTGTATCATATCATTCAAAAATGGACACACAAAAATAAGGAAAAAATATCAAATTCGTCATTTCTGTTCCTAAAACATTTGTTTTTCATGTTATTATCTCTATATTTCGATATTTTTGAAATCACCCGTCCGTCATTCCTCTCTCACGTTTAAAGTAAGTCAGTATGGTGGCAAAGCTTAGATATTCCCGCCCGGGAGTATGCGACCGGCTTTGAAATTGATAACGGGCAAAGATGACTTCACATGCCAGTTTATATTTAAAATGCAACTTTAAGCGGTGCTGTAAAAACTCAAACACCCGACAGAGATATGCAAACACATCTCCCACTTTGTCATTGGGAATCACTCGTGGCTCACGATGCGTATCCGATATGTGTTCCATTTCACTAAGAACATATTCCAGCTGCTCTATTTCCTCGCTAGTGTTTTGCATTGTACATTTCATTTGTTCTATTTTCTCTTCCTGACGAATGTACTGTTCACGCTTTCGTTGTAAACGATCTTTTATGATCTCTATTCCTTTTGACATTATAAAATTTAGTTATATATAAACGGTTTGACCTTACTGATTATTAACCGGGAAAAATGCCATATAAAATCTAATCTCACATGCAAATATAGAGAAGATTGTTTAAATAATTAGATTTTTATTTAAAAATATTCATACTTATAACACATTTAAATTACCGGCATCATAAAATCGGTTTTTCCTTCCAATGAAACGAATCGTACTTTTGCGGAATATTTAAATATTTTAAACAATGGATAATCAATCTTTTGACTGGCTGCTTCATGGCTGCCATGCACTGTCCGAAGTGGCAGTAGCTTATTTTCCGAACTATCAGTATAATTGTTCAGCGGTGAAAGCGTTCCGTCGGATCATCAAAGAACATGCGGTATTACTGAACCAACTCACGGAAGCGGGATTCACCCCGCATACCACAACGCTCACTCCTCAGCAAATTGCGATTATTGTAAGGTTCTGGGGAACGCCTGCATTAGTATACGAAATGATAAAAAAGAATTCATATCTTGCTGTCCCGAAAATGGGGAAAAAGATATAATGTATTTTAATACATTCTTTTTTTCATTTATATATTAATGGATGAAGGGGTGGTCGAAGTGCTAATATAGGCATGCCGGCCTCCCCTTTTAACAGGGCGTTTGAGCAAGAGTAGAAGAAGGCAGACAGAGAGGTCCAAAAATATGGGCAATAATCAGGGGTATTGGACACATGAGCCAATATTAAAATATTTAGCCGTTCATAACCGTAAAATTGTACACCTCAACCAACCGGACTACCTGTCAAATAAGGCATTTATGAATGAATATGATTATTAGAAAAGAAAATGAGTGAGATAACAAACCCACAGGACGCCGAACTCGAAGAAGTCGTGCTCGGTGCCTGCCTGCTGGAAAGCAAAGCTATTACACTGGTTGCCGGCATATTACGGCCGGAAGTATTTTACACTGAAACGAACCGTGAGATTTATGCTGCCTTGCAAAGTATGTACCATGCCGGGCGAGTAATTGATATCATGACCATAAAAGAAAAATTTGCCCGGCGTGGCAAGCTCGAATTTATAGGAGGGTTTTATACAAATTGAATAACCGATATGCCATCTTTATGCCCAAACAAGTTACTCGACAAACTTCTTGGTTGCCAATATTGGAATAGCACTCATGATGCTCTATCAATCAAGTATTTACGACAGTCCGTCACTTTAAACAAAAATCGTCAATTAAAAAGTTAGACAAAATTTGGTCAAATATTCCTTTTTATTAATTAAAAAGGCTACAGTTTCACAAACTAATATTGGATTTCAGTCTCTTTTCCATATATTTGCGCCCGCATTTTTATTATTGGATCAACCTCCTTATTCAATTTACCAAACTAGATAAAACAAATGGAAAATATAAACGCAGTAATTACAGGAGTCGGAGGATATGTACCCGATTATATCTTGACCAATGATGAGATTTCAAAAATGGTAGATACCACCGATGAATGGATTATGGGGCGTATTGGTATTAAGGAAAGGCGTATTCTGAAAGATGAAGGACTAGGAACTTCTTACATAGCTCGTAAAGCTGTCAAACAACTGATAAAACGCACCCATACAAATCCGGATGATATTGATCTGGTAATTGTAGCTACAACAACTCCTGATTACCGCCTTCCTTCCACTGCTTCTATTTTATGTGAGAGACTGGAACTGAAAAGAGCTTTTGCTTTCGACATACAGGCCGTTTGCAGTGGTTTTTTATATGCATTGGAAACAGGAGCTAACTTTATCCGTTCCGGAAATTACAAGAAAGTGGTGGTTGTAGGTGCTGAAAAGATGTCGTCAATAATAAACTATACCGATCGGGCAACTTGTCCTATTTTCGGCGATGGCGGAGCAGCCGTCATGCTTGAACCTACTACTGAAGATTTGGGTATTATGGATGCTGTGTTAAGGACAGATGGTAAAGGATTACCTTTTTTACATATTAAAGCCGGTGGTTCCGTATGCACCCCTTCTTATTATTCATTGGATAATCAAATGCACTACATCTATCAGGAAGGACGCACTGTATTCAAATACGCGGTATCTAACATGGCAGATGCCTGTGAATCTATTATTGCAAGAAATCATCTAAGCAAAGACAATATCGACTGGGTGATTCCCCATCAAGCTAATCAACGCATTATCACTGCTGTAACACAACGTTTGGAAGTTCCCGCCGAAAAGGTCATGGTTAATATTGAACGATACGGCAATACCAGTGCAGGCACTCTCCCACTCTGCCTTTGGGATTTTGAAGATAAACTCAAAAAAGGAGATAACCTAATTCTCACTGCATTCGGAGCAGGATTTGCCTGGGGAGCTATTTATATAAAATGGGGATATGATGGAAAAAACAGATAGCGATTAATCGCTATCTTCCAAATAAAAAATCCTCTAATTTACTAGAAACCAGAGGATTTTTTGTTTGGGAAGTGCGGTGCGTACGGGACTCGAACCCGTGACCCCATGCGTGACAGGCATGTATTCTAACCAACTGAACTAACGCACCAAAATATTCACTAAAGCATCTCTCTCGATTGCGGATGCAAAGGTAGATATTTTTTTGAAACCTGCAATAGCTTCAGTATCTTTTTTCTGAAAAAGTGGATTTATTAAGAATTATCGTGTACATTTGCAGCTACTAATAAAATAGAAAATAGAATGAAAAATACACCAATTGAACGACATCTGATTGATGAAACTATAAATGAGTTTCAAATTGTCGATTTTTCAAAAGCTACCATTCGGGAAGTGAAAGCTATTGCTTCGAAAGCAGAAGCTGCATCGGGAGTTGAATTTATCAAAATGGAAATGGGCGTTCCGGGGCTCCCTCCTTCCGCAGTAGGTGTGAAAGCAGAGATTGAAGCGTTACAAAATGGCATTGCCAGCCTATACCCCGATATCAACGGATTGCCGGAACTGAAAAAAGAGGCGTCCAACTTTATCAAAGCATTTATCAACGTGGATTTAAATCCGGAGGGATGCGTACCTGTCACCGGCTCAATGCAAGGCACATTCGCTTCATTCCTCACTTGCAGCCAATGCGACGAAAAGAAAGATACGATTTTATTCATCGATCCCGGATTTCCGGTACAGAAGCAGCAGTTGGTAGTAATGGGACAAAAGTTCGAAACGTTTGATGTATATGACTACCGCGGAGACAAACTGAAAGAGAAACTAGAAAGCTATCTGAAAAAAGGAAATATATCAGCTATCATTTATTCGAATCCCAATAACCCCAGCTGGATTTGCCTGAAAGAGGAAGAATTGCAGATTATCGGTGAATTGGCAACGCAGTATGATGTGATTGTTTTGGAAGACTTGGCTTATTTTGCCATGGACTTCCGGCAGGATTTGAGCAAACCATACCAACCTCCTTTCCAGCCATCAGTAGCCCATTATACAGATAATTATGTATTGTTGATTTCCGGTTCGAAAGCATTCAGCTACGCCGGACAGCGTATTGGCGTAAGCTGTATCTCTGATAAATTATACCACCGAAGCTATCCGGGACTGACCAAACGATATGGTGGCGGTACCTTTGGAACTGTTTTCATCCATCGCGTACTTTATGCACTTTCATCAGGAACAAGTCATTCCGCACAATTCGCCATGGCTGCCATGCTGAAAGCTGCCAACGAAGGACAATATAACTTCCTCAACGAAGTGAAGATCTATGGTGAGCGAGCACAAAAATTGAAAGAAATCTTCCTCCGTCACGGTTTCCACCTGGTATATGACAACGACTTGGGCGACCCGATTGCGGACGGATTCTATTTTACCATCGGATATCCGGGAATGACCAGCGGCGAACTGGCCAAAGAACTGATGTACTACGGAGTAAGCGCGATCTCATTGGTTACAACAGGAAGCCATCAGGAAGGTTTGCGCGCGTGTACCTCTTTTATTAAAGACCATCAGTATGCGCAACTGGACGAAAGAATGAAACTATTTGCAGAAAATCATCCGATAGCCTGATTATCTGACATAAGATATTCATAAAAGCCATTCTTTAAATGAAAAAAAACGGAAATAACGATTGTTATTCCGTTTTTTTTCTTACATTAGTGGCATGAATATCGACTCTGACATATTTAAGATTCAATCGAATAATGTGTTACCATCAAGAGGAAGGATTTTAATATCTGAACCTTTTCTGCGTGACGCAACGTTTGGCAGGTCCGTAATTTTACTGGTCGATCATACGGACGAAGGAAGTATGGGATTGGTTATCAACAAACAACTGCCATTATTCCTGAACGATATCATCATGGAATTTAAATATCTGGACGAGATTCCTCTATACAAGGGTGGACCGATTGCCACTGATACTTTATTTTACCTCCATACACTATCAGACATCCCCGGCTCTATCTCTATCAGCAAAGGACTTTATCTGAATGGAGATTTTGATGAAATAAAGAAATATATATTACAAGGGAATAAAATCAGCGAATGTATCCGTTTCTTCCTGGGGTATTCCGGATGGGACAGCGAACAGTTAAATAACGAAATCAGAGAAAACACATGGCTGGTGTCTGAAGAAGAAAAATCATATCTGATGAAAAACAATATCAAGGATATGTGGCGGACTGCTTTAGAGAAGCTAGGCAGCAAGTACGAAACGTGGTCACGCTTCCCACAAGTGCCTACTCTCAACTAATATTTTATTTCTTAGGATTCAAACATTGGAGAAGCAATGCATCTTTGTAGCAGCCCTCCACTTGCAGCCAGTTTTTCAATAATCCGCATTGAACGAAGCCACAAGACGTGAACAGCTTTACACAAACGTCATTATCTGTCGTGACATGTGCATAAAGCTGACTTAAAGACAGAAAATCAAAAGCATATTCACAAAGCAGCTTCAATGCGTCGGTGGCATACCCTTGCTGCCGATAATCCTTATGCACGGCAATTCCTACTTCTCCCCGCGAATGAAGGGGAACGAAATCCGTAATATCAATCGTACCAAGGATACACTGGTCGGATTTGCGTACCATCATCAAACGTAATTGCTTATCCGCAAACACATCACACTGCGAACCTTCAATATATTGGCGCAATACGTAACGGGAGTATGGAACTGTAAAGTTACTGATGTCCCACATCGAAGGATCATTTTCCATCTCATACATTATATCCATATCTTCCGGTTCTACCGCACGAAGATAGATACGTTCGTTCATCAAGAAAGACTGTCTCATAGCTTTTCTTCTTTTGCAATGTGAAGTTCGTTACGCAATCTCTTCTCACTGGGCAGGCAGAAAAGTGACGCCGTAAGGCCAATCAGCATACAGAGGTTACCCGTGCTGCTCAACGTCAGGTAGTAACACAAAAGGTTCACCACAATAGCTACTTCAAGCACTCCCAAGCGAACAATGTTCCATTGCACATATCGCTTCAAGGCAAGCGTGATAGTCATGTGATCTATCTTTTTCTTAAGCACCAAGCTATATAATTTAAGAGAAAGAGGCACACACAAAGCAGTAAGCAAAATGCCGACCGTCTCAAAATAGTAGATAGCCGGTGCGTTATCTACCAAACCTCCTACGGGAAAGAGTTCAAACTCTCCTGCCCCAAGCAAAAATGCCGGGAGCACCCAAAAGAAAACATAACTGATATTCAAATTTCTGACAGCTCGTTTTATCTGTTCTTCCATGTTCGTTCTTAAATGATTAATAATGATTATACAGTTCCGGTAAAAAGCGTCCGGTTCACAATGCTGCGTCCTAAAGTCACTTCATCGGCATATTCAAGTTCATCACCAACCGATATGCCACGGGCTATCACACTTAGTTTAACCCCTAGTTTATCCAGCTTGCGATAGATGTAGAAGTTGGTAGTATCGCCCTCCATCGTAGTGCTCAACGCCAAAATAACTTCTTTGATTCCACCTTCAGCCACCCGCTGCACCAGGCTTTCAATTTGAAGGTCACTCGGTCCGACTCCGTCCATTGGAGAAATGACTCCTCCCAAAACGTGATAAAGCCCGCGATACTGCTGGGTTGCCTCTACCGCCATTACATCACGGATATTTTCCACCACACAGACAGTGGAAGCATCCCGTTGCGGATTAGCACAAATCTGGCAAGTTTCAGTATCGGATATATTATGACACACTTTGCAGTATTTCACTTCACGTTTCAATGTTATGATAGAATTTCCGAAAGCTTCCACCGTAGCCGTATCCTGACGGAGCAGATGCAGAACAAGCCTCATAGCCGTCTTACGCCCGATACCCGGAAGTTTGGAAAATTCGCCGACTGCCTTTTCAAGCAGTATAGAAGGATATTGTTGGTTCATAGATAATATTTGCTGTTCTATCGATAAAACCTTGCAAAGATACAGATTATTGTTTTTAATACCTACAAAAATTGCTACCTTTGCATCTGTTATGATGATACTAGTCACTATTCTTTGCTACTTCGCGGTATTATTACTAATAGCCCGTATCACCGGACGTAAGGGAGGATCAAATGCAGCATTCTTCAAGGGAGAGAACCAATCACCTTGGTACATAGTCTCTTTTGGAATGATTGGCGCCTCCATCTCCGGAGTCACTTTCGTCTCTGTACCGGGAATGGTGCGCGGAATGGATATGACGTATATGCAAACGGTACTCGGATTTTTCTTCGGATACATGGCCGTAGCCCATATCTTACTTCCTTTATATTATAAATTGAATCTGACAAGTATCTACGGATACCTCGGCACCCGCATCGGAGTGCGTGCCTATCGCACCGGTTCCTTTTTCTTTCTGCTGTCACGCATGTTGGGAACCGCAGCCAAACTTTATCTGGTATGCCTCATTCTCCATACGTATGTATTTCAGGAAATGCACGTCCCCTTTTGGCTGATTGCTGTCGGTTCGGTTGCATTGGTATGGATATATACTCATAAAAGCGGAATAAAGACCATCGTGTGGACAGATACCTTACAAACATTTTGCCTGATTGCCGCTCTGATTTTTATCATCTATTTTACGATCCAAAGATTAGACCTTAATTTCAGCGGCATTGTGCAAACAATCCAAAACAGCGAACACAGCCGTATTTTTGTATTTGACGACTGGGTATCCCGACAGAACTTCTTCAAACAGTTTTTCAGTGGTATCTTCATCGTCATCGTAATGACCGGACTGGATCAGGATATGATGCAAAAGAATCTTTCTTGCCGGAACCTCCGGGAAGCACAAAAAAACATGTACTGCTACGGTTTCTCATTCATTCCGCTAAATTTCCTTTTTTTATGCCTGGGAATTCTATTGATAGCGCTAGCGGGACAGATGCAACTCGAACTGCCAGCCATGAATGATGATATACTGCCCATGTTTGCAGCCCAAGGTTATCTGGGACAATCCGTATTGGTACTTTTTACAATCGGCATTATCGCAGCAGCTTTCAGCAACTCGGATTCCGCCCTGACAGCCATGACAACCAGTGTATGCGTAGACCTGCTGAATACGGAAAAAGACACAGAAGAAACGGCACGTCGCAAAAGAGGCAAAGTGCATTTATCGTTATCAGTCTTATTGGCATTCTTCATCTGCCTGGTAGAAATACTCAATAATAAGAGTGTTATTGACGCCATATATATCATCGCCTCCTACACATACGGCCCCCTGCTCGGAATGTTTGCTTTCGGACTTTTTACACGCAGGCAAACGAACGACCGGTGGGTTCCTCTCATAGCCATCTTTTCACCCCTGCTCTGCTATCTTGCCGACTGGTGGATTGGAAAAGAAACCGGATATAAATTCGGTTATGAATTGCTAATGTTAAATGGAACGCTTACCTTTGCGGGGTTAATCTGCATGTCTAAAAAAGGGAAAAACGATGTTACAAAGAAATAAATGACAAGAAAATGGAAATAACAAGTGCTGAATTTGTGATTAGCAATACGGACGTGAAGAAATGCCCGGCCGGCATTTTCCCGGAATATGCCTTTATAGGCCGTTCGAATGTGGGAAAATCGAGTCTTATCAATATGTTGACCAGCCGTAAAGGTCTGGCCATGACCTCTTCTACTCCGGGAAAAACGATGTTAATCAACCACTTCCTTATCAATAAGAATTGGTATCTCGTCGACCTTCCGGGATATGGCTATGCCCGACGCGGACAAAAAGGGAAAGACCAGATACGCACCATAATCGAAGATTATATCTTGGAACGGGAACAAATGACCAACCTCTTTGTCCTGATAGACAGCCGGCTGGAACCTCAAAAAATAGACCTCGAGTTTATGGAATGGCTGGGCGAGAACGGTATCCCCTTCTCTATCATCTTTACCAAAGCCGACAAGCTAAAAGGTGGACGTTTAAAAATGAATATCAATGCCTATTTACGTGAGTTGGGCAAACAATGGGAAGAGCTCCCTCCTCACTTCGTATCTTCCTCGGAAGACCGCACAGGACGTGTTGATATACTCAATTACATAGAAAACATAAACAAGGATCTCAATGTTAAATGAAAGAAGAATGAAAATGAAAAAGAGTTTTTTATCTATTGCCTTTTTGGCAGTATTTATGCTAACGGCAACTAACAGCCAGGCGCAATCATGGTCCGACTTATTAAATAAGGACAACATTTCAAAAGTAGTAAATGCCATCACCGGAACCACCGAATCTATCGACATGACCGGAACATGGAGCTACAAAGGTTCGGCGGTAGAGTTCGAATCGGATAACTTACTAATGAAAGCAGGCGGAGCTGCCGCAGCTACTATGGCTGAAAATAAGCTGAACGAACAATTAAGCAAAATAGGTATTAAAGACGGCCAGATGAGTTTCACTTTCAATGCCGACAGTACTTTCACCAGCACGGTGGGCAAGAAAACATTGAAAGGCACTTACTCCTACAATGCTTCAACCAAACAAGTTGATTTGAAGTATTTGAAACTTCTGAATCTGCACGCTAAAGTAAATTGCAGTTCCAGCTCACTGGAGTTACTGTTCAACTCGGACAAACTGTTGAAACTAATGGCTTTCATCGGTAGCAAAAGTAGCAGTACCGCACTGAAAACAGTTAGTTCACTGGCCGAAAATTACGATGGAATGATGCTCGGATTCCAGCTCTCAAAATAGCAAAAGAGAATCGTTTAATACTATTTCGCACTCCATAAAGTATATTTTAGGGGAAAAGCATTATCTTTGTCGTTTGTAATCAAAAAGAGAAGGAAAAATGAAAAAGATACTTTTTTTAATGACCCTGTTAGTAATGGGCGTAAGCTTTGCATTTGCACAAACAAATGCAGATATCAAGTTTGACAAAACAACTCACGATTTCGGTAAGTTTTCTGAAAACAGCCCGGTTGTCAGTTGCACATTTACCTTTACTAATATCGGCGATGCCCCGCTGGTGATCCATCAGGCTGTAGCCTCTTGCGGATGTACAGTACCCGAATATACAAAGGAACCCATCATGCCGGGCAAAAAAGGAACAATCAAGGTGACTTATAACGGAACAGGCAAATATCCGGGACATTTCAAAAAATCAATCACCTTGCGTACCAACGCCAAAACAGAGATGGTAAGATTGTATATCGAAGGCGATATGACGGCAAAAGATGCAAAGTAGGAAAAAATAGACTATTACATAAAGGAGAATCTTTCGGTTCTCCTTTTTTTTGTTTACTTTGAGGACGGAAATGTAAATTAACACATTAGCAAATTATAAAAACTATGAAACAAGAAGAAGACAAATTCACCGGGTTACCCGAGAATGCGTTCAGAGAGTTGAAACCCGGGGAAGTGTACAACCCGTTGATGGGTCCCTCTAAAAATTATCCGGAAGTTAATATCTGGTCAGTAGCATGGGGTATTGCCATGGCAATCCTTTTTTCGGCCGCCGCTGCCTATCTGGGGTTGAAGGTCGGACAGGTATTTGAAGCAGCTATTCCAATTGCGATCATTGCCGTAGGAGTTTCCGGAGCTGCCAAAAGAAAAAATGCGTTGGGCGAAAATGTGATTATCCAGTCTATCGGAGCTTGTTCCGGAGTAATCGTTGCCGGAGCGATCTTCACCCTCCCCGCTCTTTATATTCTCCAAGCTAAATATCCCGAGATGACGGTTACCTTCATGCAGGTATTCATCAGCTCTTTATTGGGTGGCGTATTGGGTATTCTATTCCTGATTCCTTTCCGTAAATACTTCGTCAGCGACATGCATGGAAAATATCCTTTCCCGGAAGCAACAGCCACTACACAGGTGTTGATCTCCGGCGAAAAAGGCGGCAGTCAGGCCAAACCGTTATTGATGGCAGGTATGATCGGCGGATTATATGACTTCATCGTAGCGACATTCGGATGGTGGAACGAGAATTTTACTACCCGTGTTTGCAGTGCCGGAGAAATGCTGGCAGAAAAGGCAAAATTAGTATTCAAGGTAAACACCGGTGCCGCTGTGCTTGGTTTGGGATATATCGTCGGACTGAAATATGCTTCCATCATTTGTGCCGGTTCACTGGCTGTGTGGTGGATTATCATTCCGGGAATGTCTGCTATCTGGGGTGACAGTGTACTGAATGCATGGAATCCGGAAATCACCTCTACCGTAGGTATGATGAGTCCGGAAGAAATATTCAAATATTATGCCAAGAGCATCGGTATCGGCGGTATCGCTATGGCAGGTGTGATCGGTATTATCCGTTCCTGGAGCATCATCAAGAGCGCTGTCGGACTGGCAGCCAAAGAGATGGGCGGTAAAGGGAATGTAGAGAAAAGCATTATCCGTACCCAACGGGATCTTTCCATGAAGATTATCGCTATCGGTTCCATCATCACACTGATATTAATCGTATTATTCTTCTATCTCGATGTCATGCAAGGGAATCTGTTGCATACATTGGTAGCCATTGTTTTGGTTGCCGGCATCTCTTTCCTGTTCACCACAGTAGCAGCTAACGCCATTGCGATTGTTGGTACTAATCCGGTTTCGGGAATGACATTGATGACGCTGATTTTGGCTTCCGTAGTGATGGTAGCTGTCGGACTGAAAGGTCCTTCAGGCATGGTTGCCGCATTGGTAATGGGTGGTGTAGTATGTACCGCACTGTCGATGGCAGGAGGTTTTATCACCGACTTGAAGATTGGTTACTGGCTCGGAAGCACGCCTGCCAAACAGGAAACATGGAAGTTCTTGGGAACAATCGTATCGGCTGCAACAGTAGGCGGTGTAATGATTATCCTGAATAAGACATACGGATTTACAAGTGGCGCACTGGCTGCTCCGCAAGCAAATGCGATGGCAGCCGTTATCGAACCGCTGATGAGCGGTGTAGGTGCACCCTGGTTGCTATATGGCATTGGTGCTGTCTTAGCTATTATTCTGACTCTTTGTAAAATTCCTGCATTAGCTTTCGCATTGGGTATGTTTATTCCATTGGAACTGAATGTGCCGCTGGTAGTGGGTGGAGCAGTGAATTGGTTTGTTACAACACGTAGCAAAGACGCATCTCTGAATACGGAAAGAGGTGAAAAAGGAACTTTACTGGCATCCGGTTTCATTGCCGGAGGTGCATTGATGGGAGTAATCAGTGCCGCGATGCGCTTTGGTGGAATCAATCTGGTTAATGAGGCATGGTTGAACAATACTTGGTCAGAAGTGTTGGCATTAGGAGCGTATGCCTTACTGATTCTTTACTTTATAAAGGCTTCAATGAAAGTTAAATAAATCATTATGAGGAGACTATTATCCATTATAGTATCACTTGTAACTGCCATATCATTTGCGCAGCAGCCCGTCGAGCTACCTTTGTGGCCCGACGGTGCTCCCAACTCCAGTGGACTAACCGGAGAGGAGCAGGAAACGCGTCCTCATTTTGTCACGAATGTCACGCATCCCACCCTGACGGTCTACCACCCGGAAAAGCCGAATGGAATGGCTATTATCATGTGTCCCGGAGGCGGGTATCGTGGATTGGGTATGGATGGAGAGGGGTATGATATGGCCCCTTGGTTCTGCGGACAAGGTATTACCTATATGGTATTAAAATACCGGATGCCGAACGGACATTGGGAAGTCCCCGTATCAGACGCCGAACAAGCCATTCGCATGGTACGCCAACATGCCAAAGAATGGAATGTCAATCCTTACAAGGTAGGATTAATGGGAGCCTCTGCGGGAGGGCATTTAACTGCTACACTTGCCACTCACTACAATTCGGAAACACGTCCGGACTTTCAGATATTACTTTATCCGGTAGTTACGATGATGCAAGTCACCCGTGGAAATACAAGAACTGCATTGCTCGGCAAAAATCCCACAATGGAACAGATACAGAAGTTTTCCGCCGAATTGCAAGTAACGCCCGATACTCCACAAGCATTTATCGCTCTTACCTCCGATGACCCTTCCGTAGCACCTTACCACGGAGTAAACTATTACCTTGCTTTACAGAAAAACAAGGTTCCGGCAACTCTCCATGTTTATCCTACCGGAGGACATGGCTGGGGATTTCAGGATCATTTTAAATATAAGCAACAATGGACACAGGAATTGGAGAAATGGTTGCGCGACGGCGTTGTATTCCCGGAAAACCCCGAACCCATGTTACGAATCGGGAAATCTTACCTGGGAACTAAATACGTGGCTAACACATTAGATCAAGACGGAGAAGAATCATTAGTGATCCGGACTGATGCCGTAGATTGCCTCACTTTCGTAGAATACACGTTGGCACAGGCACTCGGCTCTTCCTTTGCCGACAATCTGCAAAAAATACGTTATCGGGACGGCATCATCAACGGTTATCCTTCCCGGTTGCATTATACTTCCGAATGGATAGAGAACGGAATCCGCCACGGATTCCTCACCGATATTACTGCCAAAAACAGTGCGCATACCCAGAAAATCTCTCTTTCGTATATGTCTACCCATCCCAAGCAATATAAAAAATTGGCTGATTCGCCGGAAAATGTACGACAAATGGCCGAATATGAAAAAGCAATCTCCGGAAAAGTCGTACATTGGTTGCCGAAAAGCGAACTGCCGGAAGCCGGATTGCCCTGGATCATGAATGGAGACATTATTGCTATTACAACGAAGATGCCCGGACTGGACATTGCTCATGTGGGAATAGCAGAATATAAAGAGGGAAAACTGCACCTGCTGCACGCTTCTTCTACATTGGGAAAAGTAGTTGTCAGCGACGAACCTCTCAATCACATGCTAAACAACAATAAATCGTGGACAGGCATACGTGTTGTCCGGATGTCTCACTCTAAAAATAACTGATTATGAAACGAGTAAAACATTTCCTTCTCGCCTCGTGCTTATTCCCCACTTTGCTGGGAGCACAAGAAATGGCAAGCGCCTATTTTCTGGAACTTACTCCGGACGCCCAATCGGCAGGTATGGCAGGTACAGGATTAGCTACCACCGATAACGGTAGTACAGCTATTTTTCATAATGCTTCTACCATCGCTTTCTCACAAGAAGTGATGGGTGCGAGTTATTCATACGCTAAGATCAACCAAGATTATGCGCTACATAGCGCCTCTCTTTTCTACCGGATCGGAAGGGAAGGCATACATGGATTTGCTGTAGGTTTCCGGCATTTCAAAGATCCTAAGGTATTCGATTACCGTCCTCATATCTGGGATTTAGAAGCTGCTTATTTCAGAAATGTAGCCAAAAATCTGTCTCTTTCATTAACGTTCAGATACCTGCAAGCCAAAGCCGCGGAAAACGCAGACAGCAAGAATAGCGTTTGTCTGGACTTCGGCGCGACCTACTATCGCAATATGGCTCTATTGGACGAAATGGCTTCCTGGAGCATTGGTTTCCAAGCTGCCAACTTAGGTAAAAAGCTGGACGGACAAAAGTTACCCGCCAGATTAGGATTGGGAGGTACAATCGACCTGCCATTCAACATAGAAAACCGTTTGCAAGTGGCTCTCGACTTCAACTATCTGCTCCCCTCTGAAATCCGTCATCTCCAGGCTGGCATAGGAGCTGAATATAATTTCCTGAAATATGGTGTTGTCCGTGCGGGATATCATTTCGGAGACAAAGACAAAGGAGCGGGCAACTACGGCACCCTAGGCTGCGGAATAAACTTCTGGCCGATACGTGCAGACTTCTCATACGCCTTGGCTGATAAAGATTGCTTTATGCGCCGCACCTGGCAACTGGGAGTTGGAATAGTTTTCTAAGCTCCTCTTCGAGGCGTTGCTTCACTTCGTCCATCGGCACATCGTGCTTTAATTCCTGACGAAGAGAAGTGACGCCTTTATCTATAAATCCGCAAGGGTGGATATAACTGAAATAACGTAAATCGGTATTCACATTCAGAGCCAGTCCATGCATCGTGACATAATGGCTGCTCCTCACTCCGATAGCACAAATCTTACGCGCACGAGGCGTATCACCTTCCAACCAGACTCCTGTCGCTTTCTCCAAACGTCCGGCCTCAATGCCATAAAAAGCACATACCCGAATCACCGCTTCTTCCAGCAAATGCACGTACTCTTTCAATCCTAACTGAAATTCTTCCAGGTTTAATATCGGATAACATACCAATTGTCCCGGACCATGATAAGTAATGTCCCCTCCCCGATCAATATGATAAAGGGTGGCATCAATTGCTTTCAGTTGTTCATCACTCAACAACATATTATTTTCTTTCCCGCTACGTCCTAATGTATAAACATGGGGATGTTCGCACATCACAATACGGTTTTCATAACTCTCGCCCTGAACTTTTGCCCGGACAATGTTATCAAACCATTCTGTCTGCCGTTGCCATGCTTCGGCGTATGGTATCAAATTCCAATCAATAAAAAATGTTTTCATAAAAACAAAGGTAAGAAATAAAAAGAAAATGCGTACATTTGTTGGCCTAATATAACACACACAACTATGAAAATGGACTTTCCACAGGTAGACTTGCCTACCGAAGTATTAGCATGGACGAATGTAACAGAAGACATTCTCAATATTTACAAGCAATCTTGCCGGTTGCAAGCATGTATTGTTGCCATCTGTACCGAAGGTTCGATGAAGGCTTCCATCAATCTGCTTGATTACGAAATTCACCCCAATGACTTAATAACATTATTACCGGGAACAATCATTCAGTTTCGGGAAAGAACGGAAAAAGTATGCCTTTGCTTTGCCGGCTTCTCTGCTCATTGTACCGGACGGATCAATCTGATGAAGAATATTGGTAACGCATACCCCAAACTGATAGAACAGCCGGTAGTTCCTCTTAATGAAGAAGTAGCCAGTTATCTGAAAGACTATTTTGCTCTATTATCACGGGCCAGTTGCAATGAGAACTTCGAAATGGATTCTGAATTGGTCGAATTGTCTCTTCAGACTATCCTGACAAGCATACGACTGATATATCATAAATTTCCGGGCGAAAACAGCAGTTCGAACCGCAAAAAGGAAATCTGCCGGGAACTGATTCAAGCCATCACCGAGAATTATAAAAACGAACGTCGTGCACAATTCTACGCAGATAAACTAGGAATATCTCTTCAACATTTAAGCACGACTGTGAGACAAGTGACAGGTAAAAGTGTTTTGGACACCATTGCTTATATCGTTATCATGGATGCTAAAGCCAAACTGAAAGGTACCAATATGACTATCCAAGAGATAGCATATTCTCTAAACTTCCCCAGTGCCTCTTTCTTTGGCAAGTATTTCAGACGATATGTAGGAATGACGCCATTGGAATTTAGAAACAGATAATTTATACGAGGACGATAGAAAACATAAATGGTGAGTTGTAAAACAATGAACGGTGAATAAATTGCGTATTATCGTAACCATTCTATTTTCCGCCTTGACATAAGTTGTTAGCCGCCATATCTTTGCGCCGTAACCTTTAACAAGAATGATTATGGCAAAAGAAAAAGTAAACTATCAGGAG
>NZ_QTMZ01000051.1:0-34576 GCF_003602935.1 Bacteroides sp. AM54-2NS
GATTATTGTTGCTTAGAGAAAGAATAGGGCATATCTTCTTCTTTAGTTCCTCTATTCAGAGAAAGAATAGGGCATATCTTCTTCTTTAGTTCCTCTATTCTGATTAGGTTGATTACTCATTTCAACATTGATCGTACCTCCCTTGAGCAAATTTTCGTGTCGAGATAATTTTTAGTGTAATCAGCACCATTGACATTCATCGAATTGACATAAAATTTTTTCTTACTATTATTCGGAGCATCAATAACCAAACTATTGCCATTTTCAAAATGGAGTGTAGCTTTCTTGAATAACGGAGCACCTATAATATATTCATCCGTTCCCGGACAAACAGGATAGAAACCTAATGCCGAGAATACATACCAGGCAGAAGTTTGTCCGTTGTCCTCGTCGCCACAATAGCCGTCCGGAGTAGGAGAGTACATACGATCCATTACTTGACGCAACCAGTATTGGGCTTTCCAAGGTTGTCCTGCATAGTCATATAAATAAATCATGTGCTGAATCGGTTGATTGCCATGTGCATAGTTACCCATATTCATCACAGTCATTTCACGGATTTCATGAATCACTTGGCCGTAGTAGCTATCATCAAAAATAGGAGGTACGGCAAAAACAGAATCCATCATGGTGATAAACATCTCTTTTCCACCCATCAAGTCAATCAATCCTTGAGGATCGTGGAATACCGACCAAGTATAGTGCCAGCTATTTCCTTCCGTAAAAGCATCTCCCCATTTCAGCGGAGAGAAAGGAGATTGGAATGTACCATCTTCGTTGCGTCCACGCATTAACTTAGATTCCTTATCGAAAAGATTCTTGTAGTTCATGGCACGTTTTGCGAAAAGATTAATCTCTTTTTTCGGACGTTTAAGTTCCTTTGCCAGTTGGTAGATACACCAGTCATTGTATGCATATTCCAACGTGCGTGCGGCGTTCTCATTGATTTTTACATCATAAGGCACGTAGCCCAGTTTATTGTAATATTTATATCCCAGACGTCCTGTTGATGATACTTGTGGATGTACATTCTCCGTTCCGTGAATCAGCCCTTCATACAATGTTTTTATATCGTCCACTTTCACTCCTTTCATGTAAGCATCCACTAAGACAGAAGCAGAGTTGTTACCAACCATACAGCCTCTGTGCCCCGGACTTGCCCATTCCGGGAAGAAACCGCTCTCTTTATATGTATTGATCAGACCTTCCTGCATTTCCTTGTTGACTGACGGGTACATTAGGTTCAATAACGGGAATAGGCAACGGAAAGTATCCCAAAAGCCTGTGTCGGTATACATATACCCCGGTAATACTTGCCCATTATAAGGACTGTAATGAACAGGTTGTCCGGCAGCATCCAGTTCGTAGAATTTGCGTGGGAAGAGCAATGAACGATATAAACAAGAATAGAATGTGCGATATTGGTCGAGATTGCCTCCTTCTACTTCTATTTTGCCTAATACTTGGTTCCACGCTTCTTTTCCTTTTTGGGCTAGCTGTTCGATATTATCTTTGCCCAACTCTTTCATATTTAAAGCTGCCTGTTCAAAACTGATGAAAGAAGAAGCAATTCTTGCATGTACTTGTTCGTCCTTATGTGTTTGGAAACCAATAATGGCTCCGGCATGATCTGTTGTCTGTTCGGTAACATTTTCCTGCAGATTGCCATTGGCTACCGTAGCTTTATAAGTGAAAGGCTTGTCGAATTCAATAATAAAGTAATTTTTAAAGTTTTCGGGAACTCCACCGCTGTTGCGGGTCGTGTAACCGATAATCTTGTTTTCTTCCGGAATAACCTTAATATACGATCCCTTATCAAAGGCATCCACTACAACATACGAATGATCGTTTTCCGGAAAAGTGAAACGGAAAAGAACGGCACGCTCGGTTGGAGCCATTTCTGTCACTACATCATGCTCTGCAAGATATACTTTATAATAATAAGGAGTGGCAGTTTCTCCTTTGTGGGCAAACCAACTGGCACGCTTCTCTTCATTGAATTCCGGTTTGCCTACTACAGGCATAATAGAGAATTGTCCGTAATCATTAATCCACGGACTGGGTTGATGTGTTTGTTTAAATCCACGAATCTTATTAGCCGTATAAGTGTATTGCCATCCGTCTCCCATCTTTCCTGTTTGTGGAGTCCAGAAATTCATCCCCCACGGACGGGCAATGGCCGGATAAGTATTACCTGTTGATAACTCGAAACTAGATTGAGAACCCATAAGCGGATTGACATACTGCGTCCAGTCTTTGGCTTTTGCAAAGACGATACAACTTAATGCGCATACTAATAGGAGATACTTTTTCATGGTCTTATTTATTATTTATGGCTCAATCGAATCAGAAATCGATTGAGCCAATTTATTTTTCAAGGTTTTGTTTTTTTTATTCAATTTGAACAGCTAGTACCAACTCATTCCTCTTCTTTGGAGGAGAGAGCCGGAGAGAGGACTCCCCATTTCGTAGGATGATCGGTCATCTTGATTTCCATCGTTCCTCCATTCGCAATATCCTGATGGTTAAAGAATGGAATGTTTAGAGCTTTACCGTTCAGCAATACACTTTCAATGTATTTATTCTTTTTCCCATTATTCTTTACTACAATACTGAAAGTCTTTCCTTCAGGCAGATTGATAACTGCTTTGTCGAAGGCAGGACGTCCGATGGAATATACCGGCTTGCCGGGACATACCTGATAGAATCCCATAGAGTTGAGTATATACCAGGCAGACATCTGACCGCAGTCCTCATTGCCCGAAAGACCGTCTATACTGTTGGTATACTGACTTCGGTAAACGCTATCCACCAACTCTTGAGTTCTCCAAGGATGGTTAACGTAGTTATATAGATGGATCACATGGTGACTTGGTTCGTTTCCATGTGCATATTGCCCGATAAGTCCGCTGATATCTGATGAGGTTGTCTCACCTTCAAGTGATGAATCGGCCGAGAATAAGGAATCGAGTTTCTGGACAAAAGCATCTTCTCCACCCATCAGATTGACTAATCCTTCTACATCATGCGGCACAAACCAAGTCCATTGCCAAGCTGTTCCTTCACAATAATCATCGCTGCGGTGAGTAGATGCACGCGGATTGAATGGAGTACGCCATTCACCTTTTGAGTCCAGTCCACGCATGAAGCGGATTGATTTGTCGAAATAAAATTCGTACGCCTTGGCAAAGCGTTCATACTTTGCTTTGGATTCAAAATCACTCATTGCTTCTGCAAAGATAGAGATACACCAGTCATCATACGCATATTCCAGAGCTTTGGCCACTGATTCGTTTTCGCGGTCACAAGGGATATATCCGATGGCATTCTTATAATATTTTGCTTTAGGCATGAGATGAGGCAATACCAAATCCGGACATTTGATGCCGGTAGTGTCATATTCGGCGGCACGCAGGCAGGCTTTATAAGCCTCTTTGGCATCAAAATTGCGATACCCTTTCATGTAGGCATCCACGATGACCGGAACAGCATGATAACCAATCATAGTGCCGGTGTAATTGGAAGCCAAGTCCCACATGGGTATATCCCACCTTCCTGATGCTTCTTAATTAACGAATTGATAAAGTGATTATTCAGATCAGGATCAATGATAGTCATTAGCGGATGTAGCGCACGGAAAGTATCCCATAAAGAAAATACAGTGTATATCGGATTAAGGGTGTCTCCTTGATGCACTTCAAGATCCATTCCTAAATAACGTCCGTCTGCATCAGTGAACAGATTTGGACTGATTCCCGTATGATAGAGGGCCGTGTAGAAGATGGCTTTATCTTCTTTATCGGAAGTTGTAATATCAATTTTGGAAAGATATTCATTCCATGCCGTACGTGCGTCTTTACGTACTTTCTCGAAATCCCATCCGGGAATTTCTGATTCAACGTTCTTCCGTGCACCGGCAATATCGACAGCGGACACACCTACTTTAACAAGAACCTGCTCGTCTTTACTGGTGTTGAAATGCAATAATGCTTTGCAGACAGGAAGCCGTTTGCCATTGTCCATGGTGATAGAATCCGTAACGAGCGTATAAGAGAATGGTTTGGAAAATTTAGCGTAGAAGTTGATGTATTGGTCGAAAGCCCAATAAGTTGTTTTCTTATGTCCACAGATTTCCGTATCGCTTATTACTTCTATTTCCATCTCGGAGTTAGTCTGTCGTTGCAGGCTGTAATCCAGGTCGATGATAAATCCGGATTCGGTGTTTTCGGGAAAAGTATAGCGATGGATTGCTCCTCGTTTGGTGGATGAAATTTCAGCTTTCACCTGATAAGTATCAAGAAAGACAGAATAATATCCTGGTTCTGCGATTTCATTCTTATGTGAGAAAGAGGAAGCGTATGCTAGTCGCTGGCTTTGGGGATCGGTTGTACGATATTGTTGCTTACCCACAGTTGGCATGAGCAAGACATCTCCATAGTCGCAACAACCTGTACCGCTGACGTGTGTGTGTGAGAAGCCATTGATGGTAGAGTCGGCATAATAATAACCGGAACAAGCATCCCAACCATCGATCCGGGTGTCCGGACTGGGCTGAATCATCCCGTGGGGAACTACCGCTCCAGGGAAGGTATGACCATGTCCACCGGTACCGATGAAAGGGTTGACGTAAGCACTATAGTCTTTTACATTAGTGGGGGCTGTGCAGGAGCTAAGTGTGAATAAACCTCCTAAACATCCTACTATTAGGAATGTTTTTAATTTCATGGTATTAATAGCTTTTAAGTTTTAGCCGGTTCATCTTTTACTTCTTATTTGGGAGAAATGAAGATATTGTTTCCGACAATTTTATAATCAATAGGTATAGAGTTTTGCAATGATTTTAACACTGACTCGATATTCGATTTCCTTTTCAGTACACCGGAGTAAGTTTTACCCGTCTGAATGTCAGGAGACAGAATGATTTTCACATCATAGAAACGCTCCAGCGCTTTGGTGATGGTGAAGATATCTGCTTTTTGGAATGGAATCAGATTATCGTGCCAAACAGCATCCAACTTGGCATCCACTTGTTTCACGGTCAATCGTCCATTATTTTTGTTCAGTTCCGCACGTTGTCCCGGAGTGAGGATAATCTGCCCCTCTTCCTTATTGCCTTTTACTTCAATCTCACCTTCAATAAGTGTCGCCTCCGCTATCCGGCAACGCTTATCGGATTTTAAATTGAACGTAGTTCCCAATACGCGTACGCGTATTGCATCACTTTGAACGGTGAATGGCTTATGGCGGTTTTTGGTGACCTCAAAATAAGCTTCTCCTTCTAGGTAGACATTGCGTTCCTTTTCGGAGAACTCACGTGGATATTTCAAGGTTGCTGCATTGTTCAGCCAAACCTTGCTGCCATCCGGCAAGACTACTTCCTTAACAATGCCTTCGCTGGCTACTGCAACCATCATTTGTTGATTGTTTCCGTTTTGATAGAACCAATATCCGACTCCACCACCCATGACCAACATCACAGCAATCACTGCGGCATATTTCATCCAGCGATGCATGCTTAGTATTTTGCTCTGTTTACCTTTCTCTTCGTCCAGCTTTTTATAGAGTTGTTTTTCCGCACGAAGTATCCGTTGTTCATCAGTGTACTGGTCGAATTTACCCAAATGATAAATTTCTTCCATACGAAAGAGCTGGCGGGCATTTTCTTCCGATTCCTTCATCCAGGCATTGACCTCGATAAGCTCTTCTTCAGAACACTGTCCTGTCAGATATCTGTTTATTATTTCTTCACTCAGATTACTCATTTTCTTTTCCTTCATATTAGTAATACAATTCAAAACGCAAAAACACTTATTATAATCGCCATAAAAATAAGAAAAGAATCGTCCAAAGAGGATCAAGTCGGCCACGCAAGTATTTTAAAGCCTTATACATATGGGCTTCCACCGTGCGGAGTGAAACTCCGAGAATATCGGCTATTTCCTTGTTTTTCATATCATGCAGATAGCTAAGTTTGAAAACCTCTTTGCATTTGTCAGGGAGTTCATTAATTGCATCATGAATTTCCTTGCGGAGTTCCTTATCTTCGATCCTCCGAATTACTTCGTTGTTGTCCGGTTGATAGAATTCTGCGCGTCTTTGGTTGATTTCTTCCATGGCAACACAATAACCGTCTTCCACACTGCGGTGTTTCAAGACGTTAAGGGCACGGGTGTAAACGGCACGATAGAGAAAGGCCTGGATTTGGTCGCCTATCTCTATGTGGTCTTTCCGCTTCCATAATTCTACAAATACGTCCTGCACTACATCCTCTGCTTCTTCTTCTCCCACCAGACGGGTTGCATAGAAAATCAGGCTGGGATAGTACCGGCGAAATAGTGCTTTATAGGTTATATCGAAGTTTTCGTTCATTCTCTCAATTGGTTGTTCAGGTTTGGCTTATGGGTTATTTTCTTCGAATATGACTCCAATTGCTTTAGGGGTGTTACTCATTTCGAATTCGACAGTTGCTCCACTCATGATTTGCTCGTGAGTAAGATATGTTTTGTCATACGGTTTTCCATCTATTTTGATGGATTGGATATAGATATTTTCTTTGTTCACTTTGGGGGCCAGTACGGTGAAAGTCTTTCCATTCGCCAGATGTAATTGCATTTCCGGGAATAGGGGAGTACCTATCTCGTATTTTCCACTGACGGGATTGACGGGGTAGAATCCCATCGCACTGAATACATACCATGCTGACATCTGTCCGCAATCTTCGTTGCCACAAAGACCGGCTGGTTCGTTCTTGTAGAGCTCGTTCATCACTTTGGCTACATATTCTTGTGTGCGATTTTCGTGTCCTATAGCATTGAACAGATAAATAACATGATGGCTCGGTTCATTGCCATGCGCATATTGTCCTATCATGCCCGTGCTGAAGATAGGTAGTTCGTCATCTGCTGCCGGATGATAGGTGAACATACTGTCCAGTTTTTCGGCAAATCGGTTTTTACCTCTTACAAGGTCGATCAGTCCGTTAATGTCATGCTGTACAGACCAAAAGTATTGCCATCCGTTGCTTTCGCAAATGTGTGGCGTATAGTCATCGGCTTTGAAATCCTTGATAAAGGTGCCTTTGTCGTCACGTGGCTGCATGAAAGAAGTGGCGGGGTTATATACATTCTTGTAGTTTTGAGAACGTTTGTAAAATTCGTCCGCAATGTCTTGTTTGCCCATCTTCTCCGCCATTTCGGCAATGCAATAGTCATCGAAAGCGTATTCCAGTGTTTTGGATAACGACCAGTTTTCTGCGTTGTAGTGGTCTGTTACGTTGTAAGGTATGTATCCTAATTCTTTGTAGAGTCCGATGCCGCGGTAATTATCCAGATTAGCCGTTGCTATGCAAGCATCCAAGGCTTTCTTTGCGTCGAAGTCGCCGATTCCTTTCAGATAGGCGTCTACAATAACAGGAACAGCATGATAACCGATCATCATGTCTGTTTCACTTCCGTAGAAGTTCCACACTGGCAGACGGCCATTCTGTTCGTAGAAGGCGATGAAGGATTTCACCATGTCGTTGACACGCTCGGGTTCGGTATAAGTAAAGAGCGGGTGGGCGGCACGGTATGTATCCCATAGGGAGAAAGTGCTATAATTAACCCAGCCGTCGGCTTGGTGTACTTTCTTATCGGGACCGTAGTAAGCTCCGTCTACATCACTGTAAATAGTTGGAGCAATCATTGAGTGATAGAGAGCAGTGTAGAAGTTCACTTTATCGTTCTCATTATCACCTTTTATTTCAATCTTTCCGAGCTGGCGGTTCCAGTTTGCTTTTGTTTCCGCCAAGTATTTGTCGAAGTTATTTTCGGGGACTTCAGCTTGCAGGTTTTTGGCTGCTCCTTCCATGCTGACACCGGAAACGGCAGTGTTTACTAATATCTGTTCATCCTTTTGGGTATTGAAATCGAAGCGGGCGATAACAGCGGTGCCGATACGTTTATTGTCTTTGATGATGGCAGTTGTGTCCAGTTCCATTTTCTCAAAAGGCTTGGAGAATCGGGTGCGGAAATAGATGTGTTGATCGCGTGCCCAGCCGTCGGAAAAACGGTAACCTTGAATGGTAACGGAGTCTACGACTTCGATATGAGAATCGTTGGTAAAATCCCAGTTCATGGCTTTCTTCAGATTTAAGAAGATAGCAGATTGGGCTTCCGGAAACGTATAACGTTGGATACCACAACGCTCGGTGGCAGTCAGTTCGACGTTGATGTTATAATCAGTCAGGCGTACTTGATAATAACCGGCATGAGCACTTTCATCCTTGTGGGAGAATTTAGAGTGGATGCCAAGTGGAGCTTCCGCTTCTTTGTAGGGAAGAGTGACAGGCATGAAAGAGATGTCATACAAATCTCCCGCTCCAGTGCCGGAAAGATGTGTGTGGCTGAAACCGGCAATCGTACTGTCCGGATAGAAATAACCGGAGATACGGTCCCATCCGGGGAGTCCGTTGTCCGGGCTAAGTTGCACCATGCCGAAAGGAGCTTGGGCACCAGGATAAGTGTTTCCAGTGAAGTCTGTTCCGATAAATGGATTTACATAAGATGTGTAATCTATTTCGTGTTTCTCTTGCGTAGGGGTACAAGAAATGAGCATGCAGGTTAACAGCAGGCATAGATAAGCAGGTGTTCTCATCATTCTTTAGGTATTAGTGATTACTTATTTTATTTATTTGAAGGATAAGAAAAATAATTAATCTGGTCACAAAGGTAGAAAAAAACTGTGACAAGCCTAAATTATAAGCTAATATTTTTAGAAAGAGACAAATAGACTTCTATTTTTTACCGGGTTTGTTGGTTTTTGGGGGAGGGTAGGAAATATCCTTCCCCGATGCTTTTATAGGGGATTCAAAAGGGGATTCAAGCTGAAATTGTTGTTGGTGAATTCACTTCTGTAAAATAGTGACGCTATCCGATGCAAATAGTGACGCTATATGCCTGCGATACCGTCACTATCCTGTGCATATACCGTCACTATTTTTTTCTATATTAATAGGGAGTTTCTTATGTATTTATTCAGACGCGTCTAATTTAAATCTTTACGTAAAAGAGGTTGTCTATAAGTCTCTTTTTAACGATTTCACCCCTATCAGAACAAACTCTGACAGGGGTGATTTCTTTTTTTTCGGGGCTTGTTAGACAGCCTCTTTTATTTATTCTTAGATTCCTGCCAGCTCCAGTACTTTTTCAACTGCTGCCGGTAGTCCATCAGCATTTTTACCTCCTGCAGTAGCGAAGTGAGGTTGGCCACCGCCGCCACCTTGAATCAGTTTTGCAGCTTCTTTTACCAGATTACCAGCTTTCAGACCACCAGCAACCAAATTATCGCTAAGCATTACTGTCAGCATCGGTTTGCCATTGTCTGTACTTCCGGCTACGAAGAACAAGTTTTCTGTGATTTCACCCCGAAGCTGGAAAGCGATATTCTTCACTACTTCTGCCGGTAGTGGGGCACAGAACTTGATTACTTTGATACCGTGGATCTCTTGTACATTTTTCAGTAGTCTTTCCTTCAAAGCTGCTTCTTTCTCTTTCATGAAGTCTTCTACCTGCTTTTTCAATCCTGCATTTTCATCCAGATATTTACGGATTGCAATTCTTAAGTCAGGAGCATTATTGAAGAGAGCCTTCAAGTCGCTAAGTGTATCTTGTATCGTATCCAGCATTTCTTCCACGCGTGCTCCGGTATAAGCTTCAATACGGCGAACGCCGGCAGCAACAGAACTTTCGGAGATGATTTTTACCATACCGATATTTCCGGTTGCAGCTACATGTGTACCACCACAGAACTCGATAGAAGTGCCGAACTGGATCACACGAACTCTGTCGCCATACTTTTCACCAAAGAGAGCGATAGCTCCCAACTCCTTAGCTTCCTCGATAGGAATATTGCGATATTCTTTCAATGGGATATTAGCGCGGATTCTTGCATTGACGATATGTTCAACTTTACGGATTTCTTCATCGGTCACTTTCTGGAAGTGAGAGAAGTCGAAACGCAATGAATCCGGTGTAACCAATGAACCTTTCTGTTCGATGTGTTCACCCAATACTTCACGTAAAGCAGCATCCAGCAAGTGGGTCGCCGAGTGATTGGCTGCGCAGGCAGCACGTTTGTCGGTATCTACACAAGCCATCATCGGAGCTTCCGGATGTTCGGGTAGCTTTTTGGTAATATGTATCGGAAGATTATTCTCTTTCTTTGTGTCGACCACTTCAATCGTCTCGAACTCGCTCACCAATACACCTGTATCACCTACCTGACCACCACTTTCTGCATAGAACGGAGTATAGTCGAGTACAATCTGATACAATGTCTGGTTCTTTTGTTTGATCTGACGGTAACGAAGGATAGAAGCCTCGTATTCAGTGTAATCGTAACCAACGAATTCAGTAGTTCCTTCTTTCAGTACAATCCAGTCACCAGTTTCGATGGCGGCAGCATTACGTGCACGCTGTTTCTGTTGCTGCATTTCTTCATTGAACTCTTCAATGTTGACAGTCATTCCGTTTTCACGGAGAATCAGCTCTGTCAAGTCGAGCGGGAAACCGAATGTATCATATAAAGTAAAGGCATCTTTACCGCTGATTTCAGTTTTTCCATTGGCTTTGGTATCTTCCATTGTCTTGTCCAATAGACGGATACCAGTTTCCAAAGTGCGGAGGAATGATTCTTCTTCTTCCTTGATTACTTTTTCAATCAGTGTCTTTTGTGCAACTAGTTCAGGATAAGCCTCTCCCATGTTATCAATCAATACAGGAAGCAACTTATACATAAATGCCTGTTTCTGTCCGAGGAAAGTATATCCGTAACGAACAGCACGGCGAAGGATACGGCGGATCACATAACCTGCCTTTGCATTAGACGGCAACTGGCCATCTGTGATTGAGAATGCAATGGTACGGATATGGTCGGCAATCACACGCATAGCAATATCTTGTTGCTTGTCTTTTCCATATTCTGTACCCGACATTGCTGCAATAGCTTTCAACATTGGCTGGAATACGTCTGTGTCGTAGTTGGATGTTTTGCCTTGCAGAGCCATACAAAGACGTTCGAATCCCATACCGGTATCAATAACCTTGGCAGGAAGCGGCTCAAGACTGCCGTCTGCTTTGCGGTTGTATTGCATGAACACGAGGTTCCAGATTTCAATTACCTGCGGGTGATCGTGGTTCACGAGGTCGCGACCGGAGATCTTGGCACGTTCTTCAGCAGGACGGAGGTCGATATGGATTTCGGAACAAGGTCCGCAAGGTCCTGTATCACCCATTTCCCAGAAGTTGTCGTGTTTGTTACCGTTGATGATGTGATCTTTCGGCAAGAACTGTTCCCAGTAGGAAGCAGCTTCGTCGTCACGGCTCAATCCTTCTTCAGGACTTCCTTCAAATACGGTTGCATAGAGATGTTCCGGATTCAGTTTCAAGACTTCTACCAGATATTCCCACGCCCAGCTGATCGCTTCTTTCTTGAAGTAATCGCCGAACGACCAGTTACCAAGCATTTCAAACATGGTGTGGTGGTACGTATCGTGTCCTACTTCTTCCAGGTCATTATGCTTTCCGCTTACACGCAAACATTTTTGCGAGTCCGCGACTCTTTGGTATTTCGCCGGATGGTTACCCAAAATAATATCTTTAAACTGGTTCATACCCGCGTTCGTAAACATCAGGGTAGGGTCATCTTTAATCACCATCGGAGCCGAGGGAACGATGTGGTGTCCTTTCGACTCAAAGAATTCTTGAATGAATCTCTGATCTCTTTTGCAGTCAACATATAATGAAGAATTATGATTTATGAATTATGAATTATGGGCTGTGGGATATGAGAGAGGGGAGGAATCCCCAATAAATCATAAATCACAACTCATAAATTCGTAAAAACTGTGCAAAGATAGCTTGTTTTTATTACTTTTGCCGTATTAACAAGCGAAATATTTCCAAAAAGATGCGCAAAGTATACTACATCTATAATCCACAGACCCAGACTTATGATCGAATTTACCCTACCGTACGGCAGCGTGCGCTTAGTATCCTGCGTCGGCTTTTCTATGGAATGGGGTTGGGAGCAGGTTGCTTTATTGTATTGCTTTTGATTTTTGGTTCTCCGTCGGAGAAGGAATTAAGAATTGAAAACAGCCGTCTTTTGGCGCAGTACAATGTGCTTTCCCGGCGTTTGGACGACGCTATGGGGGTGCTTCAGGATATTCAGCAACGTGACGATAATCTGTATCGGGTGATTTTACAGGCAGATCCTGTTTCTCCGGCTATTCGTCAGGCAGGTTATGGCGGGACGAACCGTTACGAAGAACTGATGGATTTGGCGAATGCCAAGCTGGTGGTGAATACGACTCAAAAGTTGGATGTGCTTTCCAAAAGGCTTTATATCCAGTCGAAATCTTTCGATGATGTGATTGATATGTGTAAGAACCATGATGAGATGCTGAAATGTATTCCGGCCATACAGCCTATTTCGAATAAAGATCTTCGTCAGACAGCATCCGGTTATGGTACACGTATCGACCCTATTTATGGTACGACAAAGTTCCATGCAGGCATGGACTTCTCTGCTCATCCGGGAACGGATGTTTATGCTACCGGAAACGGAACAGTGGTGAAAGTGGGATGGGAAACCGGATACGGTAATACTATTGAGATAGATCATGGTTTCGGGTATCTTACTCGGTATGCTCACTTGCAGGGATTTAATACGAAAGTCGGAAAGAAAGTGGTACGTGGTGAGATTATCGGAAAAGTGGGTAGTACAGGAAAAAGTACCGGCCCGCATTTGCATTATGAAGTGCACGTGAAAGGCAGGTAGTGAATCCGGTCAATTATTATTTCATGGATTTGAGTGCCGAAGATTATGAAAAGATGATTCAGTTGGCAGCCAATCATGGTAAAGTATTCGATTAAAATCTTAAAACAGGAGTGCTATGCTTAATACAGATAAAGAATTGAAGCTATATTATTCAATAGGAGAGGTTGCCGATATGTTCGGAGTCAATCCGTCATTGCTCCGTTTTTGGGAAAAGGAATTTCCGCAAATCTCTCCTAAGACAGCGGGAAGAGGAATACGTCAGTACCGCAAAGAAGACGTAGAAACGATCGGTCTTATCTATCATTTGGTAAAAGAAAAAGGCATGACACTTCCCGGTGCCCGGCAACGTTTGAAAGATAATAAAGAAGCTACGGTTCGTAATTATGAGATTGTAAATAAGCTGAAAGCGATAAAAGAAGAGCTTTTGGCTATTAAACGCGAATTGGATGGGCGGGAGTAGAATAACGTTGATCGATAACGAATGTGTCGATCAATGTTATTCTTCTACGCGGCTCACCTGTTTGATATTCTGTATTTTCTTCAGATTGTTACAGATGGTTTTCACATCATCCACGTCATGTACCCATAACTGAATTTTTCCTTCAAAGATACCATCTTCGGTTTCGATGGTTAGCTTACGGATATTTACATTGAGTTGTCTGGAGATAACCTGGGTGACTTCATTCAAAAGTCCCATGCTGTCTATACCTTTTATATATATATATACCAGGAAAGATAGTTCTTTGTGTGTATCCCATTCTGTTGCTAATATACGGTTGCCATAACTGCTCTTCAGTTTGGCGGCAACAGGACATTGGCGTTTGTGGATAATGATCCGGTCGTTTTCATCCACATATCCCAATACGTCATCACCGGGAATAGGATGGCAACATTCGGCCATGATATATTTCTTCTGCAAACTTTCTTCTGTCAGCTTGAGCACTTGCTTCGGATTGATCTTTTCTTTTTCTTGCGGCTCTTTTTCTTCTTGCTTCTCTTTATTGTTGCCGAAAGAGAAAGTCAGATATTTCTTCCAGTTACTGGTTTGCTTTTCTTTCAGTTCATTCTTATCCGCTTCTCCCAAGACGATTGCTTTGCTGCCAATGGCGGCCAGCAGTTCTTCTTCATTCTTGGCATTATGCAGTTTGCGCAGCTTCTCAATAACGGTTTCTTCAGGGCGGATTTCCTCTTTTTTCAAAAACTCGTTAAGGATTTCTTCACCTATCTTCTGGTTTGCTTTACGCTCTTTGCGGAGGATGGCTGCTATCTTGGCACGGGCACGGGCAGTGGTTGCAAAAACTTCCCATTGCGGTTGCACACGTTGCGATTTTGAAGTCAGGATCTCAACTTGGTCACCACTTTGCAATTTATGGCTTAACGGAACTAATTTGTGGTTGACTTTGGCACCAATACAATGGCTGCCAATATCCGTATGCAGGGAAAACGCGAAGTCGAGAGCCGTAGAATTCTGCGGCATAGTCTTCAGCTCACCTTTGGGGGTGAATACGAATATTTCAGAAGCAAATAAATTAAGTTTGATGGTATCCAGAAAATCAATGGCATCCGGTTGCGGATCATCCAATATCTCCTTAATGGTTTTCAACCATTTTTCCAACTCTCCTTCATCTTCGCTGCCTCCTCCTTCTTTGTATTTCCAGTGAGCGGCGAAACCTTGTTCGGCAACGTCATTCATTCGTTCACTACGAATCTGGACTTCAATCCATTGTCCGTTATTACCCATCAGGGTGACATGCAATGCCTGATAACCATTTGCTTTAGGATGGCTCACCCAGTCGCGCAGACGGTCCGGATGAGGCTTGTATATCTTGGAGATGGAAACGTAAATGTCGAAACAGTCGTTGAGTTCTTCTTCTATGTTACGTGGCTCGAAGATGATACGGACAGCTAGTAGATCAAATATTTCTTCAAAAGGAACATGCTTGGTCTGCATTTTGTTCCAGATAGAATAGATTGATTTTACGCGGGCAAGTATCCGGTATTTTAATCCCATCTTATCCAACTGTGTACGGATAGGAGCAGTGAAGTCGTTGAAAACTTTGTCGCGTTCGGCAGCTGTGGCATTCAACTTCTCTTCTATTTCCGCATATTCTTCGGGATGTTCATATTTGAAGCTTAGATTCTCAAGCTCTGTTTTTATTTTATAGAGACCCAGGCGGTTGGCGAGTGGCGCATAGATGTAAAGCGTTTCGCCTGCAATCTTATATTGCTTGTTGGGCAACATGGAACCGAGGGTACGCATGTTGTGCAAACGGTCGGCTATCTTGATAAGAATTACCCGGATATCGTTCGACATAGTGAGCAGTAACTTCTTGAAGTTCTCTGCTTGTGCTGAAGCACGGTCACCGAAAATTCCGCCGGATATCTTGGTCAGTCCGTCCACAATTTGGGCAATCTTCGGGCCAAAGATATTTTCAATGTCTTCTACTGTGTAATCAGTGTCTTCTACTACATCATGCAACAAGGCCGCACATATAGAAGTTGAACCCAGGCCGATCTCATTACATACAATACTTGCAACGGCAATCGGGTGCATAATATAAGGTTCGCCCGAACGACGTTTGATACCTTTATGCGCCTGATTGGCGAAGTTGAAAGCCTTCGTAATGATTTCAACCTTTTTGCGATGTTTAGTGTTGAGATAATCATTCAGTAGTTCGTGGAACGCCTGATTGATCATCTCTTCATCACTTATTTCTTTAGGGGGCAGATTATCCATAATTGTTATCCTTTCACTTGCTTAGTTCTGCAAAAATAAGCAAATTTCCGAACGATGCAAGCAGGAAGCTGTTTATTTGTATATTTTCAATCGTTTTCCTGCAGCAATTTTGGTGTTGGACATTCCATTCCACCTTTGTATATCCTTAATTGTGACGCCATACTTTCCGGCGATAGTTGACAAAGTGTCTCCACTTTTTATTGTGTAGTAGGTCAGTTTGCCTTTACCGGCAACAGCTGCTGTCGTTTTGCGGGTTGAGGGGGTAATTTCCTTTACTGCAACGGTTTTCCGGTTGCGGAACAATTCGTCGGCGCGATGTGCATAGATTGTGTCTTGCTTATCTATAAAGGTACTGATAGCATCGATAGGAAGTCTTAAAGTATAAGGCTTGCTGTCACCCGGAATCATTTGCTTCTTATATTGCGGATTCAAGCTCTTTATTTGATCCAAAGGTACATTGCAAAGATCAGCAATCTGTTCGAAGTGCAGGTTCTTGTTCACTTGTACTGTGTCGGTACTTGCCGGGATATTTGTTTCCATCGGACAAATATTATGGTCACAATAGTAAGTCATCACATAATTAGCGGCGATAAAGGCAGGTACGTAACCACGTGTCTCTTTAGGCAGGTAATTATAAATTTTCCAGTAATCCGTTTCGCCATTGGCACGGCGGATTGCCTTGTTGATAGTACCGGGGCCACAGTTATAAGCAGCAATCACAAGATTCCAGTCTCCATAGATATCGTACATTTCTTTGAGATAACGTGCGGCAGCCCAAGTTGCTTTAATCGGGTCGCGTCGTTCATCTACCAGGCTGTTTGATTCCAAGCCATAGATCTTACCTGTACCAATCATAAATTGCCACAGACCGGAAGCGCCTGCGCGTGACACGGCAGAGGGGTTCAGTGCAGATTCGATAATCGGGAGATATCTAAGTTCCAGTGGAAGTCCGTATGCATCCAATGCTTCTTCAAAAATCGGCATATAGAAGTTGCAGGCACTTAACATGAAAGAAACCTGATTGCGCAAGCGTCCTGCATACATATCGATGAATTTGCGGATAATATCATTATAAGGCATTTCCATGATAGCCGGAATGCGTGACAAGCGGTCGATATAGACAGAGTCGCTGAATAAAGGGTTGATTTCAGCTGTACTGCAATCTTTGCCTAAGTCAATATAATTTTTGGCTTTCCAGTCGTTCAACAGACTGTCAAGTGGATATGTCATACTTTTAGGCAGGTCGATGCTTTCTTTGCGTTCAGTTCCATTTTCACGAATCACTACATCTACACTTTGCGCTTTTACCTGCGACGTTGCCACCAGTAAAAGAAAAATAATCGAACAATAGTTAACTAATTTCTTCATGCTTCAATAATAAGATCAATCTAAATTGTGTTTTTAAAATCGTAATACGCATTGCAGACCAACCGACTTGTTTTTTAAACTGCTGGAGCGGAACTGGTTGTTATTGTCGATAACAGCCGGTTCTACTTTCATGCTCAAGTCGGGGGTTATATCGAAGTTAGACAACTCTGCATCTACATAAGCGTCGATGATAGAGATCAGGTAACTCCGATAAAAGCAAATATACTAAGGTCCCGATAACGACGGAACATATCTTTTCTTCGTTTTAGTGTGTTTTTTAGCTGCTCCTCATTATAAGTGGAGTTCGGGGGCAACAAGTCTTCGTAACTTTTCGTATTCGGGTTGCTGTCCATAATGTCCAGATAGGCTTGCGAATAGTCTTTGTACATCTTACCGTTCCAACTTAAGGCGTAAGCACAACCAGCAAATCCTCCATATATAATAGGTAATTTCCAGTATTTACGGTTGTAAATCTGTCCTCCACCGGGGAATACGACTGCCAGCCACGTTGCTTTGGTCGGATTCGGGATAAATATTTTCTTGTTAATATCTTGAGCAGGTGGCGGCACAGTGTCGGTCTTTACAACAATGGAGGCAGGTTGCTCTATCTTTTTCAGCTCTTTCTTATTGGCTGCATCCAAGCTGTCCGCTATCTGTATTTTAGCAGCTGACAAACTGTCGATGGCCGGAAGTTCTTTGGATGGTATGATTTGGATAGAATCCTTCTTCACCGAGTCCTGTATAATCGGATCACGATGCCTTCGTGCACGGGCTTTCGGCGCTTCTCGCTGTATGATTGTTGTATCTTTCCGTGCCGGAGTAACTGTGGATTGTGCATACACATCAATCCCTGCCACCTGTAAAAAACAGAGAAGCAGGGCGCTGACTAGTAACTGATATTTCTTACTTTTTCTTGTCATTTACTTCTTTAGCGTATCGAAGATTTCCATGATACGTTCCAGTTCCTCCTCGTTCCCGAAAGGAATACTGATCTTGCCTTTTCCCTTTTCAGAGCAGGTGAGTTGTACCTTGGTGTTGAAAAAGCCGGAGAGTTGTTGCTTCAATAAGTTGAATTCTTCAGGAAGTTTGCCACGTTTGGGTGTTATTTTCCGTGTGCCGCTTTTCACAGCTTCTCCTTCGCTTAATGATTTAACAATTTCTTCTACTTTGCGGACTGAATATCCGTGTTCTTGTATTTCTTCGAATATTTTAACTTGTAGTTTAGGGTCGCCTAATGAAATCAGCGCACGGGCATGTCCCATGTCCAGCTGCTTGTTTTGCAGGGCCATCTGTATTGGAGCCGGCAATTTCAGTAAGCGCAGGTAGTTGGCGATCGTCGTTCGTTTCTTTCCGATACGTTCGCTAAGACGTTCCTGTGTCAGTTCGTACTGATCGAGCAGATGCTGGTAGGCAAGTGCGATTTCTACGGCATTCAGGTCTTCACGCTGGATATTTTCAATCAGCGCCATTTCCATCATGTTTTCGTCGTCGGCAGTGCGTATATAAGCAGGGATCGTTTTCAGTCCTGCTCTTTGTGACGCACGATAACGACGTTCTCCCGCGATGATCTGATACTCATCGTCCGAGAGTTTGCGTAAGGTAATAGGTTGGATGATACCGATTTCCGCAATGGAATCAGCCAGTTCCTGCAATGCTGTTTCGTCAAACTCACGGCGGGGCTGGTTGGGATTGACAGTAATCTTTGCCAGCTCTATTTCATTAATGGAAGAAGACCCTTCGGTTTTCACATCATCCATTGAGAGCAAGGCGTCGAGACCACGTCCTAATGCATTTCTTTTTTGTGTTGCCATATCTTCTTCTTTCTTTTATTTATTTCGGTTGATAATCTCTTTAGCAAGAGCCAGGTGGTTTTTGGCGCCGGTAGATTCCGCATCGTAAAGGATGGTCGGGACACCGTAGCTGGGAGCCTCGCTCAATTTTACATTTCGTTGAATAACGGTGTTGAACACCAGTTCCTGGAAATGACGTTTCACTTCGTCGTAAATCTGATTAGCCTGACGCAGACGAGAGTCATACATTGTCAGTAAGAACCTCGATTTCTAAAGCCGGATTCAGTTTCGACTTGATGATTTTGATGGTATTCAACAATTTGCTGATACCTTCAAGAGCAAAATATTCAGCTTGAACGGGGATAATCACGGAGTCGGCTGCCGTCAGGGCATTGATCGTAATCAGTCCTAATGAAGGTGAACAGTCTATCAGGATATAGTCATATTCTTTCTTCAAAGGTGTGAGTACTTCTTTTAGTATCTTTTCTCGGTTTGGGAGGTTCAGCATTTCAATCTCTGCTCCTACGAGATTGATGTGCGAAGAGATTACTTTCAAAGAATCAATCTCCGTATCAAGGATAGCGTCCTGTACGTTGGCTCTGTCAATAATACATTCATAGATAGTGCATTCCGACTGCTTGATGTCTACTCCCAGACCGGAAGAGGCATTAGCTTGCGGGTCGGCATCTACTACGAGTACCTTTTTTTCCAGTGTAGCAAGTGAAGCTGCGAGATTAATCGTAGTCGTTGTCTTTCCTACACCGCCTTTTTGATTGGCCAAAGCAATAATTTTTCCCATATTCTCTAAATTTATTGGCAGCGAAATAAGTGATAAATCCTTAGAGCGCCTACGAAAAAAGAGAAACTTTGCAATTTCTGTTGATAAGTCGCCTGTTTTGTTAATAACTGTCGGACGAAACGGTTACCAAACTTCGACAGGTTCATCATCTACCTTTCTCTTTATGAGCTTGCAAATATACATATTTATATTGGATATTTATTTCTTTTTTTGCTCGCTTGCAGAAGATTAAGATTTGTAAACGGGTAGGAGTGGGGGTGAAAGAGACTTTTCGATCTGATGCGGGGAGGTGTTTGGTGGTACGGCTTCTTTTTGTTACTTTTGTGCGAATATAAAAAAGGAAAGGATTGAATATATGGAAAAAGAGAAGCCGTTGATACTTGTTTCGAATGACGATGGCGTGATGGCTAAAGGTATTAATGAACTGGTGAAGTTTCTTCGCCCTTTGGGTGAGATTATAGTGATGGCACCTGATGCTCCGCGTTCCGGTAGTGGGTGTGCGCTGACGGTGACGCAGCCGGTTCATTACCAGTTAGTAAAGAAGGAAGTGGGCTTGACTGTTTATAAATGTTCGGGAACACCGACCGATTGCATCAAATTGGCAAGAAACACAGTGCTCGACCGGACTCCGGATCTGATAGTCGGCGGTATCAATCATGGAGATAACTCTGCCACTAACGTGCATTATTCCGGTACGATGGGAGTGGTGTTTGAGGGCTGTTTGAATGGAATTCCTTCTATTGGCTTCTCCTTGTGCAATCATGCACCCGATGCTGATTTTGAAGCTGCCGGACCTTATATCCGCAGCATCGCTGCCATGATCTTGGAAAAAGGACTTCCTCCTTTAACTTGTCTGAATGTGAACTTCCCCGATACAGCCGATATAAAAGGAGTGAAAATCTGTGAGCAGGCGAAAGGACGTTGGACGAATGAATGGGCTGCCTGCCCTCGTCTGAATGATCCTAACTATTTCTGGCTGACCGGTGAATTTACCGATCATGAACCTGAAAACGAGAAGAACGATCATTGGGCTTTGGCAAATGGTTATGTTGCTATCACCCCGACTACGGTTGACGTGACGGCTTATCACTTTATGGACGAACTTAATAAATGGTTTAATTAGTTGAAATTTGAAAGTTGAAAAAGAAAGCATGACGCCCTGTTAGTCATCTATCCCTACCAACTCTCAACTCTCAACTCTCAACTCTCAACTCAATGAAGTATTATCTGATTGTCGGTGAAGCTTCCGGCGACTTGCACGCCTCTCATCTGATGGCTGCCTTAAAGGCAGAAGACCCGCAGGCTGATTTCCGTTTTTTCGGAGGTGACTTGATGGCGGCTGTCGGAGGAACGATGGTAAAGCACTATAAGGAGTTGGCATACATGGGATTTATTCCTGTATTACTCCATCTGCGCACTATCTTTGCAAATATGAGCGTTGCAAAGAGGACATTGTTTCCTGGGAACCGGACGTTGTTATTCTGGTAGATTATCCGGGATTCAATCTTGATATTGCCAAGTTTGTCCATGCAAAGACACAGATACCGGTTTACTATTATATTTCTCCGAAGATATGGGCGTGGAAAGAATACCGTATCAAGAATATAAAACGAGATGTAGATGAGCTTTTCTCCATTCTTCCTTTTGAAGTGGAATTCTTCGAAGGAAAGCATCAATACCCCATTCACTATGTAGGAAACCCTACGGTGGATGAGGTGGCAGCCTATCAGGCAGCTCATCCGAAAATAAGGAGCACTTTATTGCGGAGAATCAATTGGAAGATAAGCCGATTATCGCTCTTCTTGCCGGTAGCCGGAAACAGGAAATCAAAGATAATCTGCCGGATATGTTGAAGGCTGCTTCCGCTTTTCCCGACTATCAGCTTGTCTTGGCCGGTGCACCTGCCATTGCTCCCGAGTATTATAAACAATATGTAGGAGAGGCGAAAGTGAAAATCATTTTCGATCAGACTTATAGCCTGTTGCAGCATGCAGATGTAGCTTTAGTTACTTCGGGTACAGCTACGCTTGAGACGGCATTGTTTCGTGTTCCTCAAGTGGTTTGTTATTACACTCCGATCGGGAAAGTGGTTTCTTTTTTGCGGCGTCATATCTTAACTGTGAGATTTATTTCGTTGGTTAATTTGATTGCTGACCGTGAAGTGGTAAAGGAGCTGGTGGCAGATACGATGACCGTGAAGAATATGCAGAGCGAATTGAGAAATATCATTGAAAATGAAGCGTATAAAAATGAGATGCTTTCGGGGTATGAATATGTAGCCGAACGGTTAGGACCTGCCGGTGCTCCTCGTCATGCAGCTCGTGAAATGCTGCGTTTGTTGAAAAAATAACTTTCTTTTTCTGAATAAACGTAAAGCCGATGCAGTAAATGCACGGCTTTTTTATTTATAAAGCAGAAGACTAAAATAAAGAAAGGAAAAAGATATGAAAAAATTTAAGTGGCTTTTAGGAATCTTATTATTGGCATTAGTACCAATGTTGCAATCATGTGATGATGATGGTTATTCTATTGGAGATTTCAGCTGGGACTGGGCGACTGTTCGTGCAACCGGTGGAGGAGGATATTATTTGGAAGGTGATAATTGGGGGGTGATTGATCCGGTTGCTACTTCTATTCCTTGGTTTAAACCAGTGGACGGTGAACGTGTTGTGGCTTTTTTCAATCCTTTGTATGACATGGAAGGAGGAAAAGGAGTTCAGGTGAAGATGGAAGGCATACAGGAACTGTTGACAAAAGAAGTGGAAGATATGTCGACAGAGGAAGAAGCGGAAGAATTCGGAAATGATCCTATTCTGATTTATCAGGGTGATATGTGGTTGGGAGGAAAGTTCCTGAACGTAATTTTCCGTCAGGAGTTGCCTCGTTCGGAGAAACATCGTATCAGCCTTGTGCAAAATAAGATGGAACCGGGAGAGCCGGGCGAACCGTCAGAACCGGGAACATTGAATGTGGATGAAGATGGTTACATACATTTGGAACTGCGTTATAATACGTATGAGGATGTGACTGACTATTGGGGATGGGGACGAGTTTCTTATAATCTGGAAAAGTTCTTCCCTACGCCGAAAGATTCCTGGGTAGCACCTAAAGGGTTTAAGGTGACAATAAACTCAAGAGAACATGGAGAAGGAAGAGTGATTGTGCTTGATCTGGATCATCCGGTCGGTGTACCGGAAGCAGCAAAGGATGTTCATTCCACTTCTTCGATCCGATAACCTAACTATGATTTACTGTGTGTGAAAAAGGTCGGGATACTTCTGTAGAAGTTCCCGACCTTTTGTATTTTGTTTCAGCTCTAATCGATTGAGAAAGAATCCCCCGTTAGAACCATGTTAATGCATATAGATAAACGACTGCTGCCGGTATAGCCATCAGGGAACTGTCAAAGCGGTCGAGCATCCCACCGTGTCCCGGAAGAATGGTTCCCGAATCCTTAACGTGCAACTGGCGTTTCAATAACGACTCCGTCAGGTCGCCCCATGTACCGAATATAACAACCACCAGTGCCAGTCCTGCCCATTCAATCATTGACATAAATGGGAAGTAGTGAGCGAGTATAAAAGATACTCCGATTGCTACCACTCCGCCGCCGATAGAACCTTCCCATGATTTCTTGGGAGAGATACGTTCAAACAACCGGTGTTTGCCGATCAATGAACCGATGCAATAGGCTCCCGTGTCATTCAGCCAGAGGAAAATAAAGATAGATAGCGGTAGGATAGGATTGTAACTTACGCTACTGTATTCTGATCCCGGATCGTTATGGAATGCCAATACATTTAGCAAAGCAAAAGGCAGTCCGATATAAAGTTGGCTAAGCATAGAATAAGCCCAGTTAAGTACCGGGTTTTCCTTTTTCAGATACAACTCGCTAATCATCATGTAAAGCAATAAAAGCACATACGGGATGAATATCTTCGAATCGGCCGCATCAATGCAGAATCCCATGACTGCAAGGAATAGGTAAGCCCCGCCGAGCATATTAATGGTCTTGTTTATCTTCACTCCTTCTGCGCGCATATTTACCAGCTGTCCGAACTCATAAATGGTCAGTGCGCTGATAGCGGTGAACAGAATACCAAAGCTGAATGCGTCATAAAGGATGCACCCTACCAAGATGGCAACGAAGAGTACACCCGTAATAGCTCGTTTTATGAAATTGTTAATCAAAATCTATTCGTTTTAATTAGTTGGACCCGTTAGCTTGTTTTTCCCCATTGGATTTACCCTCTACGGTAACTTTGCCCTCCACAGTAACCTTTTTACCTTCTGCGGCAACTTTGGTGTCTATGGGTGCTTGTTTTTCCTTTGCGGTATTTTCAGCTTCCTCTTCTTTGATTTCTTTTTCTTCTTCTTTCAGCTTTTGGGCAAGTTCTCTTTCAGCTCTTGCGGCATCCTGGCTTTCTTTAGCAGCCATGATTTCTTCCGAGCGGGAAGCCCAAGGGCGTTTACCGAAGATACGTTCAACGTCTTCCGCGAAGATTACTTCTTTGTCAATCAGTAATTGCGTCAGTTCGTTGTGTCCTTCTTTATTCTCTGACAGAATTCTCTTGGCACGGTCATACTGCTCGTTTACCATTCTCTTGACTTCTTCGTCAATCAATTCGGCTGTCTTTTCGCTGTATGGACGGTTGAAAGAATATTCATCATTGTTGTAATAACATAAGTTTGGCAGCTTGTCGCTCATACCTAAATAAGCAATCATGCCGTATGCCTGCTTAGTCACCCTTTCCAGGTCGTTCATGGCACCAGTTGAGATGCGGCCGAGGAATAAATCTTCAGCGGCGCGTCCTCCCAAAGTAGCACACATTTCGTCCAGCATCTGCTCCTTGGTAGTGATCTGACGTTCTTCCGGCAGATACCAGGCAGCTCCCAATGCACGTCCGCGAGGAACAATCGTAACCTTAATCAATGGGTTGGCATATTCCAACAACCAGGAGATAGAGGCGTGTCCTGCTTCATGCAAAGCGATGGAGCGTCTTTCTGCTTCCGTTGTAATCTTGGTTTTCTTTTCCAGACCACCGATGATGCGGTCTACTGCATCCAGGAAGTCCTGCTTGCTTACGAATTTCTTCCCGTGGCGGGCAGCGATCAGTGCAGCCTCATTGCAGACATTGGCAATATCTGCACCCGAGAATCCCGGTGTCTGACGTGCCAGCAAGTCCACATCTACACTATCGTCTATTTTAATCGGGCGCAAATGCACGCCAAATACTTCTTTACGTTCGTTCAAGTCGGGCAGATCCACGTGTATCTGACGGTCAAAACGTCCTGCACGGAGCAGTGCCTTGTCGAGTACGTCTACACGGTTGGTAGCAGCAAGGATAATCACACCGCTATTGGAACCGAAACCGTCCATTTCTGTCAGCAACTGGTTCAATGTGTTTTCGCGTTCGTCATTTCCTCCCATTGCAGGGTTCTTGCCACGGGCACGTCCTACGGCATCAATCTCATCAATAAAGACGATACAGGGAGCTTTTTCTTTAGCCTGTTTAAACAAGTCGCGAACACGGGATGCACCTACACCCACAAACATTTCCACGAAGTCGGAACCTGCCAATGAGAAGAAAGGCACATTCGCTTCGCCGGCCACAGCTTTGGCAAGCAATGTTTTACCGGTTCCCGGAGGGCCTACCAGCAATGCTCCCTTGGGTATCTTACCTCCCAAATCCGTATATTTCTGCGGTTCTTTTAAGAACTCTACGATTTCCTCCACTTCTTGTTTTGCTTCGGCCAGCCCCGCTACATCTTTAAATGTAATCTTGATGGCTCCGCCTTTTTCAAAAAGCTGGGCTTTTGATTTTCCTACATTAAATACGCCGCCGGGGCCACCACTGCCGCCTCCGCTCATACGGCGCATGAAGAATATCCATAACGCAACCAGCAAGACAAGCGGGAGTACCTGAATCAGAATTGCGGGGAAAATATCCGATTTGGGCGGATAGTCGGATGAACCGTCAAAATGACCGGCTTCCTTTTCTGCCTGCAAAAACTCTTCCAGTTTATCGGTAGACGGGGTTCTACTTGTAATGACAGGGTTGCGTCCCACCTTGGTAGAGTCGGCTCCAAAAACAGCCCCTACGGCAGTCGGTTTGAGGAAAGCTTCGATTGATTTATCTTCATAACCCAATACTTTGCTGACATAACCCTTTTTAACATAGTCCTGAAACTCGCTGTAAGTTACAGCTTTGCTTCCTGCTCCTTTTGAATCACTGCCCCACCAGAGGCCGAGAAGCATAAGGGCAATAATCATATACATCCAGTTCAGGTTGAACTTGGGCATATTAACCTTATTGTTAGGTTTATTGCTATTGTTATTATTGCTATTATTATTGTCCATAATCATTAATTAGTCTAGATCGGGGATTTGAGTAAGTTTAGCATCTGCCCAGAGGTGCTCAAGATTATAAAAAGCTCTTGTCTCCGGCAAAAAAACGTGTACCAATACATCGGCATAGTCCATAGCTACCCATTCTGCATTTCGGAGTCCGTCGATTGCATAAGGCTTGCTGTCCGCACCTTTGCGTGTAAATTCCTTGATTGAATCTACTATTGCACTCACTTGACTGGGAGAATTTCCCTGACAGATAACGAAATATTTACAGATGGTATCTTCTATGCTGGTTAAATCGGCAACGACTATCTTTTTACCTTTTTTCTCTTGAATTCCTTCTTTTATTTTTTCAATTAATACTTTAGTATCGTTCATTCCTGTAATTGGGATTAATAATTCATGTTCTCTATTTGTTTATAACAAAAAAAGGTGACCCTTTGTTTCTGATAATAAACGTGATATTTTTGACAAATATACGCTGATTTATTGGATACAAGAAAGTTATCCCTCAATTTTTGTGTTTTTTAGTGGAGATACTTTTGTTTGGAAAGCTTATTTGGACATTTTTGCAAAAAAAATATCGGATTTGTTTTGAATTCCCAAAATATTTGTATCTTTGCACCCGCAAACGAAAATCATTGGGCTATGGTGTAATGGTAACACTACAGATTCTGGTCCTGTCATTCCTGGTTCGAATCCAGGTAGCCCAACAAATTATAAGACAAAATAAGCTAAAAGCCGTTATTACTAGGTAATAACGGCTTTTTTGCATGTTTAATAGTATGTGTCTCTAAACTTCTCACCATCAAGAGGTCACATAATAGGTCACTGGAAGTTTTAAAAAAAAAGTTCCTCGGTGGCAAATTCGGTGACACGAATGCATGTTGATAGTCCGAAAAACGCTAATCTTATGAAAAGCCGTGAAGTTGATTGATAAAGAATAAATCCTTAAACTGGCTGTCGTCTTGTTTAGTAGAAAAGAAAAACAGGTTTTATAGCTCAAGTGAGTATAAAACCTGTTTCTAATTTTTCTAAATCGGGCAGAACTCTTATTCTTCTGCTTTTATTGATTCATCGATTACTTTGATCTTTTGTAATACCAGTTCCAAGTCTGCTTTCAACTTATCTACCTTGCGGTTCAATTCAGTCAGCAGGCTGCTGCCTTTCTTAGAAGTAGAAGTCAGGAAGCCCAGATTGTTCTCATAAGTCTGAAGCTCATTCTTCATATTCTCATAAGTACGTACCAGCTTTTCACGTTCTCTGTACAGAGATTGAGTACCGCTTCCCTGGATATTGCTGATATTCGAACGGAAGTTACTTAACTTCTTGTTGGAAGCATTGATGTTAAAGCGGTCGAATAGCTGATCGATGATTCCGTGATACTGCTTGTATAACTTATCTTTTTCTTTGAACGGCACATGACCGATAGAGTTCCACTCTTTCATTAAATCCCGAACCAAGGTACTTGCTTCTTCGGTATCCATGCTTTCATCAATAGCGGATAACTTCTCGATCAACGCTTTCTTCTTTTCCATATTCTCTGTTTCTACAGAACGTTGTGAAGAAGTAGCTTTGTTCTTTTGTTCGAAGAAGTAGTCGCAAGCTGTGATAAACCGTTTCCAGATAGCATCCGAGTGTTTCTTGGCAACAGGTCCGATGGTCTTCCATTCTTTTTGAAGTTTGGTCAGTGCATCGGCAGTTACTTTCCAGTCTGTACTATCTTTCAAGGCTTCCGCTTTTTCGCAGAGCGCTTTCTTCTTTTCCAGATTCTCGTTCATTCCTTCTTTCAGGCTCTTGAAGAATTCTCCTTTCTTCTTGAAGAAATCATCGCAGGCATGGCGGAAACGCTCGAAGATCTTCACATTCATCTTCTGGGGCGCAAAACCGATAGTTTTCCATTTGTTTTGCAAGGCAATCACTTCCTGGGTCTTGTTTTCCCAGGCAGAGAATGTTTTCAGTTCATCATACTCAATCGCTTCAACGATTTCGCAGATGACGGTTTTTTGATCCAAATTATGCTGTTCGGCTTCTTTCAACGATTCGAAGTGCTGCTGATGGCGGCGGTTGACAGCGGTAGAAGCTGCTTTAAACCGATTCCAGATTTCATCACGCAGTTCTTTGGCTACCGGACCTGTATCGCGGAACTCCTGATGCAACTTCTGAAGTTGGTGGAAAGCGGAAACAACATCTTCCTCGTCAGCCAACTTTTCGGCAGCTTCGCAGAGATGTGTTTTGATTTCCAGATTCTTTTTGAAGTCATATTCGCGGAATTCATTGTTCAGTTTCAATAAATCGTAGAACTTCTCTACATATAATTGATAGTTTTTCCAAAGTTCATTCACTTTACCTTGCGGCACCAGTTTCGTATCATTCCATTGCTGTTGCAGCTTCTTGAACTCTGTATAAGATTTGTTGGCGTCATCTCCGGATTCCACCAATTCTTTCAGTTCTTCAATAATGGAAAGTTTCACTTGCAGGTTTTCTTCCTTTTGGCGTTCCAGCTCGGCAACCTGTTTGCTGCGTTTTTCCTTGATAACCCCCATCAGACGTTTGAATTCTTCTTCCGTCGGGTCCTCTTCGGCAACAAAATCTTCAATGTTTCCACCGTTGTCTGTAAACTGTACCTTAGCAGCTTCCAACTCGGCATTATGTAACTTGTAGAATGATTGTTTCAGATTGTCAATATCCTGCTTGTTCGCATTTTCAGCATCTTGCGCAAGCTCTTTTAGCTGGTTTAGTACATCTTCCTTAGTGGCAGGTTTAGGAGCTGCTTCAGGTTGAACTTCGGCAGTAACATCTTCAGCCGGAGTCTCTGTAATAGCTTCAGAAACCTCGACTGTTTTCTTTTCTTCTTCTAATTCCCCTTGGTTCAAGGGTTGATTAGTGTCATGAGCGTCCATCATTGTATATTAGTTTTGGGTCACAAATTAATGAAATAAAACGATTACTTCATACTATTTTGCTTATTTTTTTTTGTTTATCGTGTTTTTATGACAATAAAACGGTTATTCCCATGTACAACATCATTCCGATGATGTCATTTGTAATGGCTATAAACGGACCTGTTGCAATGGCTGGATCGATTTTGAACTTCTCCAATGTCATCGGTACCAGTGTCCCGAAAATAGAAGCGAACATTACCACGGCAAACAGCTGATGGATACGGAATAGGTGACCGTAGCCGTTGCGCCGAACCTGATAAAGTTGTAGGTGTATACTAATAAGGAGATAATAGTGGCATTAATTAAAGCTACTACCGATTCCTTGGTAATCTGCTTGAACGTGTTTTTAGCGTCCAGCGAGCTGTTTGCCAAACCTTGTACGATGATTGCCGAAGATTGTGTTCCGACATTTCCTCCTGTACCACCGATTAGCGGGATGTACAGTGCCATTCGGGATGGGCAGCAAAGGTGGAGTCGAAATTACCCAATATCATAGAGTTGCCGATTCCGCCGATCATACCGATTAATAGCCAGGGGAGGCGGGCGGTGGTCTGTCTCAATACATTATCGTCTGTTTCTACGTCCTGCGAAAGACCGGATGCCAACTGATAGTCACGTTCCGACTGCTCACGGACTTCATCCATGACGTCGTCGACGGTGATTTGTCCCACAAGCCGACCGATACTGTCGACAACGGGGATAGCCACCAAGTCATACTTCTCAATCGCCTGTACTACCTCGTCAATGGGAGTATCTACGTGTACCGAAATCGGATCTTTCTGCATCACGTGTTTCACTTTGGATACAGAAGGGGAAGTAATCATCTTTTTGAGCGGGAAGATACCTCGCAGACGTTCGTCATCGTCAATGACATATACGTAATAGATTTCGTCCAGCTCTTCCGCCTGTTGCCGCATCTCTTTCAGACATTCGGGCATACTCCAGTTTTCGTTGACGAGTACCATTTCCGTACCCATCAAACCACCGGCGGTATTTTCGTCGTATTTCAACAAGTCGACGATGTCTCCTGCCTGTTCGATGTCCTCGATGTGCGAAAGAACCTCTTCCTGCTTGTCTTCATCGAGTTCACGCATCAGGTCTACGGCATCATCCGTGTCCATGTAGTCAACGAAACGTTTGGCGATTGTCTCCGAAGGAGCATTTCGAGCAGCTCTTTACGAGCATCTTCGTCCATTTCGACAAGCACGTCGGCAGCAATTTCGTTATCGAGCAGGCGATAGACGAACTTAGCCTCTTCCGCATTCAGGTCATTGCACAATTCGGCGATGTCGGCCGGATGGAGGTCGATGAGAAGACCTTTTACCTTGTCGGCGTCTTTTTGCTCAATAAGGTGTTTAACGTTGTCAATGTATTCCTCGTTCATCGTTGTCAATTACAAATTACGAATTACAAAATCCAGTTCTCTGCTCACTGTTGCCCGCCAATTATTGGGTGTTGCCGGCTGTCTTTAGTGCTTCTTCCACTTTATTGGTCAGATCGATAAATTCGGCTACCGATAGTTGTTCCGGGCGTTTATTAAATAAGATGTCCTCCGTGAGCGGACAATCTTTGCCTAAAATAGGTTTGATGGAGTTGCGCAATGTTTTCCGTCGCTGGTTGAAGGTCGTTTTCACTACTTGCTTGAACAGTTTTTCGTCGCATCCCAACTCTTTAGTCTCGTTGCGTGTCATACGGATAACAGCGCTTTTCACTTTGGGAGGCGGATTGAACACGTGTTCGCTGACAGTGAACAAATATTCCACTTTATACCATGCCTGTATCAATACGCTAAGGATACCGTATGTCTTGCTGCCCGGTCCGGCTGCAATACGTTCGGCTACCTCTTTTTGAATCATTCCCGTGCAACAAGGGACGATATCTTTGTTGTCCAGCATCTTGAAAAAGATTTGGCTGGAAATATTATACGGGTAATTACCAGTCAGTACGAAAGGCTTCCCGTCGAACAACCGGTGAAGATTCATTTTCAAGAAGTCATCCTCGATGATGTGGTCTTCCAGTGACGGATAGGCTTCGCGAAGATAAGCAACCGACTCATAGTCAACTTCTACGACCTTTACCAATCGGTCTTTCTTTACTAGAAACTGGGTCAATACTCCCATACCCGGCCCCACCTCTAAAATAGGTAGTTCGGGGAAGGTATCGACTGTATCGGCAATATCTTGCGCAACTTTCAGATCTTTCAGAAAGTGTTGTCCGAGAAACTTTTTAGGCTTTACTAATTTCATTTACCAACTAAATAATTACTTTTGCAGCTGACAAAGGTAATTCTTTTAAATGAAGAACGTACCACTATTTATTAAAAAATAAATGATGTGTCAGCGAAGCTAATGAAGAATTAAGGATGAAGAAACTATTAAAAAAGACGCTGAAACTGATATTACCGGTTGTTTTAGGCGGCTTTATCTTATTCTGGGTATATCGCGACTTTGATTTTACAAAAGCGGGCGATGTGTTGTTACACGGTACAAATTGGTGGTGGATGCTCTTCTCGTTATTGTTCGGAGTGTTTGCGCAAGTCTTTCGTGGTTGGCGGTGGAGACAGACATTGGAACCGTTGGACGCTTTCCCGAAAAAGAGCGATTGCGTGAATGCTATCTTCATTTCATACGCTGCCAGTCTGGTGGTTCCCCGGATCGGGGAGGTGAGCCGTTGCGGAGTGTTGGCGAAATATGATAATGTCTCGTTTGCCAAGTCGTTGGGAACAGTCGTTACGGAGCGGTTGGTCGATACGTTGACTATTCTCCTCATCACAGGCATCACTGTATTGCTCCAATTACCGATATTCGTCACTTTCCTTCAGCAGACCGGAACGAAAATCCCTTCATTAGTCCACTTGTTGACTTCAGTGTGGTTTTATATCATTCTGTTTTGTTTTATTGGTGTGGTGATACTTCTTTATTATTTAAGAAAAACGTTGTTCTTCTATGAACGGGTGAAAGGATTTGTATTGAATATATGGGAAGGAATTATGTCTTTAAAAGGCGTGCGCAACATTCCCCTCTTTATTTTTTATACACTGGCTATTTGGGCTTGTTACTTTCTCCATTTCTATTTTACATTCTATTGCTTTGCCTTTACGGCACATTTGGGTATCCTTGCGGCATTGGTCATGTTTGTTGGCGGCACGTTTGCCGTAATTGTGCCTACCCCTAACGGAGCGGGACCCTGGCATTTTGCCATCATTTCTATGATGATGCTTTATGGAGTAAACGTGACGGATGCCGGAATATTTGCCCTGATTGTACACGGTATTCAAACCTTTTTGGTTGTTTTATTGGGTGTGTACGGCTTGGCTGCTCTGCCGTTCACCAATAGACATCGGGCGTAAATTTTTAGCTAAAAGTGTATATTCTTACATGTTTTTGCCAACCTCCTTTGTCATCTGAAAACTTTTCCATAACTTGGCACTGTTTAATTATCAGATTTAAAATAGTTTTAAAATATTTATTATGAGTACCATTCTTTCTTTAGCTCCACAGAACGTGTGGAAGCATTTTTATTCGTTGACACAGATTCCCCGTCCGTCAGGACACATGGAAAAGATTACAGCATTTCTTTTAGGTTTCGGAAAAGAGCTGGGGCTGGAGTCTTTTGTAGACGAAGCAGGTAATGTGATTATCCGTAAACCCGCCACTCCGGGTATGGAAAACCGGAAAGGTGTGATTCTTCAGGCGCACATGGATATGGTTCCGCAGAAGAACAACGATACTGTACACGATTTTGAAAAAGATCCGATTGAAACTTATATAGACGGTGACTGGGTAAAAGCAAAAGGCACTACTCTGGGCGCAGACAACGGACTGGGTGTAGCTGCTATTATGGCCGTGTTGGAAGCAAAAGACCTGAAACACGGTCCTTTGGAAGCTCTTATCACGAAAGACGAAGAAACCGGCATGTACGGTGCATTCGGCTTGAAGCCGGGTACACTGAACGGAGAGATTCTTTTGAATCTGGACTCGGAAGATGAAGGCGAATTGTATATTGGTTGTGCCGGAGGTATGGATGTAACTGCAACTTTGGAATATAAAGAAGTAGCTCCCGAAGCAGGAGATATTGCAGTGAAAGTTACATTGAAAGGATTACGTGGCGGACATTCGGGATTGGAAATCAATGAAGGACGTGCCAATGCTAATAAGTTGCTGGTTCGTTTCGTTCGTGAAGCGGTTGCCAGCTATGAAGCCCGTTTGGCTAGCTGGGAAGGTGGTAATATGCGTAATGCTATCCCACGTGAAGCACATGCGGTTATTACCATTCCGGCTGAAAATGAAGAAGAACTATTGGGCTTGGTGAAATACTGTGAAGACCTGTTCAATGAAGAATATTCGGCAATTGAAACACCGATCAGCTTTACGGCTGAACGTGTGGAAGTTCCTGCGGGTCAAGTGCCTGAAGAGATTCAGGACAATCTGATTGATGCAATCTTTGCTTGTCAGAACGGTGTGACCCGTATGATTCCTACTGTTCCGGATACGGTAGAGACTTCTTCCAATCTTGCTATTATTACGATTGGTGGAGGAAAAGCAGCTATTAAGATTCTGGCTCGCAGCTCGAGTGATAGCATGAAGGAATATCTGACTACCAGCTTGGAGTCTTGTTTCTCTATGGCAGGTATGAAGGTGGAAATGACTGGTGGATATTCCGGTTGGCAGCCTGATGTTAATTCTCCGATTTTGCATGCGATGAAAGCCTCTTATAAGCAGCAATTTGGGGTAGAACCTGCAGTGAAAGTAATCCACGCAGGCTTGGAATGTGGTATTATCGGTGCTATTATTCCGGGATTGGATATGATTTCTTTTGGCCCGACTTTGCGTTCACCGCACTCACCGGACGAAAGAGCATTGATTTCTACTGTACGGAAGTTCTACGACTTCCTGGTGGCTACTTTAGAACAAACTCCACTGAAATAAGCGTATTCTTTATAATGTAAATATTCTCCTATTATATAATAGGTATTTATAGCGAGGCACGGATGAAATCTCATCCGTGCCTTTTTGTCATATTTGTTGCAGGCTATATTACAATTTTATTTCATAACAAATAAATTAATTGATGCAAATCAAGAAATATGCTATAAAACATAAATTTCTCTCTTTTTTAGGTCAATGTATAAACAAAGGCCGTATTTTTGTGTTATAAAACATGTAATTAAGAGGATAACAAAATGAAAAGTTTAAAAAGATTGTTTAGAAAGATCGGCGAAGCCGATGTACATGTTTGGGGATATTCGACAATTAATGCTAAACCAAACAAGTAAGTTTTATTTTTTAGTTTTCAGGAATTAGTAATTTAAAGTTTTAAAGATTATGGCAAAGAAAATGAGTTCTTTAGTTAGAAAAATCCTTAGTGAAGTAGGTCGTAATGAAATGCTTTCATGGGGGTACAGAATTGAGAAATGAGAAAGAGTACATTAACTAGGTTAGAGTGGGGATACGTTATTAAAGACGATATCCCCACTTTTTCTATATAAAAGAGATATAGGGTGAGGCGGGGAATAAAATGAAAGAGCATTTAACTCATGTCGGTGCAGTTTTGATTCTTTTCACCACAGAGGACACGGAGGACGCAGAGGTGAATTTGGTTTATGACTTACGGTTGTGACCCTAATTTTGACGCGTAATCCTCATACTATAAAGTTGAAAAGGGTTCTTCGTCAAATTTGGTGGTACTTCTTCTATTGTGAATAAAGAATCTTGGCTCTCAGTAGTTTGCTTCCTGCCCTATTGTACATCTGCCTTTTTACCGCTT
>NZ_QTMZ01000052.1:0-6935 GCF_003602935.1 Bacteroides sp. AM54-2NS
AGTCACCCCAAAAAAGAACCAAAAAAATGCTTCCCGGACTATCGGATGCGACATCGTAAAATACGCAAAGACGTGGCTTTTCAGAATAAATACATATCTTCGCGCCAAAGGTGATCGGAATGAATGTATTTTCTACTTTTGATACAGGCGTTATGGTGGCTCTCTTACTGGGCATTGAGTTTCTTAGAAGTGATATCCGAACGATTCTCTATTGTAAAAGGAATGATCCCAGGATTCTTAAGAGTTGCTTATATACGCTGCTTATATTATTGACCAGCCTTTATTCTATTGTGGCCGGAGCCATGCTTCATCCGGAACCCGTACCTGTTTATGAGTTGATACCCGGTTTTCAATATGGGGTTTATGGCTTTTCTTTTTCGTTTATATTGCTCGCTGTTGCATGTCTTTATCGTAAAACATTACCTTTTGTCCTTTTGGGCTACGCTATGATATATGTGATCGGTGTATTGATACCACTACTTAGGTATGTAGTGTCTATGATGGATTATTTCACTCGCACAAGGGTATAGCAGGTTAATTTCTTGATTGTATCGGATTGCCCTTTCTGTGGGCTGCCTCCCCCGGCTTCTTTCCTCCGATCCGAGTCCGGCTTTTTGCTCGGCAAAGGTTTCGGGATTCCGCAAATGGCAAGTTACGGCCATGCGCCTTTACTGTATGGAAAATAACGATGAAGAAGTGTCTTCCCGACATTTTCCATAAGTGAAACTTGGCTTATTGCTTGCAATCCAGACCTTGATATGCCGAAAAAAGGCTCAGAACTCAGATGGGGAATGACATCAAAAAAAAGGTCGGCTGACCAAAGACCTTCCCGATACAAAAAATGAAAAGGTCTTGAATCTAGCTGAAGAATAAATCAGATGTTCAACTTAAATAATGCTAATATGGAAAATTTGATTACACAAATCAACAAAGAGAGATTGGTTAATAGCGACACAGCTCTTATGATGAAGGAATTATACTATTACGTGCCTTGTGAGTATTGGTATGACAAACAGGATAGGCTACGCACCGATATTGAGGGAAGGAATACCCCGATGTATATGTGCGAGTGCCCGACACTGGCAGCATGTATCCAATGGATGATACAGACTCGTGAATATACGTTTCAAACAGAACAAAACGTGGCGGTCTGGCATGTGGTTGTGAGGGCTGGAGATTATGTGTTGTATGACTCCGAAAGTAATGCGGACGCTTTTTGTTGTTTGGAAGAAGCATTGGAAAAAGCGGTACAGGAGTGCATGGAGTTATTGTATTAAAATTAAAAAAAATCAGTCCCCGTGAAGGGGACTTTCCTATAATCTTGCTGAGAGGTGGAATTGCAGACGATCTTTGAGAATCATCTTTGAAGGATGGGCAGAGGTTTATTCGTTATTTGTTATTTTTGTTCTCGGATTTCAGCGCAATTCCATTCCTTCTTAATAGGCGATATACTGTTCCGCTACTGCCTATGTTTAATATTTTCTGTATCTCCCTTACCGGCGTTCCGGATTCATAGAGTTGGATGCAGCTTTTCTGCTTGGCGATGTTGTTTTTGTTGATAAGTGTCTTTCTGCCGAATTTGACACCTTTTTCCTTGGCGATTCTTCTGCCTTCTTGGGTTCTCTCATAGATAAGGTCTCTTTCAAACTGAGCGAAAGCACCGAGAATGTTGTTCATCAGTTGGCCGATTGCGCCTTCCGTACTGATGTTGTCTTGCAGTGAGGTGAATTGGATGCCCCTATTCTTGAAATCTTCCAATAGCGTAAGGATATTCTTCAGCGAACGGCCAAGCCGGTCCAGCTTATATACGACAAGTGTGTCGCCTTCCCGGAGAAAGCTCAGGCAGGCATCCAGTTCCGGGCGGTTTTGTTGACGTCCGGTCATTTTCTCAGAGAAGATTTTCTCGCATCCGGCAGCCTTCAACGCTTCCAGTTGCATATCCAGATGTTGTTCCTTGGTGGAAACACGGGCATATCCTATTTTCATCCTGTTTTCGTATTTAAATGTGTAATGAAGGTTTTAATTCTTCACTTTTTCAAATATGAAGACATTAATTCTTCATATTCCTCACGGCTGTATTGGTTGAACCCCTTTTGCTTCATTGCCAAAAGAAGCCTTTCCAGTTCTCCGATAGTCACTACCTGTTTGCCGATAACGGTAAATTGTTCCCATTCTCCCTTTTCGTTGAGCAGGTATTCCCGGTGTGCAAAACAGTAAAGAGAACCATCGATGTCATTCCGTTTCTGCCATTGACGCAGGTGCTTCAAACTGGTGAAATCACGGGTGACAGTACGTGGAATGGGAACCAATACGTCAATTTCCATCTTGAATTTTATATTCTCTTCCGCTTCTCGCATGGGTGATTAGCTTATTTCATAATACATCAATTATCGTATGGGCAGGAAGTTCCAGTTTGGAGAAAGCAAACATTTTCTTGCCCAAATCCTTTAGCGATGCCCCAATATGATATACTTCCGTATTATCAATGATTAAGAAGCGGTCATGACTACTTTTGTAGGTTCTAGCTTCAATGGGAGGATATTGGTCATTGTGTTTGTTTAAATCAAGTTGGAGCTGTGCGTTTATTTTGTGTATAAATAGTAGCTGATACTCCACTGTTTCGTTTGCTCAACATGAGTAACACGGATTCATCTACATAGTTGTCGATAAGCACAAGTGAGCATTTGGCAGACTTTATTAAATCTGTAGCAAACTTATACGCATCGAATATCTGACCGTCAAAGAATATACCTTCCACCGGAGGCAATGAGGTGCGTACAAAGAAGTCTATCTTTGCATCATGTTCAGCAATGGTTTTCTCTATTTGGAAGAATCTATTGTTCATTCTATATTCCATGTCATTGAGCCGTTGGTTTATAGAATAACCTTTCAATAAATATTCTTTTAAAATTTTATTTGCCCATTGCCTGAATTGCGTACCTCTTACGCTTTTAACTCTGTATCCAACTGAAATTATTACGTCTAGACTAAAGAACTTGACAGGCTTATCGGAATTAGCAATGTGCAAAAAATGCACATTGCTTTTCTCTTCCAATTCCTTTTCCTTAAAAACATTATTTATATGTTTGGTAATAACGGTTCTGTCACGTTGAAAAAGTTCTGCTATCTGCGCTTGTGTGAGCCAAACGGTTTCATCTTCTAAACGTACTTCCAACCTTACAGCTTCATCCGGTTGGTATAGTATGATTTCTCCTTGCTTCTCCATTATATGTTTCGCTTTTATTATATTGTTGCAAATGTACGAAAAAGAAACGTTATAAAGTCTGTTTTTTCCGTAAGTATTACCTTAAAAATTTGTTCCCTTTTTATTTTAATAAAACAGAAACATTCTGCTGTTTTAAAAATCAGTTATCTGTTTGCTATTCATAGTTAGGGTATCAAATAACTAAAATTCAAATGGAAACGCAAATCTATATTTTATGCAGATTTGTTTGTTAGAAGCGGAGAAAAGGACACAAGACATGATAAGAATCATAGGTCGGGGAGCGCCGCACGGCAAGGGGGGCACTAGCCTCCCGACGAGTGCAGCCGTTGGCCGGGTTATCGGTGAAAATGGAAAAAAGTTGGCTTTTCTTTTGGTATTGTTATAACTTTGTCTATATTTGTGTTGTGATAATCAATTTTAAAGTTATAACATTATGGTAACAAACATTATTCAGATTGGAAACAGCAAGGGGATAATACTTCCTTCCGAGATATTGAAACAGTTGCGTTTGTCCTTGAAATCGGCTGTGAGCATTTCTTTGGACGGGAACAATATTGTGATAAAGGCACAACCACGGCAGGGATGGGCGGAAGCTGCCAAACGTGCCATGAGAATGGGGATGATGAGTTGCTTATCCCTGATGTGTTTGAGGATGAAAAGTTTGAGGATTGGACATGGTAGAACAGTATGGAGTGTATTGGGTAGAGTTAGACCCTACCCGTGGGGGTGAAATGGCAAAGACACGGCCATGTGTTGTTGTAACTCCTTCAGATTTGAATATGTACCTTACAATAGTAGTCATTGCTCCGATAACCTCCACCATAAGGAACTATCCTTACCGGGTTCTGTGTTCTGTAGCCGGGCGTGATGGGGAGATAGCCACGGATCAGATTCGCACGGTGGACAAAAGCCGGCTGAAAAGAAAGATTGGAGATTTGAATTTCAGTGAGATAAAAAGACTGAAGGAAGTGTTTCATCAAATGTTCTGTGAATAATGGAAAGTGTGCAAATAACAGGTTATGTAGCGTATTCAAAAAAGATATTATGAAGCCAACTACTTATATTAATTGGGACGGTCTGAAAGACATTCCATTCTTCTACTGCGATACAAAGGAAGATGAAGAAAACAAGGATTTCGACATCTATTACCAGGGCAAGCTGGTGTTGCATGACTACAACCATTGCGGACACTACCTTTACACTGCTGCGCTGCTGTTCAGTAAAATCAGAAACATTACAGCCGACTGGGTGAACCTGCATAACCTTTGGATTCTGCGTGATTGCGTGCGCGAGAATTACAATCACGGCATAGGAGTGGACGACCTTATTTTCGGAGAGAATTTCGATGGCAAGAACCTCGATACACTCACACCGCTTACCAAGAAACGCTTTGATTATTTGTGTAAGCGGATTAAGGAACTTGACCCATACGCAACAATTTAACACTTCATTGGGCGAAGGCAGGGCTTGCTGCGGATGCCAGACTTTAAATAATCCATTGGATTAATTATCTTTGCACGCTAATTTTCAAATTATAAAGAAATGACTAAATCGGAAATCGTAAAGGAAATATCTGCCAGAACCGGCATCGACGGCAAAGCGGTGCTTGCTGTTTTGGAAGGATTCATGAACGAGGTAAAGACTTCGTTGGGTAAGGAGGAAAATGTCTATCTTCGTGGATTCGGTAGTTTCATAGTGAAGAAGAGAGCGCAAAAGACAGCTCGGAATATCTCTAAGAATACTACTATGATTATTCCGGCTCATAACATACCGGCATTTAAACCGTCTGACGAATTTTTGAAAATGGTAAAACAACAGAACGCATAATAGGTAAACACAATGAAAGATCAGTTACGATTATTGAGAGACTGTATCAATAATGATCGTCCGGCAGTTGTCTTTCAGGGAGACGATTTTTGCGCTCCTGAGATTTTGGAAGCAGCAAAAGAAATTTATCGTAAACATGGTTGTTCCGAAGAATTTCTTTTTGACTGGCAGCTGCTTATCAATGAGGTGAAGGCTTACCAGTTAGAAAGTCCGGCAACTGTCAAATTGCCGAAACTCTCCCCGACAGAAACGGAACTGGTGCGGGAAGAGATGACTAAACGCTAAAAAATATTCTCGTTTAATACGCACCTTTTATTCTTCAGGCAGCGTATTGAACGGGATGGGATTAAAATGTTGGCGAACCTGCTTTTTTCGAAAGTTCCTGCCAATAGTTGAAGTCACTCGGTGAAAGATGCTCTTGCATCCAGTCACGCATACCAATATCGTTTCTTTCGTTCACATATCTCGTAAACGGAATCATTGTCTTACATGCTTCAAATCCAAGCATTCTCATATGGCGTGAAATGTTGGGAGGAAGACCTTCCAACCACTCTTTATAATACATTATCAATCTGTTTTCTTGGATTGGAACCGCTTGTTGGTGGTAAATATAGCTGGCGTTTCCGATTCTAATATCTCTGGCCTTATTTTCCCGTTCTTCTTCAGGTAGCCGACTTAAATATTCAGCTTGTGCTATTCTGCATTTGGAGTTTGGATGTTCCATGGTATTTTATATAATTAAGACTCTTCAATGATACGGTTCATCAAATCACATATTTTTTGGCAGCTATGACGGTCTGCGCAAGCAGGATAGGGGCATTTCTCAAAGGATGCCTGATTATCCGTAACTATGAAACCTCCGGAACGACGTACATAACTTACCGGATGAAAATAAATATCTTCCTTTTTCGGCCTATAAGTACATAGTCTTATAAGGCTGTTCAGCTCTTTGCAAATTTGCTCACATTTTTCTTTGGGATAATGTGGCAAATCACTGAATGCTTCGTAGGGGACAAAGGCAAATGCTTTGTCATCCCACATGACAGGTGTGTAATTCTGTACCATTTGTTATTTGGAATAAGGATGGCTGGCAGATTCCGTATTTCTGTATCAGTTAGGTAATCCGTCACTATTTAAGTGCGCCTGGGCAAACTCCCGGAGGTTCGTTTCGGCAATGCACTTTTCATAAATCTCATCCAATACTTCTTGCATATTTTCTACTTTATTGAATTTTAAGGGGCTGCCGTTTGTTGCGGCTTGCCTTTCCAGTTGTTCGATGATACTGGGAAATATCCCACGCAATAAACCGACGGTAGCTACGGCTGTAGCTGGTTCTACCTCTATTGTAATCTTTTTCTTTTCCATATCGTTGTATTATGTTATCAAAAGTAATAATTATTAGGATATTGGTAAGCATTTCTTCTGAAAAACTTTTTAAAGATATTGTTTTAAGATGACATACTGTGTTTTTGCGTTCACGCAGTATTCTTTCCCACCCTCCCCTTCATCGGAATGACTGTTCTCATTTCCGGTTTACCCGTAGTCATCCGCTATGCGGCTGATTATGGGCAAACCAGAAAAGAGAAGTTCCAAACGTGGGCGGGATTGCAATGGTCATCATCCGGAGCTTCGGCATTGCCGAAACAACCTCCTTCTTCCGTATTGCAGTTCCTTCCTTTTACCGTTTGTCCCGGCAGTCCGTTGCTAACCCGTTCCCCCCCTGTCACTTGTGGCAGGGAGATAGGAATACGGTTTGCAGCAAAACCGTATGGTTTGTTTTACTTTCCGTACTGCCCTTTTCCTTGTTTTCTGCCTCCCCTAATGTGCTTTTTTCATAGCTCCATCTGAGATCCTTTGTTTTTGAACGGCAAATTTATTTCGG
>NZ_QTMZ01000052.1:6968-33790 GCF_003602935.1 Bacteroides sp. AM54-2NS
TTTCTGCCTCCCCTAATGTGCTTTTTTCATAGCTCCATCTGAGATCCTTTGTTTTTGAACGGCAAATTTATTTCGGTGGATGGATACGAAAGAGTTCCGGTCTTCGCCCCTTTGTCCCGAAAAAAATAACGCCGGACGGCTTCGCTGTCCCCAACATTTTTTGTCGTCCAAAACTTTTCTTAATCCCTCCTTCCTTATTGTTGTGTGCCGTAAAAAAAAGGCTCATAAACTCAGATGGGGCATGAAAGCTCAAAAAAAAGTCGGCAGAAAGAAAAGGCCATCCCGGAAAGGGGTTTTAAAAAAAGGTCTTTAAATCTAGCTGAAGCATAAAATTAGAAGTTTAACAAACTAAGTAGCAGAAGTATATGCAAATCATTCAATTTGTTTTTTCGGTCATCATCGCTCTTTGTGCAGTGGCTATGTTTGTCGGAGCGGTAATAACGCCAAGTCCGATAAAGGTTGTGTCGGTTACGTTGTTGGCTCTTATTTGCTATTCTCCTTGTTTCTCGTGAAATTGGCTTATTGTGAAATGAAATCTAAAAATGATATACTATGAAAGTGTCAGAACAATTTAAAAGTACCATCAAGGCATACCTTGATAATATGGCAGCGGTGGATAGTCTGTTTGCTCCAGTCTATCAAAAACCTACAAAGAATATAGATAATTGCATTACCTATATTTTAAACCAAGTGAAGAAAAGCGGTTGCTGTGGTTTTAGTGATGATGAAATTTTTGGTATGGCGTTGCACTATTATCAGGAAGATAATATTGAGGTGGGTAGCCATTGAAATGTAATGTAGTCGTAAATCATCATGTTGAATTGTCAGAGGAAGAAAAGAAAGCGGCTCGTGAGGCTGCTATCAAAAAATTGCAGGAGGAAGAATTGGCAAAGTTGAAGAAGCGTCAACAAGCTAAACGTGAGAACAACACCGAAGTACAAACCCAGTTAACTCTTTTTTGATATGAAACCCAAGACAAAATTACAAATGGAAATCGTGAATGGGAGCAGGAAGTTAGCTCCCGTTTCAGAGGCTCAAAAGCGTTATGCCTATAAACATTGCTTTGTGCATTATTTCAAGCGTGATGCAAAGGGGAATTGCTTTTGTTTGGATTGTGGGCATACATGGCGGGATAAGGAAGATAAGAAAAACTGTAAATGTCCTCATTGCGGTATGAACCTGAAATTGGAGAATAGCAGGAAAAGGACGGCTGTATATAAAGAATATTTTTGTGTGATTACTACATACAAGCAATATCAAGTTATCCGTTTTTTTATGGTGGACTGCCGGCTGAAAAAAGGGTCTCCGGCTAATTACTTTATAATTGAGGCGGTACAGTGTTGGATGAATAAAGAGGGCAAGACAGAAACGCTGTCTTTGCTGCGGGGCATGTCTATATTTTATTACGATGCATGGATATATGGAAGTTCTTTGGAATTGCGTAAGCGGAATGTGCATCATGACCGTATTTATGATATTTGCCCGGCAGTTATCTATCCGAGAATGAAAGTGATACCCGAACTTACGAGGAATGGATTTAAGGGTGCCTTTTATGATATTTGTCCGAGTTCCTTCTTTATGACATTATTAACTGATAATCGGATGGAGATATTATATAAGGCAGGGCAAATGAATTTGTTCTTGAGATTTTTAGAGAGAAAATACGGTATAGATAAGTATTGGACGTATGTAAAAATCTGTTTAAGACATGACTATGTGATACATGATGCGGACTTGTGGCTGGACTATGTGGATATGCTGATAGAAAATAAATTGGATGCGAGAAATCCTCATTATTTGTGTCCGTTGAATGTAGAAGAAGCGCATGATTGGGTGATGGGGAAATGTAAGAAAAAATATTCTGAAAAGGATGAAAAAGACTATATTGCTGCCAAATCACGTTTCTTTAATCTTTCGTTTGCGGATGGAAATATTATGGTTCGGGTATTGGAAAGCCTTTCGGACTTTTACAAAGAGGGAAAGTTGCTGCATCATTGTGTATTCAGCAACGCCTATTATAAGAGAGAAGATTCGTTGATAATGTCGGCAACGGTGGATGGAAGGCGCATGGAAACGGTGGAGTTTTCACTTAGCAGGATGGAGGTGTGCCAGTGTCGTGGAAAGTCTAACCAATTATCAGCCTATCATGACCGGATTCTGAATTTGGTACGGGATAATATACCGTTGATAAGGGAAAGGATGGTAGTGTAATGAATAGCCCACACATCTAAATGTGTGGGAGTTCTTTTTTGGAAGACGCCCAAAAAAGAACCCCAAAAAACGTTGTCGCTACACATCGTTACGCTCGGATTATTTGCTTGTCGGCTTTAGTTTGCCGATACATTTTTCCATGTCGGGGGACAATAGGAAAGAAGCCGTCTTTTTCTGCTGCACCCCTGAGTGTGGCTGGACGATGGCATACCTGCATTTTAATATCTTGCCGATAACTTCCGTACTGTCACGGTGCAGGTACATGGCTTTCATGGCATCCGTTGCTTTCAGGCTTTTTTCGGCTTCCATATAGGCGGAAAAGGACGGTTTGAATAAGGCACGGGGACTTTCCGCTTTCTGTATGACAGCGGATAATTGTGCGCTTTTGTTGTTCAGGTAGCACAGGCTGTCCGATACGGTGACGTCTTCTGTTTCCAACACTTCCAGTAGTTCGAACTTTAAATCCGTCCAGGTGCCGTGAGAATCTGTCTGAACCCATTCCGCAATGGCCTTCTCATAGCCGGGTTTGCTGCATGAGGAAAAGGCAATGAGCAGCATACAAAAAAATAAATGCTTGATATTCATATTGATCTGATTTTATAGGTTGTCGTATTATGTGATGGAGCAAATCTATGAGGTTACTGGCCGTCCTCCGTGGAGGAACAGATGCCACACGAGATTTTCAGATCATCGTTCCAATCCTTGTTTTCCGAAAGTTCGACGTTCTTCAGTTTCCGTACCTTGTTGCGGAGTTCATCGTTACTCAGGCTCTCGACATCAGTCGTATCGCCATGAAAGTAACGATGCAGCCATAGAGTGTACTTGTGCCCTTGTTTGTCGTTGTCAAAGATGCTCCGGAGCTCCTTTACCTGGTTCTTGTCAAGAATCAGGCGTAATAGCCTCATTTGTCCTTCCGTGAATGTCCCTTCCGTAGATACATATACAAGATTGAGGTCGTTTCCGGAATGGCGTAATTGATAGTGGGAGATACAGTCTATAAATGACTCCCCAATGTAGAGAATGTCTATCGGGCGGCTTTTGTCATGGTTGCTGGTCGCCAGACAGTCGAACTTGCCACCGATAATCCCTTTGAATGTTTCATTTCGTTGAGAAATGGCTTGCACACCGTTTTCATTGTACATCTTGATGCACACGTTGCGGTAAACACTCCCTTTGTTCTTTACCTCACGGATAAAGAAAGTGTCTTTGAAGAACCGGCTTTCAATGCTTTCTTTCAGGATACCTCTTTTCTGGAGATAATTGCCCTTGTAGGGTTGTAGCTGGCTCAAGTAGAATTGAAGTTCGTCCGCTCTCATGCTTGTGTTACCTACTTCATACCGGCTTTTTTCGGGTGTCGTGATGCGGTTGGTGTTGATGTAGTTCTGAAGGATCTCCCCCACCTCGCGCAAGGACGGCATTTTTCCGGTTGTTTCAAATAGATGTTCCTGCATCAGATCCATGATACTGCGGCCACGCACGCTGTCACTATGCACGTCCCAATAGGTGTATTGGTTCTGCGAGTTCCGCTTGATGACGATGGTATGCGTTCCGTTGCTCATTTTGGGACAGGAGTTGGAAGAGCCTTCCACGATTTTCCATCCTAGTTCCAGCAGGAAATCGGGCAGAGAAATGGTTGTTTTTATCTGATTGAAATCGACTTTCATAACGTTGACTGGATTAGTTGAATCTCATTTTATCTGAGCTTAGATTATAAATGAGAAAGATTATCTTTCATAAAGATAAGAAATATCATCTAAATATGGAAGAGAAAGTATATGTTTTTTGATTCGTCTGCATTTTTATTTCAAGGTACTGTAAACCAAATCAACAGTAGTGTCTATACCGGGAACGGCCTCCAACTGTTTGCTCTGGTTGAATACGCTTTCCCCGTCTTTTTTTATCTGCATGGTGATGATAGCACTCTCTTTTGAATAGAGAATGCCTTGCACGGTAATTTGGCTGACAGGCTTTTCCGTGCTGTATTCCGCTTTATCGGTGAAACTCTCATCTACGGAAGCTGCGGAGGTACCGGTGCGTTCGTTCCTGAATCTCACGCCGTCAAGATTATATATATGCACACTGCCTTTGGGTGAGGAACCGGTTACGGCTACGGTGATGTGATACATGCCGGCTTTGTCTGTTTCCGATTGGATTTCCTCTTTGTTGCATGAAGCGGCCAATAAGCAGGCTGCCGCTAATAATGAATGAATTTTTCTCATGGTAGGATTCTTTTGTTGAATGTTATCGGATGATTTTTTGTTCTGTCTTGTGTGTCCCGGTTGGCGGAACTGCTGACTTTTCTTTTAATTTGTCCTCTATCTTTTTGAGGATGGCGTTGACATCTTCAATGATTTTGATGTAGTTCTGCTGGATAATCTCTTCCAGGATTTCCAGTTCCATCTCTTCTTTGCCGTTGCCCAGTTTGACCGGTAAGGAGAAACGGGGTATCTCCTTCTCTTCAAAACGGCACATATCCATCTGCACGCTGAAGAATGGCGGCTTGCCTCCGGCAATCTTGCCAATGAAGTGTCCGGCTGCTTGTCCGGCAATGTCCCTTGCCTTTAAGACTTTTTCTTTTTGCAGGCTCTCCGTGACACTGTTATTGCCACCGGCTTGGTGTGAATAAGATTCTTGCGCTTCTTTCTTCTCCCCAAGCAAGTTCTCGATGTCTTTGGCGGTCTTCTCATTTCCGGTCATACCGTAAGCCTGCGTTCCGCAGGAGGCTTTCAGGATGTTGGCACTTTTCTCTCCATAGTCCCTGACCGCTTGGTTGAAGTCCTGAACGGCGAGAATGGTAGCGACATTGTGCTTCCGGGCGGTTCCGATGAAAGTGTCAATGCCTTGCAACAGGATGGTCGGAAATTCATCTACCATGAATATGCTGGTCGCTTTGCCGGGATTGTTCATCTGTGACATCAAGACGCTGCCGATGCAGGAAATAGCAGGGGAAACGGCTTCCTTGATGGTGGGCGCATTGCCTACGCATAACAGCGTTGGGTGTTCCTTGTTGGTTATATCCAAAGAGAACTCTTCTTCGGGAAGTGGCGACAACACCCAGAAGATGTATTTGTTGTTCAGGAGTACCAACGGAGTCTGTGCGGATGATACGGCTCCGGCTGTCTGCTGTTGTGCACCCAGTTTCCAGGCGGTCAGCATGGAGGACATGTTCAATGCGATTTCAGGATCTTCCGACAGCCAGTGGAATACTAGGTTGCTGTCAGAAAGGGCAAGGGCTATCACATGGGGCAGCGTACAGATACCAAGCTTCCTTTCCTTGAAACATTTATAGGCGATTGAATAGACGTAGTTGATGGCATTGTTGGCCCAAAAGTCGGTCTTTTCCTTCCAGCTTGCTTCCAGATTCTTCATCAGTGTCATGATGATATTGCGGATGAATAGCGATTCGTTTCCCTTTGACATGTATTGCGGAGAAAGTACGTTCACCCTGACCGTGCGTGACATATCCACAAAGTTGATATAGGCGAAACGGGGTGTTTCCATCCCCTTGTTCCGGAAATGTTCGATGCTTCCGTATGCGATACGTGAGAGGATGGGTGACTTGTCCTTGGTGGGATCACCCTCCCAATCGTACACGAATCCGGCATAGTTGCGCTCGGCGCACTGGTAGATGATTCCCTTGATCCAGCTCTCTGATTTACCGCTTCCCGGACCGCCGTCGATATAGACATTCTGCTGCGGCTTATGGATGACCAGCGGCCCGGAGGCGGTTTCAAAGCGGAAGTAGAAAGCCGATTCTTCCCGGCTTAACCCGAAAATGCTATCATCGGATTGGGCATGACGCCGGATGAAATAAGGCAGAGTCTTGATGACAAGCAGCGTGTACGCTACGAATAGAATGGGAAATACAAATAGGTTATACCACGCTGATAACCGGCTGAATCCGACAACCAGCATGGATGCCGTAACCAGTGTCATACTGGTGTAAACCCATTTCTTGTTTTCGTCTTTCACTTTGCCAACCGGAAAGAGAAAAGCGAGGCCTCCGATCAGGATAACGTAGAGAAACCGGAATAGGATATCCTTCTCCATCAGCCTTTCCCACATGGCCGGATTACGTAGTGGAGCGTATAATCCCGTAACGATAGCCCACTGAAACAGTACGGCTGTCCCGATGAGCGTGGATAGCAGGATCAGGATGAATGACAGGTCTTTCTTCTCTCTTTCCATGGCCGTTGCTGTTATTGGGGTTGTCCGGATGCCGTTCCGTCACCGCTCTCTTTTTTCTCTGCCTTTCCCAGTAACTCAATGCGTGAGACGGTCAGGCTGACGGATGGGATGTGGCTACCGTCATCCTTCTGGAATACATCGGCATACACATCGCCGCAGACATATACCTGTGTCCCTTTTTTCAGATACTCAAAGACTTTACTCTCGTAATTCACGAAACAGCATACCCATAGGGTCTGTTCCTCGTTGTTCACGTTCTTGTACTTGGTGGATACATGGAAGTTGAATCCTTTTCCGTTCTTGTTCTGCCGGGCATCCGCACCGACATAACCGATAATTTGTCCTGTAAACATAATGATGGTTTTTAAAAGTTTATAATCCGAGCTGTGGCTCATTCATATTTTTCATGGCTGGCTCCGCTTCCATGGAAGGCAGCGAAATGCCGAAAGTGCTGTGTAGCGTTTCAAGGTTGTCGGCTGTAGGATGGTTTGCCGCAACACTTTCCAATAACCGTGATGAAGGGGTAAAACCTCGTTTTTCATCTGCTCCAATACCGGACGGTTGTCTTGCAGGACGGCCTGCGTGAACCGTTCCTCCGGTGTGAGGTACTGTTCCATCCGTGCGGTATGTTCCTGAATCATATTGCTGGCTTTTCCTACATCGGCAAGGATGTTGTAGATGAATTTGGGATCTTCTTTCAAGGCTCCCAGCCAGTTTTTTAGATACATGGCATTTTCTTCCCGGATATGGGTGGATATTCCCAGGCTTTGCCCGACGGTAGCGGAGGTGAGTTCGGCAACCAGTTCCTCTTTGGCATATTGCTTGTCTCCGAAAATCACGCCTTTTTCCCGGTTCAGATGCTCAGGTTCTCCAGTCGAGTGCGCTATCTCATGCAGTAGTGTGGAGTAGAAATTCTCTCCGTCCTTAAACTGCCCCTTCAGGGGTACGACGATATGGTTATCTTCTCCCCTTGCATGGTAAGCACTATTTCCTTCCTTGGAATAAATGGGGCAGATCCATTGCTGTTCCCGTACCATCGCATCAATCAGAGGCACGGTGAGCATCCCTTGCTCGTCCTTGATGGCCGGTATCTTGAATTGCTCCTTCAATGCTTCCCATTTCTCCGGTTTCGTTTCCTGAAGATTGGTCTGCTGTACGTTGAACACATTGTATGTCTTCAGAAACGGCGTGACCTTATATTCCTGCTGCTCGTTTTTATCCAGGTTCTTATATACGTCGAAAGGTATTTTCTTTCCGTTCTTGTCTCTTACTGAGAAATTCCAGTAAATGACTGGGAATGACTTTTCTCCTTTCAGTATGTTAAGGCCGTTGTCTTTGGCTTGCATGAAGGTCATATAGACCGGCAGGCTGTACTGCTCTTTTTCCGAAAGTAGAAACAACATGAAAGAATTTACTCCGTTGTAGGTTCTTCCCTCGATATTTTGCGGAAGTCCCCCACCCTTTATCCCGAACCAAGGCTTTTGCCAGTTGTCTTCCACCTGCTTTATCTTTTCGATCATCAGTTCGGCGAAACGCTGTAATGCTTTATCACTTGCTGTATCCATGATTTATTGGTATAGATTTCTGTTCTCGTAATCAAGCAGCCATTCTCTGGCCGTTTGGTTGTTTGTCTCTTGCTGCTTGGCAGCCATCTCTTCTTGATAGGCTTGTGCAAGCTCTTCCTGTGCAAGTAGAAACTCTAAGTCACTGATTTCTCCTGCAATGTTTTTCTGTACTAATTCATCGTAATCCATAATTCCTGATTTTTTAGGTTATAAGTCATTGAAAGCCCGGTTGATGGTGCTGGCTATCGGACGGGCCATTTCCTTGCTGTTGTCGGGTTTGGGTGTGCTGGCCAGTTTGACATCTCCCAGTGTCTTTGTGCTGCCTTCCATCCCGAAAATCTTTTGTACGGCTATCAGTGTGTTGGCTTGCACACCCGTTTCACGCATCCGGGTAAGGTCTTCTTGAGTGAGCCGGTACCCTTCTTTCTGTATCTCTTGGATGACATGAAAGTTGTCGGTCTGTGCGGCATCCAACAGACGTGTGGCCTGCCTTTCATGTTCGCCCTGTTCTTCCGGCTTGGTGCCGAACAGCTGGATGACTTCATGGGTTTGCCTTTCATCCAGACCGTGTTCCTTACCGATTCCTTTGATAAACTCTTCACTGGGTTTATATCCTTCCTCTTTGAGCTTCCCGATTTTTTCAAAGTCATGTTTGCCCACCGCTTCCTTAAACTCGGCTTCCATATTGCGCCCCTCTTCGTGTTTTTGCTCTTTTGCAGCTTCTATGTTGGCCGCATGGGCTTCCAGTTTGGGGGTCATGGCCTTGATCAGCTCTTGTGCCTTGCCGGGAGTGATACTCTGTATGTTCTGTATCATGACTCCTTTCCTGTCATCCGTCAGTTGGATGTCGGCAATGAAGTAGCCTTCCGGACTGTGCAGCAGCTTGTTCTCCAGTGCATGGCCGTTGGCGAGCAGGTATTTGTCGGCTTTGGTTAACTTGTAGCCGCCATATTCGCTGGTCTGCCCGATGATGTCGGGAATCTTGATTTCCTGGTTGGTGCGCAGGATGACGGAGTTCAGATCCCGGTCAACTTGCAGCAGGATGTCCTTCTTATTTACGGTGATGGGTACGATGTCACCGGCAAGCAGCTGTTCTTTCTCTTTCTTGCCCAACTTCTTTCCCAGCACCTTGTCCGGGATAACCAACGCCTCTTTGCGGTAGAATACGGAGATTCCGTCATCGTTGAAACGGAGCTTCCCCGGTTTGCCGTGTATCTCCATCAAATCAGACATGACACCCTTTTCCAGCTTGGTGCCTTTCCCGTCGAGGATGTTCCCTTGCTTGTAGGCGTATTCATAGAGCGACTGTCCGGTGTAGCATACCTTCAGGCGATGGTCGATGACGGTAAAGCCGTCCTTGTCATGTCCCTTCAGGTTCTCCCACCGCTTGATGCTGATGCCATCCTTCTCCAGCTCGGCGACATATTTAGGATCATTGGCACGTTCCTTGTCAAAAAGGGCGGATACACGTTCTTTTGATTGGTCACGAGGCTTTCATCGTACTTTGCTCCGGCTTTTTCCCTGATTTCGCTTACGCTCATGCTCAGCTCTTCCCCGTCTTTGCGGAACCGGAAATATCCGTCCCGGTATTCGGTCTGATAGCCCAGTGATTCGGCGATGCCGCCGAACTGTCCCACGTTGTCGAACATATAGGTGTCTAATGCTTCTCTCAGTTTCATGGCTGTGGCTTGTATAAGGGTTCTGCGGAAAGGATGTATTCGTTCAACACGGCCAGCTTGATGTGCCGCCCGCCGTTTCGCTCGTAAATCTCGATCTCGAATACCTTATCATCGGGTATCGTGAATTTGTCGAAACCAAGTATCAGCCGGTTCCGGCTCTTGCCCTTGATTTTCGTATCAAAATCTTTCTGATAGATAGGTTCGATGGTCGTTTCTTGCTGGATGGCGTTCTTGCTCTTCTTTTGGTCACGCTGGAAACATTTGACAAACTCGATGTCGTAGTCGATGTATGATTTGTTTTTCAGGTCAAAGATGAAAAACATGAAGTCCTCATGCACATACAGATTGGCCATTGACAACTCAAACTTGTTCTCGATGACCCCCAGGCTGTAGATGTTGCGCTTCTTGGTGCGCAGCTCTTGGATGCATCTTTCCATTTCCTCGCTGTTCACATCCACATGGGCGGTATATTTGCGCTGGTCATCAAAATTGTAGGTGAATACGGAGGTATTGCCCCGTTTGATGGTGATGTGGTAAGTGTTCATGGCCTTATCCACCACAAACAGGTTGGAATATGCCACGGCATCTTTGGCGGTTGATACTTTCAACTGGTTGTTGTAGGCGGCCAGAGTGAAGGACACCTCGTTGCCGGGCGTTCCGTAAGCGATGTCCTCCGGAAAGAAGAACTCGGCCAGATGGAGGTCGCTGACTTCTGCCTGATAGTCATGGTGCTGCCATTTCCCGTTGTCCTCGTAAATGTTCGGGTACGAATCCGTGCCGCCTTCGGGAAGGTAGCGGATGTGATAGGTGTAAACGCTTCCGTCGATGCAGACTACGGTCAGGTTGGTCTCTTCGGTGAATCCTTCCGCTTGCGCCGAGAGCCTGACGATATGGGGCGCCTCTTCTACCCGGCTGGCCATGACAAGCTCCTGTTCGCCGATGGCGATATCAGATACTTGCACAGGAAATACCAGGTGTTTCACACAGTCGAAAGAGATAAAGATGTCTTTTTGGCTGATGGCTTGTTTCCGGGGAGTGCCGTTTTCCTGAGCGAAGAGCGGCAGACTGCACACAAAGCAGTAAAACAGTAGATAAATATATTTCTTCATGTTGTCGATATGTTAAACGGTTCTTGAAAAAAAGGCGGTGAATACGGTAATGCCCCATAGAAGAAGCAGGGTAATGCCGAAAGAAACGGTCAGCGGACGGATTTCTTTAAAGGCTCGTCCGTTCCGGCGTGATACGTAGATCCGATAGCCGAAAAAGACCGCTGACAGCGCAAGCAGGTAATTGAGAATGTCTATCATAATTTGTCTATCAATGTTTGAAGGGGATGATTTTTCTTGTTCGTTTTCTCTTGTTCCATTTGCTCATAGAGCTTCTGTAACTCCGCTTGCACGGCTTGCCTACGCAACTTCGATTCCTGACTCTCTTCTTGGATATACATTTCGTAGTTGGACTTGAGATGTACCTTCACTTGTGAGAGGCTCATGTTCAAGATTTGCTTGGCTACCTGGGTGGTGGCGTTGACTACGCTGGTCACTTCGCTGGCCATCGTGCCGATGGAAGAGAGCGGCATGTCAATGTTCTGTACAAGACCTTGTTCCATACGCTTGGCTGCACTGGCTTTCAGGTTATTGGGCAGGTTCAAACCTTCCATGGCATCATTGTCGAAGACAACCACCGATACGGGATTGAGGTTGTCTCCTACCTTCAGGTTGCTGACTACCACATCGAGGCGGTTGGCTCCCAAAGTGGCGATACCGTAAAACAGCGTGTTGGCCGGTATCTTCATGCCGGATAGGGTTACGTCCTGAAGCAACCGCATCCGTACCGTACTGCCCGTGACTACGGTCTGGTCGCCGTGGATGCAAGCCCTGAAGAGGTTGCTGTTTCCCGGTGCGGAGGTCGGTTGGCGGCGTACCCGCTTGCCGTTTTCGGCATGGTAGATCGGGCCTTTTTGCATCAGGCTGTCGGCGGATGGATGGCCGGAAGGGTTGGCAGCGGCTTTCTCCGTTTTTCCCTCTTGGTCATAATTGACAATCCGTTCATACATGCGCTTGCGGTATTTGTCGGATTCTTCCAGTTCCTTGCGGATGCGTGAGTTCTTCTTGGCTTCCCGGATAATCTCGTTGAGCGCCTGCTCGTCCTCCAGTCCGTCCAGTTGGCTTTCCAGCTGATGAGAGAAGCGTCCGTTCCGGCCACCTCCGTATTCTGCCATGACTTCGCTGTACGGATCGTTCTGCATACGGCGGATGCGCTCCAGTGTGGCACGGTCATACCGCTCCTGCTGGTTTTGCAGCTCGAAGTAAAAATCAGATCCTTTGACCTGAGACTCTTTCAGGATGCGTGCCTTCTCCTGCTCTTCCAGTTTGTCCTGCTTATAGGCTTCCATCTTGTCGTTCACCTTGTCGGCCATTTCCGACTGTGGTTCCAAAAAGGCTTGCGAGGCGGCCTGTCTGTCACTCCCTGACGGCACGTTCCCGTCCTCACGGATGAAGAATACATAAAGGAAGAGGATGCCCAGGATTACCGGGATGGCCATCAACAGCTTGTTCTTGTCTTTGATAAGTTTATTCGGTTCCATGGTCGGTTGGTTTAGAGGTTTCTGACTGGTTTTCATTCTTGCCCGGAGAAGCTGCCTGCGATGTGTTGGTGCCGTTGCTTTCCACGGGTTCGGAATAGCGGACAATCCAATCTTCTATCTTGGCTCCGTGCGCATTTTCCTCGCTGCGGGACAGCATATCATAGATGGTGAACTCCGCTTCGATATTACGTGAGATGCTTCCCCGTGCCCGGTACCCGGTCTGCGTGAAGATTATCTTTCCGGAAACGGGTATCGTTTGTGTGTTAATCTCTACATCCTTGATGCGTACCCCGTAACGGATATTCTTTTGTATGAGTGAGTTCAGCATATTCACATCGTTGTACTCGTTCAACAGCTCCTTCCCCTTGTTGCCTATGAGGTTGAGCGCAAGCGAAATGTTCTTCTCGTAGCTGCTCTCGTCAAAGGCATACCAGTGGGTTACGAAGGTCTTTACATGGTTCATGTATTCGTATTGCCGCATATCGCTGGCAGACAGGCTGCTTGCCTCATAGACTTCTCCCTGCCTGTCGATGACGAGAGCCTGGCCGTATGCTTTTTCTATTTTGTTGATAAGGAAGATGATACTGCTGGCAAAAGCGATAGTCAGAATGATGCAGTACCCGGCTGAAAGCCGGATAGTCAGCTTGACCGCATCATCTGCTCCTTTGAATTTCATCAGATTCATAGTTCTATTTTTTATTGTTGTCGTTTATGAAACTTGCCCCGATAGAGGCGGCACCGCCTACGTTGGTCAGCTTGCCGCCTGCCGCTGCGCCTCCCATCAGGGCGATGGTGGCCGCCGTGGTGACGATTGACACGGTTTTCGAAATGATTTTCCCGGCATCGCTGTGTCCTACGATTTTGGAGGATAGCCAGAAACAGCTGCAATAAGCACCAATCAGGGCGAGATCCATTCCTAAATATTGTATCTGCTGCGTAGCTGCGTCCACCATGTCGGCACTTTCCGTATAGATGGCCTTGAAGGTCTGCCATATGATTTGGTTCAGAATATTGATGACGGTGAATACCATACAGGCGGAGCAGAGCGTACCGAACCAGATACTCAACTGTTTCTGAAAGACCGGCAACATGCTTACGGCAAAGACAAACGGGCCGAGAATGACCAGTAGCTTGACAATGACCACGCCGATACCCAAGATGACTACTTGTATGATTCCTACCAATAGGGCGGAAATGCCATGAAGCACAAGGGTGGCGAGGTTGGCGGGGTTGAGCAGCTGCACAATCTTCTCCACGCTGGAGCGTACACCGGTCATTTCGTCCTCTTCCATCTTTTTATCCAGTTCGTGCTGCATGGCGCCGGTGCTGTCTTCTCCGGCTGCTACCTCCGACTGGAGGCTGTGTTTGTCGTATTCGGCAATCATCTCTCCTTGTTCGATGGCTGATTGTGCCATGAACTGGGCAAATTCCTGCGCACGCTCGGAGGTCAGCGAGGTGGCTTCGTTGATTACTTCCATCGTGCCTACGATGGTTTGGGCGATGGGGGTGTATATGCTTAGGCAGAAGAACAGTACCAGGCAACGGGCGATTTCCATCATGTCGGGAAATTTGTCCTCATTCGGGCTTAACAGCTGGCTGGCTCCGTGATAGAGATAGTTGTATGCTAGGTTGCAGATAAAGCAGATGACACCAACACCGAAGGCGATGACTGTCATTTGCGAAACGAGTTCCATCGTCAGACCGTCCGTGATCTGAAGTCCCCAGAGAAAATTATCTTGATTCATAACGCTTTAATTGGTGTGTCGTGTGAAAGCGGCCAACCGTCCCTGGTAATAGGTCTTCCGGTTATGCCCCTTCATGGATTTGTAAATGACCGTGGAACGCACGGATTCGTTAAACTCACGCATCTCTTCGGCGGCTTTTTCCACCGATTCCTTCACCTGCTCGATAAAGGACATGCGCCCTTCCGAGTTCATCGAGAAGTAACTGGTCACGGTGGCCACTTGAACAGCAGGTCGGTACTCAGGCTCAGATTGACGGTCACACGCTGAAAGTTGAGAAATTTCAGGCAGTGGTAATTCGATCCTACGTTCAGGTAAAAGCTGTAGTCGCTGCTCAGGCAGGCTACGTCGTCCAGCAGGTCGGCAAGCTCTTTCAATGATTTGAGTTCCTTCAACTGGTCGATCTTTTGCAGGCCGAGCCGCAGTTCCTGGGCATCGATCATTTCATTGATTTGTGTAACCCATTTCTTGACATTGGCGATCCATTCCGTTGAGTTCAGCAGGGTGTGGCCGGGATCATGCACGACGAACTGGGCATGAACACTGCCGGTTCCCATCAGCCCTATCGAGGCGGCAAGTCCGAGTATGAGAATGATTCTTTTCATGACGGTTATTTGTTGGTGATGAATAATAGGGTGAATATGACACATACCAGCCAGGCTGTCAGATAGCTCTTGGCATTTTCCTTTTTCGTGGCGAGTGCCCATACCACGAAAATGAGCGCAACGCCCAAAAGTGCGGCGGCAATGCTTCCGGCAAGATTGTATGCGCTGCCGTTGAAGTCGGTTGACCAGCTAGAAGGGCGGTCAGCCCTTGGGTGGCGTCATCCATACTTTTTCCTCCTTTCCTCCAGATAGCGGTTGATGGCCGTATAGGTCGAGCCGCTTTCGTTGAACAACTGCTTCAGTCGTACTACTGTCGCCTGGCGCGAATCGAAGGCTACGGCGGCGAAGTCGGACACCTCGTTGCGGAAGATGAAGGCATCGTTCGACATCTTGATGAAAAACTCTCTCCAGCGTTCCGTGCGCTGCAACGACTCGATCATATAGGCCTCTTCGTCCGTGATGGAAAGCACGGCTTTCACTTCCGGCAGGTTCTGCCGGTGTTCTGAATGGTCGAGGATAATCTTGGTCGCGCAGTTGATGATGATGGAGTCCTTGATACTGGACGGCATGTTTTTCAAAAACAGGATGTTCTGTGCGGCCAGCGTGATGCTTCCCTCCTTTTTACGGAAGGTTCGGTACAGGTAGGCGATGAAGTCTCCGAATTTCTCGTCTTGCAGGAAGTCGAGTGCTTCGTCGATGATTAGCTCTTTGGCAAACCCCTGGCGTTTCTTGATTTTATCCACGATCATTTGCAGGGTGATGATGGCAACGAGTGGAAAGTACTCTTTCTTAGAGGCATCTTCCATATCGAAGGCTATCAGCCGGTCATGCACGATATCCACGTTCTCGGTAGCGTTCAGCAGGAATGACAGCTCTCCGTCCGTATAGGGTTCCAGTAAAAGCAACAGCTCCTCTATCTCGAATTTCTGTTTCTCAAACTCGGTCATCCGTTTGCTGAACACTTCCTTCAGATAAGCCCGGTAAGTTATCAGCGTCGGGAAGATACGCTCATGCTTCTCTCCTATTGAAGAATTGTTCACATAGTCGTAAAATCCGATGACGGATTTCCTGAGAATGGCGTTTTCGGCAGGCAGCATGGGTTCACGTACCTTCCAAATGTAGCTGATAATGGCGACGATGGTCTTTATCTGGTCATCGGCAGACTCGGCATCCGTGGTGTCGATGTACAGGTATTTGCCGTTCTTGTCACGGTCACACAAGAAGGGGTTGAACGCAAATTTCTTCTGCTCGGTAGAGTCGAAGTATTTGCCCCGGTTCAAGGCTATCATCGAGCGGTAAGAGCCGCCGATGTCAATGATCATCACATCCCGGCCCAGCTCATAGCTTTGCAGGATGTAATTGTTCAGCCAGAAAGATTTACCGGAACCGGACGGGCCGATAACGATGCGGTTCTTGTTGTTCAGCGCCGGATAATCCCAGAGGTTTATCTTGGCGGGAGTACCGAAACGGTCATGGTAGATATGCCCTTTCTCGTCCGAAAGGTACATCCCCTCTTTTTGCAGATAGCAGATGGCCTGCTTGGTCGTGTTGACGAAGCCCCGGTAATTGGCCCTGGCATTGCCGGGTATGTTGCAGAAGAACAGGTTGCACAGCTCGGCGTTCTCCACATAGCACGAACTTTGGTTCATAAAGCTGAAGCCTTGCTGTACCAGTGCGGTTTTCCGCATGAGCGAGGTGCGGTCTGTATCGTTCAGCACGACATTGAAGGCGGTATAGGCGGTCTGGTAGTCGAACTGGGTAATCTCATCGCAGAAGGCTGCCTGCTCGCGTTGCTTCTCTGCCGCCGGAGGGTAGAAGTTGGTGATGTAGTTCAGCGCGTCTTTCTCCGCACCGATGGCCGTTACGGTGGCATCTGGATCGGTTATCTCTATCACGATGTTTACGATGTGGTTGAACGGCAGGCCAAGTCCTACGGGGTACAGCATCGAGCATTTGCTCCGTATGCTGTCCGGTATCTCTATGTTTCCCCCGTATGCCTTCGACTTGCCGGTGTGCGGCACGGCCAGTTCCTGAAGATGCTCGCCTTCGTTGGTCAGCGAAAGGATGGAAACGTGCTGCTGCCCTATTTTCATGCTTCCGCTTTCACTGACAGCCATAGGGTTGACGCTCTTCTGCGTGGCATCGTTTTCCGGTGTCTCGTAAGAGAGGTTGACGTAGTCGTAGATGGCGTTGTTCAGTTCCGTATCATCCATCTTGCGTATCTCAAACTGCTGGATGGACGACAAACCGTTCTCAAAGTTCATCAGAAAGGCTTCCATTTCTGTCAGCCGTTGCTGATATTCCTTATAAGGTTGCTTGAACGGGTAGTGCAGCTTTCGCATCAGCGAGGTGCCCGATGCGCTTTTGCGTATCTTACCGTTTCGGCTGCCGTTCGTGAACGTCACATACAGGTTGGTGTAACTGTTCAGTATCTCCTTGCCGTTGAAATGACGGTTGTTCTCCGCTATCAGGGCATTGGAAGAGTATTCTGCATGATGGTATCGCCCCGTATAGTAGAAATTCTGCTGATGGATGACCGTGCCTGCCGGAAGCAGCTTCAAAAGAGCCTCCAACCGCTCATGGATGTATTGCGCCTCGCTTTCCGACAAGGTGAACACTTCGGGCAGAAGCAGCCGGTAGCCGACGGTGATGTCACCGTTCCCGTTGATGACGGCGTTCTCCGTGATGGTCTGGATAGGCAAGACACTTTCCAGATCCACGGATTTGTCCTTCACCTCTATCTCTGTCTGCCGGATATACAGCAGAGCAATCAGCAGGCACAGCGCACAGATTAGCAGGGATATGAGTATGATGATTCCTATCATGGTTGCTGTTTTAGGATGAATTTGAAAATCTGCCGTTTGTCCGTTATCTGCCGGGGGGTGGCGTTCTTGATCCGGAGGCCGGTCAGGTAGTCCGGGTTACCGGCCTTGTGTTCCTTTTTCAAGGTTTGGAACAGCAGACCGGATAGAAACAGAATGGCGGAAATGATTCCGATGATGAGTATCGGGTGCAGCTGCTTGAATATGCTCACGATGATGATGATGGCCGTCAGCAGCATGAAGATGGCGAACTGTCCCGATGACAGACCGAAGAACTTGATCGGCTTGTTGATTTTACGCATGGTTCTCATGGCTCTTCGTTTTTAGATAATCAGGAAGGCTACCATGATGACTACCACGGCGATGATCCAGCCGAGCAGGTATTCCTTGGCATGGGGATTGTTCGTGGCAAGCGAATAGATGACAAAGACCAGAGCGATGCCGAGTACCGCCGCCAAAATGTATTTGGCTACGTCCAGAATGGTGTCCGCACCCTCTTTGGCTTTGTCTGTCACTTCGGATAGGCTGTTAATCTTCAGGCCGCTTTGTGCCTCCGCCACTTGTGCCGTTCCCAACAGCGTGAAGAATATGAGAAAGGTGAAGATAACCTTTCCATAGCGGTTAATGACTTGGTTCGCTTTTTCTCTTACATTTTCGATTGCTTTCATTTTGTTCCTATTTTTTAATTAAACATGAATCGTTTTCAGTCTCTCCCATTGCACATCCTTATACTTGATGGATATGGGCTCTTCTTTCGGCTGTTCCGGCAGTGGTTTGCCTGAGTAGTAGTAGGCTCTTCCATGCAGGTACATATCGGCTATCTCGGCAGCCAATTCCTCTTCTTCCAGCTCAGGCTGAAATACCACGCAGATGACCGGACAGGCTCTCTCCTGCCCTTCCTTGCGCACCGCCTCCCTTATCGGCTTCTCTTTCTCCTTTCCGGAAGAAAGTGCTTTCTTCTTTTTCCGAAAGTAAAAGTGAAGCGTGACACAGGCGAGTATGGCAACCAGTATCAAATCCACTACGTTCATAAGAGTTGCCAGATAATGAGCCAAGTGACCAATGCCGTGATATAGGTGATGATGGCCTCTTTGGTGCGCTCGTGGTTGCTTATCAGCTTTTTAAGTACCGCTAGTCCGGCACATAGAAAGCCTACCCCTATCAGCATGGCGCCTATTTCACGGTATAAGGAGATCAGGCCGGATACATTTGTATCGGCTAACAATATGATAATAAGCATGGTGATATGATTTGTCGGTTAGTAGAGCAGTATCTTTATTCCTACGTTCCAGACAGTGTTCCACTTGTCAATGGATAGGGGATTCCAATGTTGTTGTATGCGGGCAAGCAATGCCGTTCGGGGCAGGATGAATACTTCCAGTTCCGTTTCCAGTTTCGGGCCGATGATGAAGTTGTATTCCTTATCGGGGTGGCGGACGTATTCTGTACCGATGAATCCTCCCAGGCCGATGCCCCAGTAAACGGATTTCAGGTTGCAGGCCAGGGTTCTGTAATAACCGCCGTCCACAAAAAAGTCCTTACCCTTGTCATGTATCGTTTCGGGAATCGTTTCTTCCGGGTTCAAGGTAGAGACTTGCGGTAGGTTGGCTGTATATTCGTAAGGTTTCTCAAAATAGCTAAACCCGGCTTTCCAATAGCTTGTCCGGTTGATGTATCTGGAAAAGGACAGGTTGTAATAGTTGCCTGCATTGCCGAACAGGTTAGTGCCGTAGTTCAATTCAAGTGCCGGGATGTTCTCATAATGGCGTTGCGCAAAAGCGCTTACGGTGCATAACAGCAGGCTAAGGCTGATAGCAGTCAGTCTGATGTGTTCCATGGGAATTACTCTTTAGGTTATTAATGTTATATATTTTTCTATTTGTCTCATACGGTGTTTCCAATTTACGCGGATTCCTGTCGGCAGAACCGAATCAAGGTGCTTATCGCGTTGTTTTCGCTCCAAACATATAGATTATATACGGGAGGACAAATTTTATGAAGGGCTTTTAAAGGGCCTTTCGTGTTTATTTAATGTGCATTAAAAAATACATGTGCCGTAAACCGGCAGGTGTGGAATAATTCTACAGAAAAAAGCCGGATAGGATTAGTTGTGTAAAACTGTCCTGCCCGGCTTATAGGGTTTGGTTTATATGCGCTTTCGGATGTTGCTCAATGCTTGTGGCGTGATGCCGATATAACTTGCTATGTCTTTTAAGGGTATTGAACGTAACAGCCATTTTTCATTGGCCAAAAGCGCTTTGTAACGCGCTTCGGCATCCAGTGTGTAAAACTCCTCTTCCCTTATTATTTTGCGGTTGATGGATCTTACCAAATGTATTCTGGCCAGCTTGTTGAAATTGATGGATAACTCATATAGCTGATGAAGATCTTTTTTGGGCAATCTCCAGATCTTGCATGGCTCCAATGCCTTGATATTGTAGTGGGCATGGTGTTCTTCATGTGAAAGGAAAAAATTGATGAACTCTTTGGCTTGGATAAACCGTGCTGAAATCTCTCTATTCTCTTTGTCCGGAAACCATAACCGGACGATGCCGGATTCCAGATAATAGAGGTAGCATACTTCCTCGCCCCTGGTGACGAGGTGTTCTCCCTTTTTGATATGGATAAGCTCGAAATGAGCATCAAGATACGCCTTTTCTTCGTCTGTCATCCGCACGTGAAGATGGGCGCCCATTACCATGAGCGTCTCATCTATCAGGGTGGCAATTGTTTGAACCATTGAATTTGTTTTATGTTTATATAAGGGTACGGAAACGTACCCTCTAACATGGACGTGGCGTTCCAACAACAAAGGCACGCCCCGTACCAGTTTCATACTGGTACAGGCATGCGCCTGTTGTTGTTAATTCCTTAACGATAGATGCCACTCTTTTGTTAGACAGACGGACGTATGTAAAAAGCGGGCTGCCAATTTTCTGACAATCCGCTGCAAAGATACTATTTTATGGTTTTTGTTCCAACTTTTAGGGATTTAAGTTGACGGCAAGGTCTTCTGGACGAATGCTACTACCTTTATATAGATATCCCGGTAGATGTTCTCCTTAATCTCCTTGTCCTCTTCAGAATAAAGCCATGCGGTAAATTCATGATAATATTCGCCGGTTCCCAATTTAAAGAAATCCTTATATTGATAATGTCTGCTCACGGGAATGCCTTTCTTGTTTAACAAGAAGCATGATTTAAGCGCATCGTGATATTGCGAGGTCAGTATCGCCTTTATCTTTTCGTCGAAATATTCCAATGTTTCCTGGTCAAAGAAAAACTGTACGGTGTAGGGCCACTTCTCCCCTTTTCCTTTGATGTACTGGTATTGGAATTTGGTTCTCTCCAGCTTTTTGTTGATACCGTTTAAGATGCTGGTCACCTTCTTCTTCCGGTCATGGTTGTCCTTTACCGTTACATCAAATTCCTTGGCAAGTTGGTCAACCGTAACGGTGAAATAAGGTGCTTGTCCTTGGTCAATCTTATACTTGATCAGGTAAATCATTTTCGCCAGGTTCAGATAAAACTTGCGGTAGCCTTTGCGGTTGGGCAGGTTACGGTAGTCTTTCAGTTCCAGCAGATTGTATTCGGTAAGCAAAGTATTCATCAGATCTTTGCTCAGATGCACGTTGTAATTCCGCTTGGTGCGCTTTTTCGTGCCGAAGTTATCCTTTATCTCAAAGCGGTCCAGTATTTGAATGAACTTATATTGCGTCTTGCCGTTCATGGCGTATGCTACACTGAGGTTGGATGTCCCTAAACGGTATAACGCCGCTTCAAAGGTGTTCTCTATCGGATGCTCTATCTTTTGGCCGTTCTGTTCGGTGATATATACCGGACGTTGGTTGCTGAACAGGAAATCAAGCTGCTTCTCGGTCAGTTTTCGTTGCAACTTGGTTCGTTCATACCCCATGACCTCACAAAAATCGTTGATGGAGAACCAGCAGTCGCCGAACAGATCTTTCATTTGTGAAGATGCCACGTAAATGATAATGTCAGACATGACAGTGCCGCCTGCATCAAATAGAACTTCCAATACTTTCGTGTTGGAAGACTCGCTGAGAGTCCTGGGGACTCTGCTCAACTCTTTTTGTGTATTACTTTCCTTCATAGGCGGACACTTGTTGTTTACTGATGCAAAGATACGTTTTTTTACGGAGATAGTGAATCTAACTCCCTATAAATGAAGATTCCAAAGCATTTTTTTCGTGCTGTTTCTTGATTTAGTTGTGTAAAAGTGTCCCGACTACGGCTGTTTCCGATCCCCCAGTTGTGTAAAAGTGTCCCGAATGGCCGGTTTAGTTGTGCAGAAGTGTCCCGGATTCCTGATTTAGTTGTGTAAAAGTGTCCCGAATGCAGATTCTAGTTGTGTAAAAGTATCCCGACTTTCCTGTTCAGTTGTGCAGAAGTGTCCCGAATAGTCGGTTAGTTGTGCAGAAGTGTCCCGGTTACGAGAAGATGCCAGTAAGTGCTAACTTGCAATAATATAGTTGATTATACGGAAAACCTCCCTTATTAGTTGTGTAAAAGTGTCCCACAAATACTTAAATCCCTAAAAACCTAAATAAAACGAAGAAATGATTTTGTTACCGTATTCTTACTTTCGGAAAAAATTTTGAGGTGGAAACAAGTAGAGGTTTGAATTCTTTAACATATTGTCCAGGATAATAGGCAAAGGGATTTTTCCGCAGTTGTGTAAAAGTGTCCCGGTTCAATGCCGGCCTTCACTAAAACGGTGTGCAAAAATAACGCCTGCCCGACGGATGCAGTCGAACAGGCGTATATATTTTTCCGAAAGTAGAATCAGATGCTCATATACTTCTTCAGTATCGCTTGAATCTCCTTGTTATGGCTGGTCAATATGTCTTCAAGAATGTTGTTTGCGATGTTGTGCATTCCTAATCCAGTGGCCATAGCAATCTGCTTCAGCTTTCTGTGGGTTTCGCTGGATATCCGGATTACTTCGGTGTTCTTTAATTTTCGCTCTTCCAGATATTCCGAGAATTTTTTTCCGCAGACTTTGCTTTCTTCTGTTTTTGGAGAAGACTGCACGGAAGGTTTGGATTCCGGCTTTTCCATTTGTTCCGGCTGAGGTTCTTGGACGGTTTCTTTGACTGGAGCCGATTCTTTCACCTCTTCATGGATGGGGTGCTCAATCGCAGGTTGGGGGATAGTGCTTTCCGCAACACTTCCGATCTGCTGGATTTCCTGCTCTTTCTTACTGGCGCTTTGCAGCAAGAGTTTTCTCATGGCGGCTGATGATGTCCTTTCTTTGTTGGTTGCCATAGCTTTATTCTCCTATATGGTTACAGATTAATTCCAATACCTCTTCACAGAAAGCATCACAGGGATGATGGTACGCTTTACTCAGCGTACTTAAATTGCGTTGATAGTCAACCCTTGAATCCTTGATGTAGTTTTGCATCAACTCGAAAGGCAAGGTTTTTTTATTTTTCAAAATTTCTTTGAACTCCAGCACATTCGGAAGAACACGGTTCATAACACCACGCACGGTAGTCTTTTTACCAATCTTTCGACGGCTTTCGATAATCCCTTCATAGATGTTATAGTAAAAGGTCAATGTAGGTCTTAAATCGGTCTGGTTCGGTTCGAAGGGAATGATGATCACGTCAACGAAGTGCAGCGTTTCAACTACACCGTTTTGTTTCAGGTTACCCGGAAAATCGACAAGTATAATGTCGTAATTGTCCTGAAGGAAATCCAGTTGGTTGATGAACTCTGAGGAAGAGATATTGATAACCTCATATTCTTCTTCCTTTTTCATGATTCCGTCCTCGGCTTCGTCCTCACGTAATTTTCCGATAGTGTTCTGCATGTCGTCGATATCCACCACGGCAATGGATAAGCCCCCCTCTTCGTTTGACTGCGAATGAATATAACCTGCAAACAAAGCTGTCAGCGTAGACTTCCCTACCCCGCCCTTGGGATTCTCAAAAGCTACGACTACTCCTGGTAATATTTGTCCCATAATGTACGTTTTTAAGTATGTGCGCAAATATATAAATAATAAATTAAATAATTGCATACTTTTATAATTAATTTATTATACACTTTTTTACTTAATTGTATAAGTAATTACATATATAAATATAAATATAAATATGTACATACTTAATCTTATAATTAAGTATGTATGTTCATACTTTGTAATAATATAATTAGTAATTATGTATTTTGTAACTAATGGCTTTCCGTTCGCCTGTTACAATGTGCGTAGTTACTTTGTAACAAAGTGAGCGGTTAATCTGGATTAAGAAATCAAGACTTTTGTCTGGTTTTGTTTCACAGCTGAGTATTATTGTATATCTTTGCTAATGCAAGGTATGTTTTTGTGGGTACAAAAAACCTTGCGACAGCCGAGCTGCCGACCAATGTTCGTTACACTCACATACTCTGTATATATGAAAGAGAATCGAGATATAAGTATAAAGATCCGCTTGACGGAAGCCGAGAAAGAACAGCTTCTTCAACGTTCAAAGGAAGAGGGAAAATCCCTTTCTTCCTTTATCAGAGAGTCTGCCTTGAAAGGCAGAAGCATATCGAAAACCGATGTGCAAATGATATATGAACTTCGTAAAATAGGAGCCAATATCAACCAGCTTGCCAAACATATCAATACGCTTCCGTCCGATGAAAATATATTGTATTCATTGGATCGGATTAACCAATACCTTTCGGATGTAGAAACCATTAACCGGAAATTGTTATGATAGCCGAGATACAACCTTCTTTCTCATCCCACCTGTCCATGAGCCGGAAAATTGAATACCAGCTTTCCAAGGTCAAGGAAGGAAACGGAAAAGTGCTTTACACCTCCACTGGTGACGAACTGGCCGCCATGCCAGCCTACATGAAACTTATCTCCCAGTTGAATGACCGGGTGAAACTACCTTATGCGGAATTTATTCTGAGCCTCTATCCGGGAGAAAGCCTTTCCGATGAACAGTGGCTTTCTCTTGCCGGGGAATATATCGAGAGGATGGGGTACGGAAAGTCCTGTTATGCCGTTGTCCTAAATACCGACAAGGCACACAGCCATGTGCATGTGCTGCTGACCACAATTGATGAAGAAGGCAAAAGCATTCCTTCCGGAAATAATTACAGCCGTTCCGAAAAGATCTCAAGGGAACTGGAGCAGAAGTACGGTCTGTTGCCTTTGGAAAGGGAAGGAGGCAAGAGAACCACGTTGGGAGAGGCGCAATACCGTAACTATTATTTCGATGCGGCCTTGAAGAAAGCCATGCGTAGTTATAATTACAAGGATAAGGTATCGGCTGTCCTGGAACAATCCGATACATACCGGTCTTTGAATAAACCCTTGCAAGAAATAAAATTGGCCAATGAAGAATGGCGTGTCCTATTGGGGGATGAAAGCTATGACAACCTTTTCGCATTGCTGGAAAAAGGAGGTTTTTTCAACCCCTTGTTCAAGGATGAACTGTTACAACAGCTTGACCGCATCTACTCTTTTTCCGAAAGTACATCCGATTTCCGAAGGAACCTGGAACAAGAAGGATTGTATATGCGTCTGGTCACCAAGAAGGACAAATCCTATTATGTCTATGGCATCAAGGATTCAGGCTTTTACCTGAAGGACGTTTCACTTCCTCAGAAATATCGTTTTGGTAATATTCGTTTTGATGGCCGGGGCATGAGCGCCGATGAACAGAAGCATTATCTCTATGACCATGTGTTTAAGGCATTGAACGCTTCTTTAGGCTATGAGGATTTTAAGAAAAGGTTGGCGGAAGAATCGATCCGTGTGACGGAACATGTAAACAGCAAAGGCGCATACGGGATTTCCTTTTATATGGAAAACGTGGAAAATGCTCATGTCTTTAAAGGTGCGGATCTTTCCCGTAAGCTCACTTATCAGAATATCCAGAAGCATTTCGATGGTGTGGCTGTCGGTCTCTCGCCACATATCGATAGGGTAGGGGAGTTCCGTGAGCGGGTGGATCGTGAGGCTTTCTATATGCAGGGTGGGGGAGTTATGGCCATTCCGGAACTTGACATTACCGGCAGCGGGAAGAAGTCGCAAGAGGATGATCTCATACCGTCCAAAAAGAAACGGAAACGCAAGAGTGGTCCCGATTTCTCATTATGATGAATACTAACTTAATATATTTGCTTTATGAATTATCAGACCGTTTTACAGAATTATCATCCACTGAACAGGGGGATTTCATGTTGAGATATGAGATAGGTGGCCGGGGATATGTCGTTTACTCACCGGAGAAGGATGCGTTGTCTTGTATTGAATTACATGGCTTTTCCGAGCTTACTCCTTGGCAATTGGCTTTTGTTCTTTCCTTGGATATGCAGCAGATGAAAGAACAGGACGAGCTTTCTCTCTTCGTATGTTGTAAGCGAGAAAAGCTCTTGTCTTATCTTTTCGATGTGGAGGAAAGCGAAACCGTCTTGAAGACAAAGCACGTGTCCGGTTGGCAGGGCTATCTGATGATGGATATCCATAAGCCGGACAGGGTACGGAACGTGTTCCAGTTCCATCCGGAAACGAAAGAAGCCCGTTTGGTCTTTGATAACCGTTTATGTGTCGCTTCCCTTCGTGAGAAAGAAAAAGGAAAGCTCATCCATCTCTGTTGGAGTCCTTCTGTCTTTGCTGCCATCGATAAGGGAGGAGAGCGTACCGCACCGGCTTATCTGTTGGCTTCTGATGCTGCCTTGTTGCATGGGTATGCCATGAAACAGATTGCGGAATGCTTTGCCGGTACACCGGTTGAAGAACGGGTTATCGGTATTCATGTAGGGGATAATGTCTATGAGCCTTGTCTTTTGTGTGCTATTACGTCCGTAACGTGCAGGATGAATATTTGGTTATTCCTGAGCGGAAAGATGGGATGGTGATTCTTGAAACCCCGAAATGGAATCCGATACGCCAGGCTAACTTCGTGGCTTCACTGAACAAGATGGCGGTTGACCAGGCGAAGAAACGCTATCCGGAAATGGAGGTTCCGAATGAACGGCCATTCACGTGCCTCTCTTTTGCCCGGAAGTCTTTCGTCTATTTCCCGGATCTGAAGGTGTATCAGGAGGTGTTCTTGAAGATGTATTTGGGGTTGGTGAGGTTACAGGAGGTGCATTTGCTGGGGTAAGGAACAATTGCAGTGCTGCTTATAAAATAGTGGCACTACTATTGTTAGAGTACTTCTATCATTCCTTTGGTTACGGCATCGGCCAGTAGTCTTTTTACAATCCTGCCACTGGGAGGATTGGTTATCCCAAGCGTTATCTCAACCCTGTTTGATAGAGGATGATAGTGCAGGTATTGGAGGATTTTCATACAGGTACAATTCGCATTGATAAAAATGAAAGCGTCACCGTCCCGTACATTCTTTCCCATCTGGTTGGTCACGATGCCGCTAAGCGTATAAAAAC